>SHVL01000007.1 GCA_009694305.1 Thermoleophilia bacterium
AGGCCTCAAGGGCGGGCGGCAGCGCGGCAGGAAGGTGCTGTGCGGCGTCGCGATCGAGGTCCGCGGACGCGGCTCCGGGCGCGTCCGGCTCGCGGTGCTCCCCGACGCCTCCGGGCCATCGCTGCTGGCGTTCACCAAGGCCACCACGCAAAAGGGGGCGATCGTCCACACCGACGGACTGCAGTCCTATCGGGGACTGGCCAAGCACGGTTACGACCACCACCGTCGCGCCCAGACCGCCGCGACGCCCGGCGAGCAGCTCCTGCCCCGCGCCCACCGAGCGATCAGCAACCTGAAGGCGTGGATGCACGGCACCCACCGCGGCGTCTCGCCCGCACACCTGCCTGTCTATCTCGACGAGTACACCTTCCGCCACAACCGTCGCGGCTCCCCGATGGCCGGCTTCCAGACCCTCCTCGGACTCGGGCTCGCACACAAACCGGTCACCTACCGCCAGATCATCGACCGCATCGCCTGACCGGCCACTTGGAGCTAACCCGGCACGCACTAGGCGTATAGCCCGGGTGGTGCTGCAGCGGTAGACATTGTGAGCGTCGTCCAGATGATTCCGGCCGCGATTGCATCGCCGTTCCTCGGCGGCCTAGCAGATCGCTACTCGCGCAAGCTCGTGATGATCGCAGCCGACGGAGTCAGGGCGGCGCTGATGGTGGCTGCAGCCCTGACGATCTGGCAGGGCTGGTCTGCCTACGTCGTCTACGCGATAGTCGGCCTCTCGACCGTGACGGGAACCGCATTTCGGCCTGCGCAAGCCGCACTCCTGCCACACCTCGTCCGCAATGCCGCAGAGTTGACCGCTGCAAACGTCGTCTCGACCACGCTCGAGTCGGTGGGCGCGTTCCTGGGACCGGCTCTCGGCGGGATCCTGCTCGCCTTCACCAGTATCGAAACGGTCTTCGCGGTCAACGCTCTCTCGTTCGTCGCTTCGGCGCTCCTCGTGTGTGCGGTGCGCGGCGGTTCGACTCCGGCGCCTGACGAGGCGCAACAGCACGATCACTCCTCCGAGGGTGGGGTCACGGCCGGCTTCAGGGCCCTCGCAGGGAACCACGACCTTCTCGTGCTGTCAGGGCTCTACTGCGGCCAGACGCTGGTTGCCGGTGCACTCGGCGTCCTCGTCATCGTGAGCGCGCTCGAACTCCTTCACGTTGAGGCCGCGGGTGTCGAATACCTGAATGCGGCGATCGGTGTCGGCGGCCTCATCGGTGGCTTCGTCGCACTCGTCCTCGCCACGCGTGGGCGACTCGCTGCCGACTTCGGAACCGGTCTGGCCGTCTTCGGCCTCCCGCTCATCCTGATCGGAGTGACATCCTCTGTGCCCGTCGCACTCGTCGCACTCGCTCTCGTCGGACTCGGCAACTCGATCGTGGATATCAACGCCCTCACGATCATGCAGCGAGCCGTGCCTGACGCGGTACTGGCCCGCGCTGATCCTCTCCGGCCTGCTGCTGCCATGCCTCGCTCTCGTGGCGGCCAGGGCACTCCGATCGATCGACCGCAGAACCGCCGCGCCCGCCCACCTGGAGCTCCTGCGCGGCATCGACCTTCTACGCGACGTGCCGCGCACGGCAACGGTGACCGCCACGACCGACGTGACGCTGCTCGCCCTCGAGCGCGACGAGTTCGTTGCGGCCGTCACCGGGCACGAGCCGACACTGGCGACGGCCGAACAGGTGATCGCAGCGCGGATCAGCTTGTTCGATCTGAGCATTATCAAGCTCTGAGTGCGGTGTCCGAAGCCGCAGCGCCGCATGCACGCCGGTGCTAGAGGCTCTGCGCTGCAGCCGCAAGGATCTCCTCCTCCTCCTCCTCCTCCATCGCCTTCAGCGAGGCGAATGAGATTCCCTCACGCGCGAGGAAGACGAGCCCGACGCCGACGCCCACCGACATCTCGACGGCCTGGAGCACGAGTCCGTAGGCGAAGCCCGTTCCGTAGGGGACGCCGTACTGCACGAGCGGCAGGGCCACTGCCGCCTGGAGCAGGCCGATGTTGCCGGGCCACAGCGGGAAGATCGTGGCGACGTTCATCAGCACGAGGACGAGGCCCGCTGCAGGCAGGGGCAGGTCGAGGCTGAACGCCTCCATCACGGCCCAGACCGCAAAGAGCTGCAGCAACCAACCGAGGCACTGGAAGGACGCCGCTGCCACCGCCGGAAGCGGCTTCCGGAGAACAGCAAGCCCCTGGCGGCCCATGGTCACGAGGGCGCTGAGGTTCCCCATCCCGTCGTGGACGCGCCCGTGCCCGACCCCCGCGGAGACGAGACCGACGGTAAGCAGGACGAACCCGACGACCCCGAAGATGACGAGGCTCGTCACGGCCCAGTGAGGGATCTTCGCCGTCAGGAGCACCCAGATAACGAGTATCGCGACGGGGAAGAGGTCGAACAGCCGGTGGGCGAAGACCGTCCCGAGCAGGGTCGCACTCGTCCCCTTGCGGGGCGGAAGGTGGCGCCGCAGCACCGCGACGCGCGCCAGTTCGCCGGCACGCGCGGGCAACACCGCGTTGCCGAGCAGGCCTATCCCGAAGGCCGAGAAGACCTGCCCGAAGCTCGGGTGCGGCGGAGGCAACGCCTGGTTGATCGTCAGTCGCCACGAGAAGGCCCGCGCCAGCACCGAGAGCAGATTGAGCAGAATCCCGATCGCGACCCAGCGCCAGACGACGAAATCGAATGCGTGGTAGACGGCTCCCCATTCAGGCCCACGCCACCAGACGGCAACGATCGAACCGACGAGCGAGACAAGAACGAGGATCCCGAGAGCCCAGGGGTTCCGCGCAAGATCACCGAGTCGCTTCATGCAGCCTGCACCCGGACACCCGCGATCGTGGCCTCGTACAACCCCTCCAGGCGCCCGGCGATGTCACTCCACGCATAGCGCTCGAGCGCAACCTCACGGGCCGCGGCGCCCATCGCAGCGCGCCGCTGCTCATCGCCGAGGAGTGCGACGATCGCCTCGGTAAGGGCCGCCGGATCGTCGGGCGGGACGGAGACTGCTGCCTCGCGCGTGAGCACCTCGCGATACCCCGGAATGTCCGATGCAACGACCGGCAGCGCACAGGCGTAGGCACGGGTCAGAACCATGCCAAAGCTCTCGCCGCCGAGCGACGGGGCGATGAGTGCCTTCGTGCGCGAGAGCAGCGCCGTCAACTCCTCCTGAGAGAGAAACCCGAGGATGTCGATCCCTTCGTCCGGGATGCGGAGGCGGGTGAGAAGAAGTCGTACCGCGAGTGGATCCGACCCGCAGATCCGGAGTCGGGCCCCCGTACGCCGATAGGTCTCGGGCCAGGAACGCAGAAGCACCTGGAGCCCCTTTCGCGTCTCCTGGCGGCCTGCAAACGTGATCGAGTGCTCGCGCCCGGTCGGGTCGGCTTTGTCGGGGATGAGCACGCCGTTGGGGACGATCTCGTAGTCGCCAGGCAGCCACCGGGCGGCCGAGTCTCGCGCTCGCTCAGATACCGCGATCCGCCTGTCTATCCGGCTGGCAAGGAAGCCCAGAACAGGAAGCGCCATCTTCATGTAGCCGAGGTTGCCCGATGCGTGATGCGTTGCGACCACAGGCGTTGTAGCAAGTGCGAGAACCGAGATACAGGTCACCGGCGTCATCGGTTCGTGCAGGTGCAACACGTCGAAACGCTCGCGTTCGAGCACGCGGCGGATCCGGAAAATAGCCCTCGGGCTGAGCACGATGTTCGGCAACGAGCCGTTGGCAGGAACGATCACCGTGCGTCCGATCGGAATCACGTTCGGCGGCGGGTTCCCGTGCCGGCCGACCCGCGGATGCAGCACACGCGTGAACTGACCCGGTGGGTCGTTGCCCATGATGAGCCGGACGTTGTGGCCGCGCGCCTCGAGCGCCTCGGCCTGGAGTTCGGCGTGTTCGACGACTGCGCCCCAGAACGACCACGAGAACGGCACTACGATGCCGATCTTCATGCGGAGAGCCTGGTCACTCTGCCGTCGTACCCGGGACGAGGCTCTCCACGAGACGTGTCAACCCACTCTGACTGGGCATGCAAGAGGCCGCGAGACCTGACATCCGTAGCCGCCCATTGGGTTCATCGGCGAGCCTCAGGCGAGTCTCGTATCCGTGCGGCGGAAGCACCTGCCTTGCACGAAGATCCCTGTCGAGGTCTCCTACGACGGCGGCGTGGGAGCGGAGCATGCCACGCCATGCGGCGGGTTCAGTGGCGGAGAGTGAGAAATCGACAGAAGATATTTGCATGTTCAAAGAGAGGCTCGCTTCATGATGAGTATCACGAATCGTTGATGGTCAGACTGACTTCTCGACGCCACTTCGGTGGCGCCACGTGCTTCTAGCAGGTATCCACCACCTGTCCTGCATCACGGGCGACGCGCCTGACAATCGGTATTTCTACACGCAGGTTCTTGGCCTCCACAACATTCAGAACGTGCCGTATCAGGATCAACCTGATGTCACTCACATCTTCTACAGCGACGCTGCGGGCAGTCCGGGTTCGGAGGTGACGTTCTTCGAGCGCCCCGGTGCCCGACGCGGGCGCGCGGGCGCCGGGATGGCTCATACGATCACCTTCCGCGTCGCCTCCAACGACGCCCTGGACTTCTGGCAGGACCGGCTCGCCACAGAGAGCGTTCAAACCCACCGCGCGGAAGGCCGCCTTTCCTTCGACGACCCCGAAGGACTCGGGCTCGAGTTCGCCGTCGTCGAGACGACCGACGCGCCGCTCTGCGCAAACCATCCCGAGATCCCTGCCGCACATGCGCTACAGGGCTTCGACGGTGAGGCACTGACTGGCCACAGCCGCTGCCGCGTTCTCGCACTACCCGGGCCGCGTGACCGGCCCGAGGGCAGTACACGGACAGGCGGGACGAGCGCGGGCGGCGGAACGCGCGACGAACGAGGTGGGGCTGCAGCCCCGGTACGTTGTAGATGGAATGACAGAGCAAGGGCGGTAGACAGGAGATGGAACGCGGCTGGAAGGTCTGGTTGGCCCTCGGGATCGTCTACATCGTCTGGGGCTCGACGTACTTCGCAATCAAGGTGTCGGTCGAGACGTTGCCCCCTCTTCTCTCGTCGGGGATGCGCTTCACGGTTGCCGGACTGCTCCTCACGGCGATCCTCGCGGTGCGGCGGACACCGCTGCGGGTGCCGTGGCGGGAGGCCCGTGCCGCAGCCGGAATCGGGATCCTGTTGCTCGCCTGCGGCGTCGGGGTCGTTACGGTCGCGGAGACCAGGGTCGATTCGAGCGTCGCCGCGATCATCGCCGGCTCGGTGCCGCTGCAGGTGATCCTCTGGCGCACGCTCGCACGCGAACACGTTGCGACTGCGACGAAGCTCAGTGCCGTCGTCGGTCTCGCCGGCCTCGTGTTGATCATCGCTCCAACCGGCATCTCCGGCGGAGACGTGGCGATTGGCCTCGCGATGATGCTCGCAGCCTCGATCGCGTGGTCAACGGGCTCGTTCATCTCACGACGGGTGCCTCTGCCGAAAGACCCCCTCGTTGCCACGGTGTACGAGATGTTCGGCGGCGGCTGCGTGCTCGTCGTCATTGCTCTCGCCCTCGGAGACGGGAGAGAGATCTCGGTCAACGAGGTCTCGACGGCCTCGTTCGCAGCGTGGCTCTACCTCGTCGTGTTCGGGTCGCTGATCGCGTTCACCGCCTACGCGTGGCTTCTGCACAATGCACCGATCTCAAAGGTCGTCACCCACCAGTACGTCAACCCGCTGGTCGCGATCGTCCTCGGCGGCCTCTTTCTCGGTGAGAGCCTCGACCCGGCGACAGCGGTCGGTGCCGTGATCGTGATCGGTGCCGTCTTCGTCACGATTCGCAGCGAGAGCCGCAGCACCACGGAGCCCGTGGCTCTCAAGGCCGGCGCGGCAGCTCCAGCCACCGGGGAGAAGTGACGGTCGCCTAGGCCAGATCGACATGCGTACGTCGGTGAGCAAGGAAATCCAGCAGGTCGGAACGGGTCAGGATTGCCACCGGCTTTCCGGCAATACCGACAACGACAGCTGCGTTCGGCCCCGAGAGATCGGCGAACACGTCATCGAGTGAGGCACGTACGTCAACCCCGGAGAGCGGTGGCTGCATCGCGGCGGCGATGTCCTCGTTGAGCGCATCCGGGTTCTTGAAAACACGGTCGAGGAGGCTGCGCTCCTGGATGGAGCCGACGATGTCGGTAAGCACCTCGGCCGCCCCGTGTCGGACGACGGGCAACTGGGAGATGCCGTAGCGCTGCATCAGCTCGATCGCCGCGCCGACCTTCTTCGTGGACTCGATCGTGACGAGATCGGGGAGATCCGTCTCCTCGCCCCGCTTGAATCGCAGCACCTCGTCCACCGCCGGCGTCGGCGTCGTCCGCTCCATGAAGCCGTACTGGAGCATCCAGTTGTCGTCGTAGAACTTTGAGAGGTACGAGCGGCCGCCGTCCGGCAGGAGCATCAGCACGCGTGCTTCGGGGCCTAGGTGGGTGGCAACCTGAAGCGCCGCCCATGCCGTCGAACCGCAGGAACCGCCCACGAGAAGCCCCTCTTCGCGCGAGAGGCGCCGCGCCGTGAGGAACGAGTCGCGATCGGAGACGCGAATCCACTCGTCTACGACCTCGGGATTCATCGTCTCGGGCCAGGTGTCCTTGCCGATGCCCTCCACGAGGTAGGGGCCGAGCGGGTGATCGGCGTCTTCGGTGTAGACCGAGCCCTCGGGGTCGGCGCCAATGATCCGCACCTCGGGCCGATGCTCCTTGAAGTAGCGCCCGACCCCCGAGATCGTGCCGCCCGTGCCGACGGAGATCACGATCGCGTCGATCTGACCGCCGTCGGTCTGCTCCCAGATCTCGGGGGCGGTCGTCAGGTAGTGCGCCTCCGGGTTCGCCATATTCGAGTACTGGTCGGGCTTGAAGCCGCCGGGGATCTCCTCGGCCAGCCGGTCCGAGACCGAGTAGTACGACTCGGGCGAGTCGTGGTCAACGGCGGTCGGGGTGATCACGACCTCGGCGCCGTAGGCACGGAGCGTGGAGATCTTCTCCTGGCTCATCTTGTCGGGCATCACGAAGATGCAGCGGTAGCCCTTCAGGGCCGCGGCGATTGCGAGCCCGACGCCGGTGTTGCCGGACGTCGGCTCGACGATCGTGCCGCCGGGGCGAAGCTTGCCCTCGCGCTCGGCCGCCTCGATCATCGCGAGCCCGATCCGATCCTTGTTCGACCCGCCGGGGTTCAGGAACTCGAGCTTCGCAAGCAGCGTCGGCGGCACATCGGCGCCAAACCGGTCGAGCCGCACGATTGGCGTCCCTCCGACGAGGTCGAGCAGAACCGGGTACGTGCGACTCATGGGCCGAACACTACGCGCATGCTGCCGGTACGAGCGGCGCCGGCGCCGAACGTCGTGCCTGCACTGTGCTTCGGCGCGGTCTGTCAGTGGCGAAAATGCCTGCGGCCGGTAAGCACCATCGCTGCGCCGGCATCACGCGCGACCGCAGCGACCTCATCGTCACGCTTCGAGCCGCCGGGCTGGATGAACGCCCGGATGCCTGCGTCGAGCGCGATCCCGGGGCCGTCCGCGAAGGGGAAGAACGCGTCGGAGGCGAGGACGGCGCCGTCGAGTGAGTGCCCGTGCTCGCGCGCCTTCTCGACGGCGATCCGTACCGCGTCAACCCGGCTCATCTGCCCCGCCCCCACTCCGAGCGTCTGGCCGTCGCGGGCGATCACGATCGCATTCGAAAGAGTGTGCTTCACGACGGTCCAGGCGAAGAGCAGATCGTCCCATGTCGCCGGAGCCACCTCTCCACAGACGACCTCCATCGCATCCAGCGGATCGGGGCCACAATCTCGTTCCTGCACGAGCATGCCGCCGAGCACACGTTTCAGGTCCCATTCGGACGGGTCGGCCGTCCGTCGTTCCCCGTCGTAGAGGATGCGCACGCCGGGCTTCTGCACGAGAACATCGACAGCGGCAGTGTCATAGCCCGGGGCGAACAGCACCTCGATGAACTGCTCCACGAGCCGCTCCCCGAGCGCTGCGCTCACCGGTCGCGTCAGCACGACGACACCGCCGAACGCCGACACCGGATCACCGGCAAGCGCCTTTGCATACGCCTCCTCGATCGTGTCCGCCACACCCACCCCACACGGGTTCGCATGCTTGACGATGACGCACGCCGGTCGGTCGAGCTCGAGAGAGAGGAGCCGGGCCGCCGACAGGTCGTTGAGGTTGTTGAACGAGAGAGGCTTGCCGTGGATCTGCTCGACCCGTGAAAGCAGATGGGTTCGGGCGCCGCGCTGCGCGTAGTAGGCGGCTTGCTGGTGCGGGTTCTCACCGTAGGAGAGGTCGAGCGCGCGATCGAGCACCGGCACGAGAGTCTCGGGGAAACCAAGGCCCCGTGAGAGCCACTGCGTGACCGAGCTGTCGTAGGCCGCAGTCGTCGCGAACACGCGCGCCGCAAGCTCGCGGCGAGTCTCGACCGACACGCCACCCTCACGCAACCCGGCGAGCACACGGTCGTAGTCCGCGGGCCGACATACGGGAATCACATCAGCGTGGTTCTTGGCCGCGGCGCGGAGAAGTGCCGGGCCCCCGATGTCGATCTTCTCGATCGCCTCGTCCCACTCCACGTCGAACCGCGCCACCGTCTGCTCGAAGGGGTAGAGATTGACGCAGACGAGGTCGATCGGCTCGATCCCGTGCATTTCGAGATCGGCAACGTCCTCCGGCACGCTGCGGCGGGCAAGGATGCCGCCGTGGATGGCCGGGTGGAGTGTGACGACGCGATGGCCGAGCATCTCGGCGAAGCCCGTCAACTCCTCGAGCGGGGTCACCGGAATGCCCTCGTCCGCGAGCAGTTGCGCGGTGCCACCGCTCGCGACGATCTCGAAGTCGAGGCTGCAAAGGCCCCGAGCGAACGCGGCGATGCCCGTCTTGTCGTAGACCGAGAGCAGGGCGCGTCTCACCGGGCGATCAACTCCCGCACGACCTCGGATACCAGACGATGCTCGACGACCCGGATACGGGCATGCAGGGTCTCGGCCGTGTCCCCGGGAAGCACGGGCACCGCCTCCTGCCGGAGCACTGCGCCCGTGTCGATGCCCTCGTCAACGAGATGCACCGTCGCCCCCGTCTCGGTAACACCGGCCGCCAGAGCGTCCTCGACGGCAGCGGCTCCGGGGAAAGCTGGGAGCAGGGCCGGATGCACGTTGACGACTCTACCGGGGAAGCGGGTGAGGAACACGGGCCGCAGGAGATGCATGTAGCCCGCGCAGACGACGAGGCCGACTCCGAGTGACGAGAGCCACTCGGCCATCGCGGCATCGCGCTCGTTCCTACCTGCGTAATCCTCGAGCGGGAAGACACCGGTCGGAATCCCTGCCGCGAGAGCTCGCTCGAGAGCCGGCACTCCGGCCACGTTCGAGGCCACTGCGACTACCGTGATCTCCGCGTCGATCAGGGCCTGGAGGTTGGAACCCGTGCCGCTGACGAGCACCCCGACGCCGAGCGTGTGCGTCGCCTTCGGGTGTGTCATTCCCAGGCCACTCCGCCGCCACGCACGATGCGGCCGATCACGAGATCGTCCTCGTGGACGTCGGCTGCCGGGATGATCGCGCAGTAGCCGATTCCGATGTTGAAGACGCGCCGCAACTCGTCCTCGGCAACGCCGTTGCCGGCGAGCCAGCCGAACACCTCTGGCCGCTCCCAGGAGGATGGGTCGATGACCGCACCGAGGCCGTCCGGAACGACGCGGCCCAGGTTTCCGGCTATCCCACCGCCGGTGACGTGCGCGAGTGCCCGCACGTCGGCACGGGCACGCAGCGCTCGAATGTCGTCGAGGTAGAGCCGGGTGGGTGGCAGGAGCAGGTCGGCATCGAACGCTCCGTCGCCGACGATCTTCCGGACGAGCGAGAAGCCGTTGGCATGCACGCCCGCCGATGGATACCCGACGACGACGTCTCGCTCCTCGACCCGCGAACCGTCAACGACGCGATCTCGATCGACAACGCCGACCGCGGTGCCGCAGAAGTCGATCTCGCCGTCGCGGTAGATGCCGGGAAGCTCCGCCGTCTCGCCGCCGAGGATCGCGCACCCGGCAACGCGGCAGACGTCCGCGGCCCCCTCGATCAACTCGGCTACCTGCTCGACGTCGATCGTGTTGGCGGCCACGTAGTCGAGGAAGAAGAGTGGCTCTGCTCCGGTGGTGAGCACGTCGTTGATGCAGTGCGCGGCGAGATCGGCCCCGCACCAGCGTAGCCGGCCACCGCGGCGGCCAAGCACGAGCTTCGACCCGACCGAGTCCGTCGAGGCCGCGAGCAGGCGCCGGTCGTCGATCGCGAAGAGACCGGCGAAGGCGCCGAACGCACCTGCAACAGCGGGCGTCGCAGTCGAGGCGACCGCTGCACGGAGGCGATCGACGATCGCGTCGGCGGTCGCGAGCGACACACCGGCACCGGCATAGGTGTGATCTGGTGAGGGCATGGCTTCGAGCCTAGCGGCCTGCCCGGATCGTCTCGTCCGGGATTTCATCGAGGCCCTTGAACGCCGTCACCGCGAACGATCCGACGGCCACGGCGAGCAGGCCTCCCGCGAGGATGAGGAACGATTCGCGCAGTCCGACCCGATCGATCAGCGGCCCGACAAGGAGATAGCCCGCCGGGCCTGCAACGAAGGCGATCGACGTCGAGAGCCCGAGGACGCGCCCGCGAAGCCTGTCCGGAGTGCGCTGCTGCAGAGCCACGTTCTTGATCGGGTTGATCGGCCCGTACATCAACCCGGAGACGAACCCGAAGGCGAGCAGGGCCGGCAGCGGTGGCAGGAAGGCCATCCCGACGACCGCGGTCGCCATCCCGAGGAGTGCGGCGTTCAGAACGGTACGCCGCCGCATCCTTGCTCCGGCCGCGGCATAGACGAGGGCGCCGATGACGGCTCCCGCACTGATCGACGCGAGAACTGCGCCGAGCCCGCCCGGCTGGTGCCTGGCCTGGAAGTAGACCGGCAGGAGAACACCCTCGACCGGGAGCCAGAAGCCTACGAGGAGCGCCGTCATGACCGCGGTGCTCCGGAGAACCGGCTCCCGCCAGAGGAAGACGAGACCCTCCCTGGTCGCCGGCCAGAAGTCCAGCAGGCGCCCGTGCTCGAGCGGCCGCCCCGCTCCCGGGACTCGCACCGCAAACATCAGGAGCGCCGAGAGAATGAAGAATACGGCTGTCGCCCAGAAGGCATTTCTCGCACCGACGAGGGCGATCAGGATCCCGCCCACGCCCGGGCCGACGATGTAAGCAATGCCCCAGGTCGCCTCGTGGATCCCGTTTGCACGCTCGAGCTGAAGGTCGGCGGCACGCGCCGCCTCGGGCAGCATCGACTCGCGAGCAGTGAGCCCGGCGGGATCGAAGGTCGCGCCAATCACCGCGAGGACAGCGAGAAGGGAAAAACTCAGCCCGACGAGGCTGCTCAGGATCGGGATCGCTGCGACGCTGAGGAACGAGAGCAGATCGCTCCCGACCGACACCCTGCGCCTGCCGAGAATGTCAACGAGGGTGCCGGAGATGAGCGACGTGAACAACAGAGGGGCCAGGGTGACCGCCCCGATCGCCGCTGCGGCCGACGCGCTCCCCGTCAGCTCGAGCACGAGCCACGGGAACGCAACCACCGTGACTCCGTTTCCGGCGCCGCTCAACGCGGTCGATACCTCGAGCGCAACGAAGGGGGTGAGGTGGCGCTCTGGAGTGTTCATCCGGGCCTCGAGGCGCACGGCCTCGCAGCGTCCTCCGCCTAGACGACGGCGGTCTCGAATCGCATCTTGTCCGCGCTTGACGGCACCGCCGCCGGATAGTCGCGCGTGAAGCAGGCGCGACACACCGAGTTCTCGGGCAGGCGTGTGGCGGTCTGCATGCCCTCCAACGAGAGGTAGTGAAGCGAGGTCGCACCGATCCGCTCGCGCATCTCCTCGACCGAACGGTGCGCAGCGGCCAGCTCGTCCTCGTCGGCCATGTCGATGCCATAGAAGCACGGCGACACGACGGGCGGAGACGAGATCCGAACGTGCACCTCGGTGGCACCCGCCTCGAAGAGCATCGTCACGAGCTGCTGCATCGTGTTGCCCCGCACGATCGAGTCGTCAACGACGACGACACGTTGCCCTGCGATCTCGTCGAGCGGGTTGAACTTGAGCTTGATCCCCTGCCTGCGTAACTCCTGGTCGGGCTGGATGAACGTGCGGCCGACGTAGCGGTTCTTGATCAGCCCCTCCTCGTACGGGATTCCCGACGCCCGCGCAAATCCGATCGCGGCGGGCGTGCCCGAGTCGGGGATCGACATCACGAGGTCGGCGACAGCGGGCGCCTCGACCGCGAGTTGCCGCCCCATCCGCACCCTGCTCGAATAGACCTCGCTGCCGTCGAGGCGCGAATCGGGGCGGGCGAAGTAGACGTGCTCGAAGATGCAGGCCGCCCCGCGTCCTTCCGGGAGCGCCTGGGTGCTGTGCATTCCCGCACCGTCGAACCAGAGAACCTCACCCGGCCGAACGTCGCGGTCAACGGTGGCGCCGATCAGGTCGAAGGCGCAGCTCTCGGATGCGACCACCATGTCTCCCCCGAGGTGACCCAGGGTAAGAGGCCGGATGCCGTGCCGGTCGCGGAAGGCGACGAGCGTGTCGTCCACGAGGGCAACAACCGAGTATGCGCCTTCGAGGCGCGCCATCGTGGCTGCGACGGCGTCAGGTAGCGGAGCCGGGTCGCGCGCGATCAACGCCGCGATGACCTCGGTGTCCGACGTCGAGCCGAGTCGGATCCCGTCCGCAATGAGCTCCTCCCGCAAGGCGCCTGCATTCGTCAGGTTGCCGTTGTGGCCGAGGGCAATCGTACGCGACCGTCCATGATGAACGAGCGGCTGGGCGTTCGACCAGTGCGCACCCCCCGTCGTGGAGTAGCGGGTATGCCCGATTGCGACCTCACCCGGAAGAGCCTGGAGTTGCTGCTCGTTGAAGACCTGCGCGACGAGGCCCATGTCGCGAAGCACGGTGAGCCGCCCGCCCTCCGAGACGGCGATGCCCGCCGACTCCTGCCCCCGGTGCTGCAATGCGAAAAGGGCGAAATAAGTGAGCCGCGCGACATCGCGATCGACCGAGCGGATACCGAAGACTCCACACATCTCTACTCCTCACGCTCCCAGACGGATCGGAGGTCGGAGACAGGAACACCGAGGATCGCGTCACCTTCGACCTCACCGATGCGCCTCAGACCGATGCCGGGGCGCGAGACGATCTCCTCGGCGCGGCCGAACGGGACAGCCAGGATCACCTGACCGGGGCCTTCCCCGAAGAGCGAGACCGGATCAGACGGGAGATCGAGCAGCGCGCCGAGATTCGAGTGCAGCGCCGCCTCGGCCAGCGCGACCGCAAGGCCACCGTCCGAGACGTCGTGCGCAAGCGTGCACCGTGAAGCCACGTCAACCACGAAGCGAACGAGCGCAGCCTCGGCGGCGAGGTCGAAGGCAGGGGGCGACCCCGAGACCTTCCCGTAGCGGGCCTGAAGTTCCGACCCCGGCAACGCGGGAGCCCCTGCCGAGGCAAGCAGGATCACGTCACCGGACTGCCACCGGCCAGGGACGCGCCGAACATCCGGGACGAGGCCGACGCAACCGACCACGGGTGTGGGTGGGATCGAACGGCCGTCGGTATCGTTGTAGAGCGAGACGTTCCCGGAGACGATCGGCAGCCCGAGCGCCTCGCACGCCTGTGCCATTCCCTCGATCGACTCGGAGAGCTCCCATCCGACCTCCGGCTTCTCGGGGTTGCCGAAGTTGAGGCAGTCGGTGAAACCGAGCGGGTCACCACCTGCGCAGGCGATGTTGCGAGCAGCCTCGAGGATCGCTGCAGCCCCACCGGCGAACGGGTCGAGCGAGCCGAGGCGCCCGGTGCCGTCGAGGGTGAGAGCGAGGCCGCGGTAGGACGGCCGCAGCCGCAGCACGGCAGCGTCGAGGCCCGGGCGGCGCACGGTGCGTGACTGGACGAGCTGGTCGTAGCGGCGCGTCACGAACGCCCGCGACCGCAGAGCGTCGGAGCCGAGCAGACCGAGGAGCAACTCGGCCGTCGCCGGCAGGTCCGCCAGCTCGACCTCGGGCGACGGCGGCCGCGGCTCGCACTCGACGACGTACCTCGGGCAGTCCTCGGTGAGGAAGCGGGCGGGAATCGCACCTACCTCGGCACCGTGCCAGAACGCCCGCAGCTCACCCGTCTCGGTCACCTCGCCGATCCCGGCACGGTGGAGCCCCCAGCGGTCGATCACCGCCTCGACCTCGGCAAGCCGACCGGGCGCGACGATGGCCACCATCCGCTCCTGCGACTCGGAGATCATGACCTCCCAGGGCTCCATCCCGCCCTCGCGCCGGGGCACCCGGTCGAGGTGCACGTCGATGCCGAAGTCGGCGGCCATCTCGGAAAGCGACGAAGCGAGGCCGGCAGCGCCGCAGTCCTGCAGCGACAGCACCAACCCACGGTCTACGAGCTCCACCGAGACCTCGATCAGCCGCTTGCCGGTGAACGGGTCGCCGACCTGCACCGACGGCCGCTTGTCGGCGGCCTCCTCGCCGAGCTCCTGGCTTGCGAGGACGGAGGCGCCACCGATCCCGTCTCTCCCCGTCGTCGCACCGTAGAGAACGAGCAGGGCTCCCGCCGTATCCGCCCTCGCGCTCATCACCGCGTCAACCGGGAGAAGGCCCACGCACATCGCGTTGACGAGGCAGTTGGAGGCATACGCGTCGTCGAAGACGACCTCTCCCCCGACGTTTGGCACGCCGACCGAGTTGCCGTAGGAACCGACTCCGGCGACCGCGCGGGAGAAATGGGCGTCGGGTGCGCCGAAGCGCAGTCCGTCGAGAAGCGCTATCGGCCGTGCGCCCATGGCGATGATGTCGCGCAGGATCCCACCCACTCCCGTCGCCGCACCCTGAAACGGCTCGACGGCGGACGGATGGTTGTGGCTCTCGGCCTTGAACGTGACGGCAAGGCCTTCCCCGAGGTCGAGGACGCCCGCGTTCTCGCCCGGCCCCTGCAGCACCCGGGCGCCGGCACTCGGGAGGCGCTTGAGCAGGAGCGCAGAGTGCTTGTAGCCGCAATGCTCCGACCAGAGGAGCGAGAAGACGGCGAGCTCGAAGTGATTCGGCTCACGCTCCAGCAGGTCCAGGATACGCGCGTTCTCCCCGTCCGTGAGGCCGAGTTGACGATGGATCGGCTGTTCCGCGATGTAGCTCAGGACCAGCATCTTACCCGGCGAGGCATACGGCGGAGGATGACCCGCATCTCTGCACGGTGTGCCCTCGACGAACGAGCCGGGCGAGCCGGGCGAGGCATCGTTGGCCGAGCCGGCCTCTCGCGCCGGTTTCTGGCACGCGTGGCTCCCGCCGCGTCTACCCTCGACGCACCGTGAGCCGTCGCGACCTGCTTCTCCTGCTGCTCCTCTCTGCTATCTGGGGTGGGTCGTTCCTGCTGATCAAGGTGAGCATCGACGTACTCGAGCCCTCCGTCGTTGCTCTCGGACGCGTCGTGGCCGGAGCGCTCCTGCTCCTCGCGCTGCTTGTGCGGAAGGGCGGGATCGGGCCGTTGAGGGGTCTTCTCCTGCCACTTCTCGTCCTCGCCGCGCTCAACAACGCCGTTCCGTTCTGGCTGCTCGGCTTCGCCGAGACGAGCCTCGATTCGGGCCTGACCGCGGTGATCCAGGCGGCGGCGCCGCTCTTCACGGTGATCCTCGCCATACGGATGGACAGAACGCAGCGCGTCACCGGCGCGCGTCTGCTCGGAGTCTTCATCGGATTTGCAGGTGTCGTGCTCCTGATCGGCTTCCAGACAGGTGGCGACCTCATCGCCACCTTCGCCGTGATCGGGGTCGCGCTCTGTTACGCGTTTTCGGCCCTCTACGCAGGGAGCACAATGCGCGGAGTGCCCGCGCTGCAGGTGTCATTCGGGCAACTCGCGCTCGCATCCCTCCTGCTCGCACCGGTCGGCCTGACCCAACTGCCCGACACGCTGCCGCCGACGCAGGTGCTGCTTGCCGTCCTCTCGCTCGGGGTCTTCGGCTCGGGTATCGCCTACCTCCTCTATTTCTCGATCATCGAGAGTTCGGGCGCCTCCCGCGCGATACTCGTCACCTATCTCGTCCCGGCGATCGCTCTCGTCTACGGAGCGGTGCTGCTCGACGAGTCGGTCACCGTGCCCGCTCTCGTCGGCCTCGCACTCGTTCTCACGGGCACCGCTCTGGCGACCGGTCTCGCGCGAGCCAGGGCAGCTAGCCTCGCCAGATGACCCGTCGCTACTGGCCCATGATCCTGACGCTCGCCTTCCTCTGGGGCGCGTCGTATCTGTTCATCAAGGTCGGCGTGGACGGTGGATTCTCCCCGGCCTCGCTGATGAGCGCGCGGGCACTGTTCGCCGGGTTCGTCCTCCTGGGCTACCTGACGGCGACGATGGGCTTGTCGAGGGCCGTCGCCGAGATCCGCACGGCCTGGCTCGCGTGCATCGTGCTCGGGGTGCTCAACGCCGCCGTTCCGTTCTGGCTCGTCGCGTGGGGCGAGACCCATATCGACTCGGGCATCGCCTCGATCGCGCAGGCGACCGTCCCGCTCTTCTCGCTGCTGATCGGCCTCCGGTTCCTTCCACACGAGCGTGTGAGTGCGACCAGGATCGTCGGAATCGGCATCGGCCTCGTGGGGGCCGCCTTCGTCGCCGGTGTGGCACCCGGCGACAACGCCACGGCAATCATCGGCGTCCTCGCCGTCGTGCTTGCTTCGGTCTTCTACGCTTCTGCCGGAATCTTCAGCCAGCTACGTCTGCGGGGGACGACGTCGGGGTCGGTGCTCGCGACAGGCTCGCTCCTTGCCGCGGGCTGCATGCTGCTCCCCTTCGGCATCGCCCAACACCCGGTCGAGATGCCCACTGCAGGCGCAGCCGGATCACTGCTGCTTCTCGCCGTCTTCGGTACCGCGCTCGCCAACCTGATCCTGTTCCACGTGATCGCGCTGCACGGCGCCCGCCGCGTCAGTCTCGTGACCTACCTCCTGCCCGGAATCGCTCTCGTCTACGGAGCCATACTGCTCGGCGAGCACATCAGCGCAGCGGAACTCACCGGACTCGCATTGATCCTGCTCGGCGTCGCCCTCGGCTCGGGAACGCTCCGGCTCCAAACGGGCAAGCCGACGACTCAGGCGCCGTAGTGGGTGCTAGCTGTCCCGCCTACACAGGTTGCAAATCAGAGCAGGATGCGGAAGGCGGTCGCCGGATGGCAGCCACGCCTCACGAGCTCGGTCGCGTCGTGCAGATCGACGCCGCGGTCGAGTGCGAGGAGAAAGGCTGCCTCACTTTCGAAGCCGACCGCAATCAGCCGCTCGATCCGCCAGCTGAGAACTCTGGCCGCAGGATCAGGGCCGCAGTCCTCGACGGTCTCGGGTGGAAGTGTCCCCAGAGCCGGGTCGCCGCTCATGCCGCCCTCCATTCACTGACAACGGTGCGATTCTGCTCCTCGACATACCGGGCAGTGGCATACGAGGATGCCTCTGCATGACCGAAATCGAGGGCGCTCCGCGCGAAGCGGTACCAGTCGATCCATGTCGTGAGCCTTGTTGTGTCACCCATGTCAGTCGCCTCTCTGGAGGGTGGTGTGATGTGATGCACAAGGTGTATCGGCAGGTTGTTCGGAAACCGTACGAATCTGTTGCGGATCCGATGCTGGAACGTTAAGAACGTGTTTCGATCCAGGCCTCGAAGAGCCCCAGGGCCTCCGGCATCGAGGCCCGTCCGAATCCGAGCCTGACGTGCGTCGGCTCGTCATACACCGTGCCGGGCAGCAGCAGCACGCCGGCGTCGGCCACGAGTTGCTCGCAGAACGTGGCCGTGTCCTCCAGGCCCGCGACCCGCACGAAGCCGATCGTGCTCGCGTTCGGTCGCACCCACGAGAGGCGCTCGGCGTGGCGTTCGAGGAACGCGTCGAGCACCACGAGGTTGGCGAGCACGATCTCACGGCTGCGGCCGGCGAAGACACCACGGTGCCGGAGCGCGAGGGCGCTGAGAAGCTCGCTCGGTGCGCTCGAGCAGATGGTCGTGTAGTGCTTGAGTTCGACGATCCTTGCGAGGGCCGTACGGTCACGCGATGCGAGCCAGCCGAGCCGCAGCCCCGGAAGCCCGTAGGTCTTCGACATCGAGCCCAGAGAGAGGGCACGGTCGTAGAGGTCAACCGCGGCCGGTAGAAGATCGTCAGGGTCGTGCTCGAGCTCACGGTAGACCTCGTCGCAGAAGAGCCATGCGCCCCGCGCGGCGCAGAGCTCGACGATGCGGTCGAGCACCGCACGCGGCATCAGCAGGCCGGTCGGATTGTGCGGGGTGTTGATGTAGACGAGCCGGGTATCGGGCCGGAGCGCCGCTTCGAGCGCATCGAGGTCGTGGGCCCAGCCAGCGGCTGCCGACCGATGCCACCGGGTCACCTCGGCGCCTGCCGACCGCGCCACCTCGAATGCCGACTCGTAGCAGGGTGTCTCGACGACGACATGGTCGCCGGGCTGCAGGAGTGCGTGATAGGCCGCGAAGATCCCCTCCTCGGCGGCAGCGACGACAACGACGTCCCCCGGGTTGGTTGTCCCGTAGAGAGCGGAAGCGGCCTCTCGCAACTCGGGTGATCCTGCCGACTCGGTGTAGCCGAGCCGCTGCGCGAACAGCCGCTCCGCCGCGTCCGGTTCGAGCGCGAGGAGATCGGCCACCGCAACCGACTCTGCATCGCTCGACGAGAGCATGTGCGGAGCCGTGAACTCGTGGACGGCGTAGTACTGCTCGATCCGGAACGGGGAGATCTTCATGCCGTCTACAGCACGACCGGAGAGGGGTCTCCGTCCGCAATCACGAGGGCGTCTCCGCGCCGCAGGAGAACGAGTAGCGCCACCGCCCCGACGGCGAAGGCGACGGCGCAGCCGACCCAGGCGAGATGGAACCCGTCCACGAGGGCCTGGGCCTGCTCGGCCGTCGTCGGGTCGCTCCCTGCCGTCGCGAGCACCTCCGCCGTCTTGCTCGCAGCGAAGCTCGAGAGAAGGGCAAGACCCAGCGCTCCCCCGATCTGCTGCGACGTGTTGAAGAGGCCGGAGGCGAGGCCGGCGTCGTCAACCGGGATCCCGCTCGTGGCGATCAACGTCACCGGAACGAACGTCAGCCCGAGGCCGATCGCAACGAGCATGATGCCCGGCAAGATATCCGACAGGTAGGTGCTGTCGGGCGTGAGCCGGAGGAAGAGAAGCATCCCGACAACGGCGAGACCGAGACCGACCACGGGAACTTCTCGGGCTCCGAGCCGCGGGATCAGCCACTGCGAAGCCGCCGAGCCGGCAATCACCCCGGCGGTGAAGGGAATGAATGCGAGACCTGCTTCGAGCGCCGAGTAGCCGAGAACGCGCTGCACGAAGAGCGTGTTGAAGAAGAACATCCCGTAGAGACCCATGGAGACGATGAACATGCCGATGTTGGCCCCGCGCACCGTCCGAATCGAGAAGATGGAGAGTCGCACGAGCGGTTCGGCCGTGCGCAACTCGATCACGACGAAACCGACGAGCAGGATGACCGAGAGAGCAAGAATGGGAAGCACCTCGCCCGATCCCCAGCCCGACTCTCCGGCCCGGACGATCCCGTAGACGAGCGCGATCAGCCCTCCGGTCACCGCCACCGCTCCCGCGACGTCGAAGCCACTGCGCGCGAGCTCGTCGCGCGACTCGGGGACGAGCCTCCGGGAGAAGAAAAAGGTGGCGGCGCCGACCGGAACGTTGACGAGGAAGATCCAGGGCCAGGACAGCACGTCTACGAGGATGCCTCCGAGAAGCAACCCGATGGCTCCACCACCAACGGCAATCGCCGTCCAGAGACCGAGGGCTTTCGTCCGTTCGGCCCCTTCCCGAAAGGTCGCCATGATAATCGAGAGCGCCACGGGAGAGACGAGTGCGGCTCCGAAGCCCTGGAGCCCACGCGCAATGATCAACCACGACGATTCGGGGGCGAGCGCGCACAGGAGCGATGCGGTCGTGAACACGACGAGGCCGGTGAGGAAGACCCGCTTGCGTCCGAAGAGGTCACCGGCACGGCCACCGAGCAGGAGGAAGCCACCGAACATCAGCGTGTAGGCGTTGACGACCCACTGGAGGCTCGCGTCCGACATCTGAAGGTCGTGCTGAATCGTCGGCAACGCCACGTTCACGACCGTCGCGTCGAGTATCACCATGAACTGCGCAAGGCAGACGAGAACGAGAACGACCCAGGGATTCACGCGGGAGCTCACATACCCGAAACTATCAGCGCCATGGGAGGGTCACAGGTGGGGAACCCGTCTGTGAGGGAGGCCCTGCGAGGTAGGCTCGAAGCAGTCGAGTCCCCGAACGAGGAGCACCGAGATGCAACTCATCCACACCTGTTACCGCATCACCGACCCCGACCGCTCGACGGCGTTCTACGAGGCGCTCGGCCTCGAGAAGCGTCGTGCCTCACCGATCCGCGAGGAGGCGATGAACTACTTCTTCGGCGTTCCCGGCGAGCCGCTGCCGGAGCTCGAGCTGACCTACAACTTCGGCGTGCACGCGTACGAGCTCGGGACGGCCTACGGGCACATTGCGCTGACGGTCGAGAACATGACGGAGACCCTCGAGAACCTCGCGGCACAGGGCATCGAGCCGGAACGCCCGCCGTACTCGATCACCGAGGGTGGCTCGCTGCTCTGCTTCGTCCGCGACCCGGACAACTACCGGGTCGAGCTGATCGAGCGCAGTTGATCGACGCAGAGGGCCGGGCGAGGGGCGTAACGGGGGCGAACTGGATCGATGCGCCGTACAACCGGTGGGCGTTCCGGCACATCTCGCAGGTCACACGGGTGCAGCGCATCGCCGGAAGCGAGACCCCGGTCGGGCTCGCGCGCACGGAGCGTGACCTCGGCGGCTTCTCGTTCACCCACGGCGGAGAGGCCCACTCGCTCGACAGCCTCCTCGCAGCGACGTTCACCGATGCGCTGATCGTGGTGCAGGACGGAGCCGTCCTCACGGAGCGCTATTTCGACGGGATGCTCGAGGACGACCGGCACCTCCTGATGAGCGTCTCGAAGTCGCTCACCGGCATCCTCTGCGGCGTGCTCGTGGGCCAGGGGCTTCTCGCGCCCACCGACCCTGTCACGGACTACCTGCCCGAGCTTGCCGGGAGCACGTGGGACGGGTGCCTCGTCCAGCACCTGCTCGACATGCGCGTCGGCATCGCATGGGACTACGACGTGGACGAGTACAGGATCCTCGACGTCTCCGACTACCGCACGCACGAGCTGGACGACATCCCTTCGGACACCGAGACCTGGATCCGCACGATCGGCCGTGGCTCCTACGACCACGGGGAAGGGCCCTTCCGGTATGCCTCCCTCGTGACCGACGTGCTCGCGTGGGTGCTCGAGCGTGCGGGTGGCCTGCCGTTCGCAGAGCTCTTCTCACACGAGGTCTGGTCGGCGATCGGCTCCGAAAACGACGCGGAGCTGATGTTCGACGCGAGCGGCTTCCCGCTCGCCGAGGGCGGTTTCTGCGCCACCCTGCGCGACTGTGCGCGGTTCGGGCTGATGTGCCTCGAGGACGGGTCGGTCGCAGGGCGGCAGGTCGTGCCCGCCGACTGGCTCGGACGGATGCTCGTTCCGGATGCCGAGCTCGTCGCGGCGTACGCGGCATCCGCCGCCGGCGACCCTGCCGCTCCCGACTCGATGTACCACGACGGCTGGTGGGTGCACCAGCCCGCGAGGGGCGTGTATGCAGCGTCGGGGATGAACGGGCAGCTGATCCTCGTCCACCGGCCTTCACGGGTCGTGATCGTCAAGCTCTCGACCTACCCCGGGTCACTCGACAGCGAGCTGTTCGACCTCGACCACGTCGGACTGATGGCCCTCTGCGACCATCTGGCCTGAGCGATCCGGCGCGCGAGGAGATCGCCCCGGGCACCGGTCTCCATCCCCTGTAGACTCCCTTTTGTGGAGCACCGCACCGCAGACGAGCTCACGGCTGCTCTCGTCGAGATCCGCCTGTCGCCTGCAGCGGAGGGCACCGTCGAGCTGATCGTTCGGCGACCCGCTGTGGACGAGCGCGAGGTGCTCGACGAAGGGGTGCTCGATCTCGAGAAGGGTCTTGTCGGTGACGAGTGGCACCGTCGTGGGACACCGAACCCGGACGCACAACTCACCCTGATGAATGCCCGGGCAGCCGAGGCGATCACCGGTGGCCGCGAGCGCTGGCCCCTGGCCGGCGACCAGCTCTACGTCGATCTCGACCTCGGCGTCGAGAACCTCCCGCCCGGAACGCGGCTGTCGCTCGGCGAGGCCGTGATCGAGGTGACCGCCGAGCCGCATACGGGCTGCGCCAAGTTCAGCGCCCGCTTCGGCTCCGAGGCGATCAAGTTCGTCAACAAGTCGCCGGGCCGCGAGATGCGCCTGCGCGGCGCCAATGCCCGTGTCGTCACGCCCGGCATCGTCCGCGCAGGCGACGCCATTACAAAGCTCTGAGCGTCGCTCCAGGCTGAGCGACTACTCGGTGTCGGTCGTCTCGTGGCTGGCGCTGAACGACGATGGCCCCAACCCCGACACGAAGCTTTTCTCGGCCAGCCAGCCGCCGTCCACCGGAAGCGCCACGCCGGTGACGTATGACGCCATGTCGCTCGCAAGGTACAGGGCTGCCTGAGCGACATCGCTCGATGCACCGGCGCGCTGAAGTGGCACCGAGACCATCAGTTCCTGCTCGAAGCCGTCGTCCGCGAAGTACTGCTCGGTCAGCGGCGTCCGGATTACACCCGGGCAGAGCGCATTGACCCGGATCCCGGCGGCTGCGAGGTCACGGGCAAGACTCTTCGTCAGGCCGACGATCCCGTGCTTGGCCGCCGAATATGCGGGGCGATGCGACAGCCCGATCAGCCCAGCGACCGACGCCATGTTGACGATCGAACCTCCACCGGTCTCGCGCATCCGGCGGGCTGCAGACTGACAGCAGTAGAACGTCCCGCTGAGGTTGATCGCGATCACGTTCTCCCACTCCTCGGTGGGCATCGTGTAGACATCGCCTATCTCCCGCACGCCCGCACAGTTGACCAGGATGTCGATTCGCCCGGCGGTGGCTACGACAGTCTCCATGGCGCGCTCGACGTCGGCTGCCACTCGCACGTCCCCGTGGACGAACAGGGGATCCCGGTCTCCGGCAGATTCGAGGGCTGCGAGCAGGTCGTCGCCGGCTTCCCGCGAGCGGTCGAACGCTGCGATGCGTGCGCCTTCACCGGCAAAGACCTGCGCGATCTCCCGCCCGATGCCACTGGCGGCACCCGTCACGACTGCGACACGATGCTCGAGGAGCATGAATTCCTCCCTGTTTCTCGTTCACGACAGTGATCCCGCGCCTATCATTATGGATATGGCGCTGCGCACCGTGACGTGGGAGATCACCGGCGCCCGCCATGCAGGCATTACGGTGTCCGATCTCGACCGCTCGCTCACGTACTATCGCGACCAGCTCGGCTTCGAGGTTCTGTGGCGGCATCTCTACGAGGGTCCCTCTGTCCTCCGGATCGTCGGAGTCCCGGAAGCGAGCGGCCTCGATATCGCAATGCTCCGGATTTCCGGGTGCGACGTCGATATCGAGCTGATCGAATACAGGGGATGTGAGAGCAGGTCCGGCAGCACCAGCCCGAGCAACTATGGCAGCGGACATTTCTGTGTCTTCGTGCGGAACATCGAAGCGCTCTACGCCGACCTGCTCGCGCAGGGTGTTCGGTTTCGCTCTGACGGCCCCGTCGAGATGACTGACGGCGCCAACAAGGGGGGAAAGAGCCTCTACTCGCTCGACCCCGACGGCTATATCTTCGAATTCCACGAGCGTCCGCCCCATGTCGCAGCCTGACACCGGAATCGGGCCCGGAGTCCGTGACCCGGACTGGCCGGTACTGCTCGAGCAGTACCGGCGAATGCTCCTCATCCGCACCTTCGAGGAGCGTGCGGCGCAACTCTTCGAACAGGGCGTGATCTTCGGGACAGCTCATAGCTGCGTCGGCCAGGAGGCGATCGCCGTCGGTGCAGCCGCCGCGATGCGCGATACCGACTATCTCGTCGGGCACCACCGCTCCCATGGGCACCTCATCGCAGCAGGCGCAGACCTGCGGCGAATGATGGCCGAGATGTTCGGCAAGCGCACCGGCTACTGCAAGGGGCTCGGTGGCTCCATGCATATCGCAGACCTCTCTCTGGACATCCTGGGCTGTAACGGGATCGTCGGCGCAGGCCTCCCCCACGCCTGCGGTGCAGCCCTGACTGCGACCCTGAGAGGGACAGAGCAGGTCACGGTCGCCTACTTCGGTGACGGAGCTGCCGGGCAGGGCGCAGCACATGAGGCGATGAACCTGGCGGCAACGTGGAAGCTGCCCGTTGTCTTCATCTGTGAGAACAACCAGTTCGCCCTCTCGGCCGACTGGAGGACGTTGCGGGCGGTCGAGGATCTCGCAGACCGCGCCGCCGGTTACGGCATGCCGGGTGAGGTCGTGGACGGGAACGACGTCCTCGCGGTCGAGGACGCGGTGGCTCGTGCCCTCGCTCGCGCCCGCGCCGGCGGCGGCCCCTCGCTGCTCGAGATGAAGACCTTCCGTCGGATGCAACACTCGATGCGCGCCAACCTTCCCGACGTCCGCGACCGGAACGTGATCGACGAGTGGGAACCGAAGGACCCGCTGCCACGGTTCGAGGCGTTCCTACGCTCGACGGGAGAGCTCGACGACGCCGGGAAGGTAGCCGTTCTCCGGAGCGTCGAAACCGAGGTCGAGGCGGCGATCGACACCGCTCTCGCCGACGAGGACGCCCATGGCGACGACCTGATGACGGCGGTATTCGCTCCGCACCACCGCTACCCGGAGCCGCCGGAACCGAGCGACCGTGCCCTCGCGTTCGTCCCTGCCATCCGTGAGGCACTCGACCTCGAGCTCGCCGCAGATCCCGACGTGATCGTGATGGGAGAGGACATCGGCCGCGTGGGTGGCCTTTTCCGCGCGACCGAAGGCCTCTACGAGCTCTACGGAGCCGACCGGATCCGGGATACCCCTCTGACCGAGAGCGGCTTCGTCGGCTGCGGCATCGGCGCCGCACTGACAGGGCTGCGCCCCGTCGTCGAGCTGCAGTTCTCGGACTTCGCGGGAGTCGCCTTCGATCAGATCATGAACCAGGCGGCAAAGCTCAGGTTCATGATGGGCGGCACACCGAACATCCCTCTCGTGATCCGCATGGTGTCGGGCGGCGGCGTGCGTCTCGGCGCGCAGCACTCGCAGAGCCTTGAAGCGCTGTTTGCCCATATCCCGGGGCTTGTCGTTGTGATGGCATCGAACCCTTTCGACGCCAAAGGCCTCCTCTCAGCGGCGATCCAGGACAACAATCCGGTCATCTTTCTCGAACAGAAGCTCCTGTTCTTCGGGGACCCGGTTCCGGTTCCCGAGGAGCGCTACGCAATCGACCTCGGCAAGGCCAACGTCGTGCGGGCCGGAACCGACGTCACCGTGGTGGCACTCGGCGCAATGGTGCCTCACGCTTTGCGGGTCGCGCGAGAGCTTGCAGGCGAAGGAGTGAGCGTCGAGGTCGTCGATCCGCGAACGCTCGTCCCGCTCGACATCGAGACGATCGCGACGTCGGTTGCGAGGACGCATCGCCTCGTCGTCGCGCACGAGGCGGTGCAGTTCTGCGGGTTCGGCGCGGAGATCGCAGCACACGTGGGCGAGCATTGCTTCTGGGACCTCGATGCGCCGATCGTCCGGGTCGGAGCCCCTTCTCACCCGATTCCCTACCAGAAGGATCTCGAGCTCGCGACCCTGCCAGGGCCGGCGGAGATCATGGCAGCGGTGCGCTCACTGCTGTCGCTCTAGGCTCGTCCCGACAGCCCGAGCAGGCGCTCCCTGCGGCGCCGGGCCTGACGGCCGTACACCGCCACGACGCTGGCCTTACCGACGGTGAAGCACGAACTGAACGTCGGAGGCGGCGCCACTCGAGCCGGGTAGGCTTCCGCCCCGGATGGCAACGGTGCGCGCCCTCATGTTCGACTTCAACGGGACGCTCTCGCACGACGAGCCGCTGCTCTGTGCGATCTACCGGGAGCTGTTCGCAAGACACGGGCGGCCGCTGACCGAGGAGCAGTACTACAGCGGGTTCGCAGGCCTGACGGAAGAGGCGATCGTCGGTGGCTGGCTCGGCATCGACGGGCCTCTGCTCGGGTCGCTCATCGCCGAGAGGATCGAGAGCTATGCGGTGGCGGCCGCAGACGGCTCGACGGTGACCGAGCCGTTACGCGAGGCCGTTCACTACGCGGCTACACGCGTTCCGGTGGCGATCGTCTCGGGCGCATTCCGGGCCGAGATCCTGCCGGTCGTCGAGGCAGCGGGACTCTCGGTGGCTCTCACGGCGGTCGTTGCCGCCGACGACGTGAAGCATGGCAAGCCGCATCCCGCCGGATATCTCCTCGCACTCGACCGGCTCGGCGTCGGCGCCGACGCAGCAATCGCGTTCGAGGACACCGAGGTAGGCATCGCTTCGGCGAAGACTGCCGGACTTCGCTGCCTCGCCGTCCGTGGCACCCTGCCCGAGAGTCGTCTGATGGCTGCAGACGAGATCGTGGACGGCATCGACGTCGCTCTCGTCGAACGGCTCCTCGACGGGAACTGAGCCGCGAACGTGATCCTCTCGATAGACCAGGGCACAACGGGTACGACCTGCATCGTCTTCGACGAGGAACTCCGGTCGGCCGGGCGCGGCTATCGCGAGATCGCCCAGCACTTCCCCGAGCCCGGGTGGGTCGAGCACGATCCGGAGGAGATCTGGTCGAGCGTTCTCACCACTGCCCAGGCGGCTCTTGCCGACGCAGGGATCACGGCGGCAGACCTCACGGCCATCGGGATCACGAACCAGCGGGAGACGACAGTCGTGTGGGAACGGCGCACCGGACGGCCCGTGCACAACGCGATCGTCTGGCAGGACAGACGTACCGCGGCCCGCTGCGCGGAGCTTCCCGCCGCCCTCGTGCGTGAGCGGACGGGGCTCGTGTGCGATCCCACCTTCTCGGCCACCAAGCTCGAGTGGATCCTTGCGCGCAGCGCAGAGCCGCAGAGCGCGCTCGCCTTCGGGACGATCGACGCGTGGCTGATCTGGAAGCTGACCGGCGGCGGAGCGCACGTCACGGACGTGACGAATGCCTCGCGGACCATGCTCCTCGACCTTGCTACGGGAGACTGGGACGGCGAACTGCTCGAGCTGTTCTCCGTCGATCGCACCCTGCTCCCGACGGTCGTCCCCTCGGCCGGTGTGTCCGCCGAGGTGTCGTTCCTCGGCGCAACGCTACCGGTGGCGGGCATTGCAGGCGACCAGCAGGCTGCGCTCTTTGGCCAGGGCTGTTTCGCACCCGGCCAGGCAAAAGCGACCTATGGCACGGGGGCGTTCGTGCTGGAGCACGCCGGGGAGCTGCCCGGACAGGTGGCGGAAGGACTGCTGAAGACGGCCGCCGCCACCGCACCGGGGACGTCGGCGCAGTTCGCTGCCGAGGGTTCCGTGCTCGTCGCTGGTGCTGCCCTGCAATGGCTGCGCGACGGCCTCGGGCTGCTCGCGTCGGCGGCCGAGAGCGAACGGCTCGCAACGGAGGTCGGCTCCACGGAAGGCGTCTTCTTCGTCCCTGCGCTGAGCGGGCTCGGCTCCCCGCACTGGGATCCCGAGGCGCGCGGACTGATCAGTGGCCTGACCCGTGGAACGACCCGCGCCCACCTCGTGCGCGCGGCCCTCGAGGGGATCGCTCACCAGGTCGCAGACATCACCGACGTCCTGCCGGTGAAGGCCGACGTCCTGCGGGCCGACGGTGGCGCAAGCGCGAATCGCTTCCTCATGCAGTTCCAGGCGGACCTGATCGGGAGCCCCGTCGAGGTGGCGGCAGACGCAGATGTGACGGCACTCGGTGCGGCTGCGCTCGCCGGCCTCGGGGTCGGCTTCTGGCCCGATGTCGAGGCGGTCGGTGCACTACTGCACCGCGGGGTGCGGTACGAGCCGACCATGAGTTCCTCCGAGCGGAGGCAGAGGCGCGAGGGCTGGCGGGATGCGCTTGGCCGCGCCACGCCCTTGTGATCGGTCAGGAGGCCGCGGTGCCGGGCGAGGGCGGCCTCGCCGGTAACTCTTCTTCGAGCAGAACGATGCGTGCGTCGAGGGCAAAAGCCCCTGCAGACGTGACGAGGAGCGGGTTCACCTCGATCTCTTCGACCTCCTCGCAGGCGGCTGCAACCCCCGAGATCGCGGCCACCACCCGCGCAGCCGCGGCAAGGTCGAGCTGCGCCCTCCCGCGTGCGCCCGTCAGGAGTGGCGCACCACGCAGCGACCGGATGAGTGCTTCGGCCTCGTCCTCGCCGACGGGCGCGAGCGCCACGGCGGTGTCGCGCAGGATCTCCGCGTAGATGCCGCCCAGGCCGACGAGCACGACCGGCCCGAACCGCGGGTCGCGGATCGCCCCGGCGATCAGCTCGACACCGTCGGCGAGCGGTGCGAGCCGTTCGACCGACAGCGCGGAGTCGGGGTGCCTGCCACGGATTGCGGCGAACGCGCGGGTGAGGCTCTCGGGCCCGGTGAGGTCGAGCGCCACGCCACCGCTGTCGGACTTGTGCAGCAGGTCTACGGCCTTGAGCACGACCGGATACCCGAGTGCCTCCGCTGCGGCGAGCACGTCGTCGAGGGTGCGGGCCTCTCGTGCCTCGACGAGCTCGACGCCCGCCGCCCGGAGGAGGGCGCGCGCTCCGCTGTACCCGGCCACCGGTGTCGGCAGATTCGAGGGGACGCGCCCCTGCGCCGGGCGTGCGGCGAGGCCCGCGTGAGAGTGAAGGAGCGCGAGCGCGTCGGCGGCACGCTCGATGTCCCCGTAGGTCGGCACGGCCGATGACCGCAGCACCGCAGCAACAGGCGCACCGGGGTACATGGTGTGGACGACGAGCGCCTTGCCGGCTCGGGCAGCCGCATCGGCGAGCAGGCCGGCAGCACGGGCCTCGTCGTCTGCGAGCGCCGGGGTATCGATGCCGTAGCCTCCGAAGTAGCCGGTCAGCAGCACGGCATCGACCTCGTCGGCGCCGAGCAGTACGTCGCCGACGCAGGCGTATTTTGCGAGGTCGCGTTCGCCACCGCCCACGAGATCGACCGGGTTGGTGAGGATGGCGGCCGGAGGGAGCAGTTCCGCGAGGCGCTTGCGCACATGCTCGGAGAGCGGCGCCACCTCGAGGCCTCGCGCAGCGAGAACATCGACGGCGACGACGCCGTGCCCGCCGCCGTCGCCGAAGACGGCCACACGGGGTCCTGTGACGGAGCGTGCGGGCAGCAGCGCGAGTGCCGCGTCGATCAGGCGGCCGGGAGTCGTGACCGCGACGATGCCGGCAGCGCGACACGCCGCCTCGACCGCGCGGGCATCGCTGACGAGCGCACCGGTGTGCGAGAGCGCGGCGCGAGCACTCGCACCGGTGGCGCCCCCCGTGAGCAGCACCACCGGCTTGCCGGCCGCGCGAGCCCGAACCGCGGCGGCGACGAAGGCCCGGCCATCACGGAAATCCTCGAGATAGAGCGCGATGACCCGCGTCTCCTCGTGCGCGACGAACGCGTCAACGAGATCGGCGGCGACGAGATCGGCCTGGTTGCCGATCGACGCAAACCGGGAGAAGCCGAGGCCGGCATCCCCAGCAAGCCGCCCGAGCTCGAGCGCGAGATTGCCGCTCTGTGAGATGAGACCGATCGATCCGGACGGCAGCTCGCTCCAGCCGAGGTCGAGCTCCGCAGCGGCGTCGAACACGCCGAGACAGTTCGGGCCGAGCATGACGGCCCCCGCCGCACGCACTCGCCGGACCACGGCGCTCTCGCGGGCTCGCCCCTCGGCTCCCATCTCTCCGAGCCCCGCAGTGACCACCACGATCGCTCTCGCACCCGCCGCAAGCGCATCGTCCACGGCCGACTCGAACCCCGCAGCGGGGACGCTGACGACGACGAGGTCCGGTGATCCGGGGAGATCCTCGAACGACCGGAACGTCTGCTGCCCGAGAACGTCGCCACCCGACCGGTTGACCAGGTAGACCGGACGCCGATGCGCCCCGGCGAGCGCGCCGCGTGCCAGCACGTTGCCCCACTTGGCCGGATCGGCCGACGCTCCCACGATCGCAACGCTGCTCGGCGCAAAGAGCGCCTGCACGTCACGGCTCATCCGCGCAGGAGACTGCGCGAGATGATCAGGCGCTGGATGTCGGAGGTGCCCTCCTCGATCTCCTCGAGCTTCGCATCTCGCATCCACTTCTCGACGGGCATCTCGCGGGAGTAGCCCCAGCCACCAAGCGTCTGCACCGCAGCCCATGTGCACCACATCGCCGTCTCGGACGCGTGGAGCTTCGCCATGGCGGCCTCGCGCGAGACGTCCGCACCCGTGTCGGCGAGCCTCGCCGCACGCCAGGTGAGGAGCCGCGAGGCATCGACCCGCACCGCCATGTCCGCGAGGCGGAAGGACACCGCCTGATGCTGGCCGATCGGCTTCCCGAACTGCTCCCGCGTCTTCGCATACTCGACGGCATACTCGAGCGCGGCCCGGGCGAGCCCTGTGGCAGCGGCGGCGAGCGTGATACGCGAGAGGTCGAACGTGCGCATCAACCCGCGGAAGCCCTCGCCTTCCTCACCGAGTCGCCGATCGAGTGGAATCTCGAGGTCGTCGAGGAACAGCTCGGCGTTGATGATCGCGCGCTGGCCCATCTTGCGCACCGGCGGGCCGATCGTCAGGCCCGCGTCATCCTTCTCGACGAGGAACGCCGTGATCCCCTTCGCACGCGATCCCGGGTCTACCGTCGCGAAGACGACGTAGGAGGAGGCGGGCCCGGCGCTCGAGATCCAGCTCTTTTGCCCACGCAACACGTACCCGCTGTCGGTGCGGGTCGCGGTCGTCTGGATTGCTGCGGCATCGGAGCCGACGCCCGGCTCGGTGATCGCAAGCGCTCCGAGCGTGGGCCGGTCGCCGGTCATCGGCCCGACCCAGCGGCGCTGCTGCTCCGCGGTACCGAGCACGATGATGGGCTTCGCCGCGAAGCCGTTCGACGTGATCAGGTTGCCGATGCCCGAGCAGCCGAAACACAGCTCCTCCTGCACAAGCGCCTGGGTGAAGAGATCGGTGAGACCTCCGCCGCCGAGCTCCTCGGGGAGCATGTACGACGTCAGTCCGAGTGCCGCCGCCTCGTACCAGATCTCCCAGGGCATCTCGATGTCGGCCTCGTCCACGGCCGCGGAGATCGGCCGGATCTGACGGGCCGCGAAGTCACGGCAGAGCGCCTGGATCTCGCGCTGCTCCGGTGTGAGATCGTCGAGACCGCCAGACACGAGATGATTCTCGCACACGCACCCCGGGCTGCGCACCGGTTCTCGCTCGCATCGACACCGCCGACACCGCCGACACCGCCGAGGGTACGCTCGCCTCCCCGGCGGCGTGACGGTGACGGCCGCAACCCGAGCACAAGGAGCACGTTTGATGGCACCCGCGAATGATGCAGTCCCCGTAGGCACCCTTCCGCCGGTGAGTGAGATTCCGGCCCGGATGCACGCCCAGGTGGTGCGGCAGGATCGCTTCGGTGAGCCGCGCGACGCATTCCGCGTGGAGGAGGTGGACACACCCACTCCCGCCGCGGGCGAGGTGCTCATCGCCGTGATGGCCTCCGGGATCAACTTCAACAACGTCTGGGCGGCCCGCGGGACTCCGGTGGACGTGATCGCGCAACGACAGCGCGGCGGCGACGCGAGCGACTTTCATCTCGGCGGCAGTGACGCCTCGGGCATCGTCTACGCCGTCGGCGAGGGCGTCGAGCGCGTCGCGGTCGGCGACGAGGTGATCGTCCACCCGGGTTGGTGGAGGAACGACGACCCGTGGATCCTGGCCGGCAAGGACCCGATGATCGCCCCGTCCGCCCGCATCTGGGGCTACGACCACGATCGCAACTACGGTTCGTTCGCGCAGTTCGCGGTCGCCCAGGAGCATCAGGTTCTACCGAAGGCCGACCATCTGACGTGGGAGGCCGCTGCGGCATCCACGCTCGTCGGCACGACCGCCTATCGGATGCTGTTCGGCTGGTCGGAGAACACCGTGCAGAAGGACGACGTCGTCCTCGTCTGGGGAGGCTCCGGCGGCCTTGGCAGCCAGGCGATCCAGCTCGCGAAGCACGCGGGCGGCATCCCGGTCGCCGTCGTCTCGAGCACGGAGAAGGGCGAATACTGCGTCGGGCTCGGCGCCGCCGGCTACATCGACCGCACCGAGTTCGACCACTGGGGGATTCCGCCGCACTGGACGGACGGGCCCGGCCAGAAGGAGTGGACCGGTGCCGCCCGCGCCTTCGGCGGCAAGCTCTGGGAGATCGTCGGGAAGGGCAAAAACCCTGCGATCGTCTTCGAGCATCCGGGTGAGGACACGATCCCGACCTCGATCTTCGTCTGCGACCCGGGCGGCATGGTCGTCGTCTGCGCCGGCACGACCGGGTACTCCGCGATGGTCGATCTGCGCTACCACTGGACGCGCCAGAAGCGACTGCAGGGATCGCACGGGACAAACGACGAGCAGGCCATCGCCTACAACGATCTCGTGCGCGCCGGGGCGATCGACCCCTGCGTCGGCCAGGTGAGCGGCTTCGACGAGACCGGAGAGGTGCACCAGCAGATGGCCGACAGCCGGCTCTCGTTCGGAAACGCCGTCGTCCTCGTCGGAGCACCCACTACGGGACTCGGCGCCAGGGGCTAGCCCTATGATGCAACCCATGTCCGGATCGGCCGTCGAGCGTGCGCGCACATTCACACGCGAGATCGTGCAGCCGTCCATCGATGCATGGGAGGCGAGCGCGACCTATCCGCGCGACGCCGTCCGGGACTCCGGCCTCACGGGCCTCTTCGTCGCACCGGCTGACGGCGGCCTCGGCCTCTCCTTCCCCCAGGCAGTTGACGTCTTCGAGGAGCTCGGCCGAGGCGATGCGGCGCTCGCATTCTCGATCTCGATGCACAACGCCGTCACCACCGCCATCGCAGGCGTCGGCGGCGACGCGCTGCGCGAGCGCTGGGTGGAGCCGCTCGTCTCGGGCAAGGAGCTCGGCGGCTTCTACCTGACGGAGCCGCACGCCGGCTCCGATGCGACCGCGATCACGACGAGAGGGACACGGAGCGGGGACGCCTGGACCGTCAGCGGCACGAAGGCCTGGGTGACCCTCGGCGGCGTGGCGAGCGCGCTGCTCGTCGTCGCGAAGACCGAGGAGGAGCCCGGCCACCGCGACGTCGCCCTGTTTGTGATCGACGCCGATCAGCCGGGGGTGCGCTTCGGCGAGCCGTATCGCAAGGCGGCAGCCGACTTCCTCCCCATCACGAACCTCGAACTCGAGAACGCCACAGCCCACCTGCTCGTGCCGCCGGGCCAGGGCATGGGCGCTGCTCTCGGCGCGATCGACGTGGCCCGCTTCGACATAGCCGCGATCTCGAACGGCCTGCACGCCGAGGCACTCGACGTTGCCGTTCGCTACACGAGCGAACGCACGGTGTTCGGGAAACCGGTGATCGCCCACCAGGGGATCGCGTGGGCGCTCGCCGACGTGGCAACCGACCTCGAGGCGGCCCGGGGACTGACGCGGAAAGCAGCGGAGTTGCTCGGCAAGGACGGCGGGCCGGTCGCGGTCGCGCATGCAAAGCGATTCGGGCCCGACGCGGCCCTGCGCGCCACAATCCAGTGCAGCGAGACGCTTGGCGCCTACGGCTGGCTCCACGACTACCCGCTCGCGCGGTTCATGGCACTCGCGAAGATGCTCCAGGTCGTGGACGGCTCGGCCGAGATCCAGCGCATCGTGATCGCGCGTGACCTGATGCGTCCTCCATCCGCCTGACGCTTCGCGCGTCCTCGCAGGAGCACCGGTGACGCAGGCACGGAACTACGCCGACTCCCATCGGGTCGTGAAGATCAGCGCGAAGCGGTTTCATCCGTCGCCGTACGTTGACCGCTACGCGACCCCGGAGACCGTCTTCGGCGTCTACTCGGGCCGCCTCTATCCGCTATCGCTCGGGCAGGATCCGGTGGCGGACTACTGGCATCTACGCCGGCAGGCGGTGCTCTACGACGTGCCCGAGCACCCGATCCAGATCGAGGGGCCGGACGCGGAGCGGCTTCTCGACCTCGTGCTCACGCGCGACGTGACGACACTCGCGCCCGGCAAGGCCCGCTACGCCCTCGCCTGCGACGACCGCGGCGGAATCCTGATGGACGGCGTGCTCATTCGCTGGACGACCGAGCGTTTCTGGTTCGTCCTCGCCGACGGCGAGTTCGTCGGCTGGCTCGAGGTGCATGCCCGGGGCCTCGATGTCGTCATCTCGGATCCGCAGTCCTGGGTGATGCAGATCCAGGGGCCGACGTCGCTCGACGTCCTCGCCGTCGCGTGCGAGGAGCCACCATCGCCGTTTCCGTACTTCGGCGTCGCAGAGGTACGAATGGGCGGGCAGGACGTGCTCGTCTCGCGGACGGGCTGGTCGGGCGAGCTGGGCTTCGAGATCTACACGCTCCCGGGCACGGACGGGGCGGCGCTCTGGGATCACGTGCTCGCTGTGGGTGGGGCCCACGGCCTGGCCGTCCAGGGCCTCGAGTCGCTCGGGATCAGGAGGATCGAGGCGGGAATTCTCGACAACGGCACGGATATGGACTCGACGATGACTCCGTTTGCAGCGGGCCTCGGCGCGTTCGTCGATCTCGAGAAGGCCGCCTTCGTGGGTCGGGAGGCGCTCGTTGCAGCCGACCGGAGACCGCTTCTCTTCGGGATCAGCGGCGCCTCGATCCCGTCAACCGGGGCAACGCTGTGTCGCGACGGCTTCGCGGCAGGACGCGTGACGACGGGCGCGTGGTCGCCTTTCCTCGGGTACGGGATCGGATACGTCCGGATGCACGAACCGGGCGCCGTCGTCGGAACCGAGCTTCGCGCAGACGACGGCACGGCGTTCGAGGTCGTCGAACTCCCGTTCCACGACCGCGAGAAGGCGATTCCGCGCGGTCTCGCGACGTGAGCGGCCCTTCTTCCGTCAGGCCTCGTGGCGGGCCGGAGACCCTCACGTTGGCTACGAGCACCCCGATCCACTATTCTTGGTTCTCGCACGATGATCTGAGGCCCACAATCGTATGAAGGAGACCTGACGGTGGCAACGGTCGAGGAACCGCGGACATTCATCCGCCCGGACGGCAAGGAGAAGGTGACGGGCACCGGCCGCTACACGGCCGACCTCGTGCTGGCAGGAGAGCTCGTGGCGAAGTTCCGCTACGCCGACCACACGCACGCCCGGATCACCCGCATCGACGTGACAAAGGCACGCGCCCTGCCGGGCGTGCTCGCCGTCGTGACCCACGAGGACGTGCCGGATGTGCTCTACGGCGGAATGGTCAAGGACCGCCGCCTGTTTGCCAGGGACACCGTGCGCTTCGAGGGCGACGTCGTCGCGGCCGTCGCGGCGACGACCGCTGCGATCGCCGAACAGGCAGTGGCACTGATCGAGGTGGACTACGAGCCGCTCCCGGTCGTGACCGACTTCGAGGCGGCGCTCGCCGACGACTCGACCCTCGTCCATCCCGCGTGGGAAGAATACGAGGGCAACGAGTCGCTCGGCCGCCACCACAACACGGTCGGCTACACGGCGATCGTCAAGGGAGACGCCGACGCAGCCCTCGCGAGCGCAGACGTCGTCGTCAGGGGGCGCTACGTCACCGATCCCGTCCAGGGCGTCCCGATCGAGCCCCGTGCGGTGATTGCCCAGTGGCAGGGCGACAAGGTCACGGTGTGGACGTCAACCCAGGTGCCGTACGCAGCCCGCGGTGGTGTTGCCCACGTGCTGCAGATTCCCGAGTCCCATGTCCGCATCATCGTGCCGCTTCTCGGCGGTGGCTTCGGCGCCAAGTGCGACTTCCACTTCGAAGGCCATGTGGCGGCGCTCGCGCGGGCAGCACGCCGGCCGGTCAAGCTCGTCTTCTCGCGGCGCGAGGAGTTCTTCGCCGTCGGCCATCGTCGCGAGGGCATGGTGATCGAGTTCGAGAGCGGCGCCCGCTCCGACGGAACACTCCTCGCCCGCAAGGCTCGACTCGTGCTCGACAAGGGCGCCTACTGTGGTGAGGGCGGCTTCTTCTCGGAGATGGCGGCTATGCATGCTCTCGGGCCGTACGAGCTCGAGAACGTCAACATCCAGTCGTCACTCGTCTACTCGAACAACCAGCCCTCGTCCTCGATCCGCGCCCCGACGGCGCCGCAGGTGTGCTGGGCACTCGAGCAGCACATGGACGAGCTCGCCGCCGCGCTCGGGATGGATCCGATCGACCTCCGCCGCAAGACGCTGATCGAGACCGGCTCCGTGACCGCGACCGGCCAGGTGCTCGAGCAGATAGCCATGAAGGAGACGCTCGAGAAGGCGGTCGAGCTGATCGGCTACGGGCAGGAGTTGCCCGAGGACGAGGCGATCGGCGTCGCGGTCGGCTGGTGGCCCTGCTTTGCGGCGAACAGCGGTGCCTACGTGAAGTTGAACCCCGACGGTACCGGCACCATCATCACGGGCGCGCAGGAGAACGGCACCGGCTCGGTGATGGCGATGCCGACCTACGTGGCGGCGGAGCTCGGCATGCAGCCCGAGGACTTCTCGATGCTCTACCAGGACACCGACGCAGCACCGTACGACATGGGCTCCTGCGGCTCGCAGACAACGTTCAACAGCGGGCGAGCGGTGATCGCCGCTGCCGTTGACCTTCGCGACCAGCTGCTCGACGCAGCCGCCGAGCAGCTCGAGGCCTCACGCGACGATCTCGAGCTCGTGAGCGGATCGATTCTCGTCAAGGGCTCGCCGGACAAGTCCGTGACGATCGCGGAGCTCGCCGGAGAAGGGACGTTCCACGGCAAGGGCGCCGGCGAGGTGCCGTTTGCGCCAGAGGCTCTCGCCGAGGGGTGCGTCGGGCAAAGCGGCCTCGAGTCGTTCCACGCACCGCAGTTGATCGCGCACGCAGTGCGTGTCCGGGTCGATCGCGACACCGGCGTCGTACGGGTGCTGCAGGTTGCCGCCGCGCACGACTGCGGCGTGATCCTCAACCGGATGGGAGCAGACGGGCAGGTCTACGGCGGTGTCGTGATGGGCATCGGTCAGGCGCTCTCCGAGAGAACCCAGCTCGACGCAGAGGGACGCCACCTGAACGCACACCTCACCGACTACAAGCTCGTGACCGCGTCCGACGCACCGCAGATCGACATAGCGTGGATCGAGACGGACACCCTGAACGCGGGCCCGAAGGGCTCCAAGGGTGTCGGCGAGCCACCGTGCGTGCCAACCGCAGGTGCGGTTGCGAATGCGATCGCCCGGGTGCTCGGGGCCCGGGTACACCAGTTGCCGATGACCCCCGAGCGGGTCTGGAAGGCGGGACAATGAGCATGCAGACGTTCACCACTGCCGCCACCGTCGAGGAGGCTGTCGCGGCGGTTGCCGCGGGTGCACGCCCCGTTGCGGGCGGCACCGACCTCGTCGTCGGGGCGCGTACCGGCAAGTCCACGATGCCGGGCAGCGTCGTCGCCATCCACCGCGTTGCGGAGCTTCGCGGCGTCGAGCCCCTCGCTGACGGAGGCCTGCGGCTCGGTTCACTTGCGAGCCATGCCGAGATCGCGGAGAGCGACGATGTCTGCGCGCGTTTCACGGCGCTCAGCGATGCCAGCGCAATCGTCGGCTCGCACGCGACCCGCGCGCAGGGCACGGTGGGCGGCAACCTGATGAACGCCTCGCCCGCGATGGAGACCGGCGGGCCGCTCGTCTGCCTCGGCGCCACGGTGACCCTTCGCTCGCCCTCGGGCACCCGGTCGGTCGCCGTCGAGGATCTGTGGACGGGGCCCGGCAAGACGACGGCTGCGCCCGACGAGCTCCTCGTCGGCGTCGAGGTTCCGGCACCGGCCGCAGGCACGGGAAGTGCCTATGTCCGGCTCGAGTACCGGCGACAGATGGAGATCGCCGTCGTCGGTGCGACGGCCGCAGTGACCGTCGTGGACGGTGTCGTCACGGCTGCACGGGTAGCGATGACAGCTCTCTCCGCGACGATCAGGCGTGTGCCGGACGCGGAGGCCGCTCTCGTCGGCAGTGACGGCGGCAGCGCCGCAATCGAGAGTGCCGGAGCGGCCGTTGCCGCGGCCGCAACCCCGATCTCCGACGTGCGGGGATCGGCCGACTACCGGCGCGCGATGGCGGCAGTGATCGCCCGGCGCGCGATCAAAACGGCGCTCTCGCGCGCCCGAGGGGAGAACGCATGAAGGTTGCAGCAACACTGAGCGTGAACGGCTTCGCCTACCCGGTCGAGCTCGACCCGGGCACGAACCTGCTCGCCGCCGTCCGCGACGTCATCGGCCTGACCGGGTCGAAGGAGGGCTGCGACGACTCCGAGTGCGGAGCCTGCATGATGCTGCTCGACGGCCAGCCCGTGAACGCGTGCTCGTACCTCGCACTCCAGGCCGAGGGCAGCGAGATCACGACCGTCGAGGGCCTCGCCGACGGCGACACCCTGGCGCCGCTACAGGTGGCCTTCCTCGAGCTCGGTGGTGTCCAGTGCGGCTTCTGCACGCCGGGGATGCTCGTGTCGGCAACGGCGCTCCTCGCCGACAATCCGAGCCCGACCGAGGACGACGTGCGGATCGGGCTCTCCGGCAACCTCTGCCGCTGCACGGGCTACGACGGCATCGTCAAGGCCGTGCTGAGCGTGGCGGGGAGCTCGTAGGCGCGTCCGGACCGGTCTCGGCTCGTCCGGACGATAGACATACTGAATCGAAGAAGCTATCTCTTGGAGACAACGGAGATAGCATATTGACAACGACATCGCTCTCCATCGATCGCGAGAAGGCCGACGCCGCCCTCACCGAGATCGTGAACATGGATCGGCGTCGGCGGCTGGTCGAGCGCGTTCGCAACAGCGAGCGGAGAATCGATACGAGCGCCTGGAATCGCAGCAACGCGAATCTGTCCGTCTCGTCGCACTGGACTGAGCTTGCGCTGTCGGGTCGAGTTGCGATCTGCCCGTCTGTCAGGCTCGAGCTCCTGATCTCGGCGCGCGGCCCCGGCGACTACGCCGCATTCGCGGACGAACTCGACGGCCTCCCGTCGTATCCGCTGAATCATCGAGTGACGAGCCGAGCCGAGGTTGTGCAAGGACTTCTCGCCGAACGGAGCCGGCACCGCGGCCCGACCGCTGTTGACCTGCTCGTCGCGGCGATCGCCGAAGCCAACGACAGTACCCTGCTCCACTACGAACGGCACTTCGACGCAATCGCGCGTGTCACGGGTCAACCGGCCGAGTGGATCGCCCGGCGCGGGACGCTCGATTGAGGCCAACGGATGTCAGGCCTCGTGGTGCCGCGGTGGTCGCTGCGTGATCGCGCGACCTGACACCCTGGCTTCTAACTGACGGCATAGACCCAGGCGCGCAGGCGTACCTCGGGCGCGGTCTGCGGCATCGCCGCCACCTCCACCCCGCGCTCGGCGAGCGTCCAGGCGCCTTCCTCGTCGAGCTGCGCCGTCAACCCGGCGAACCCCGGCGGCGTCGCGTCGGAGCGAAGCGTGAAGATCACGTGCCCTCCCGCGCGCGTGATCCGCGTCAGCTCGCGCAGGCCCTCGGGCGGGGCATGCCCGGTCGTGAACACCCCGGAAGCGACCACCGCGTCGTAGGCGCCGTCCACGTAGTCCAGGGGGCCACCGAGCCTGCCTTCCCTGAGATTGCCGTAGACGCCCTTCTCCCGCGCGACCCCGAGCATCCCCGCCGAGAGATCCATCGCGTCGATGCGCGTGTAGCCGGCGTCACGAAGCCCGACGCCCAGCTGCCCCGTACCCGCCCCCGCGTCGAGGATCAGGGAGTCGCGCGCAACCCAGCGCCGTGTCACCTCGATGATCATCTCGGGGCCGAGCCAGGCCCAGCCGTCCCCGTCGTAGACGGAGGCGACCCGGTCGTACTCCGTTCGGAGCTCGTCGAGATTTCGTGCGCCGTAGACCCGCGACAGGTCGAAGGACAGTTCCTCGGTCACGGGACGTGGCGGTAGAAATCGACATCCAGGGCGGGCAGCGGCGTGTTCCCGAGAATCAGGTCGGCGGCCTTCTCCGCGACCATCATCGTGGGGGCGTAGATGTTGCCGTTCGTGACGTAGGGAAACACGGATGCATCAACGACGCGGAGTCCGTCAACCCCTCGTACCCGCATCGTCGCCGGGTCGATCACCGACATCTCGTCCACACCGAGCCGGCACGTGCACGACGGGTGCAGCGCGGTCTCGGCATCACGAGCGACCCAGTCGATGATCTCGTCGTCGGTCGAGACCGCCGGCCCCGGCGAGATCTCGCCTGCGTTGAACGGCTCGAAGGCCGGCCGGGTGAGGATCGTTCGCGCCGAGTGCACGGCCTCGAGCCACTCGCGCCTGTCCTGCTCGGTCGAGAGGTAGTTGAACCGCAGCGCGGGATGCACGCGCGGGTCCTTCGAGGTGATCTTCACCGTGCCCCTCGCGTCCGAGTACATCGGGCCGACGTGCACCTGGTAGCCGTGATCGGCTGCCGGCGACGAGCCGTCGTAGCGGATCGCGACGGGAAGGAAGTGATACATCAGGTTGGGGTAGGCGACCTCGTCGCCTCCCCGGATGAAGCCACCCGCCTCGAAATGGTTCGTCGCGCCGGGGCCCGAGCGGAGAAACAGCCATCGGAGACCGACCCAGGGCCGGTTGCGCCACTTCATCGCCGGGGCCACCGAGACCGGCTGTTTCGAGGCGTACTGGATGTAGACCTCGAGATGATCCTGGAGGTGCTCGCCGACACCGGGAAGATCGGCAACGACACCGATGCCGAACGCCTCGAGTTCGCGCGCATTGCCGATACCCGAGAGCTGGAGAAGTTGCGGCGAGTTGATCGCGCCACCGCAGAGGATCACCTCGCGCGCCTCGATCCGCTTCGGGCCTCTCCTGCCTGCGACCTCGACCCCGACCGCCCTCGTGCCCTCGAAAAGCACACGATTCACGAAGGTGCGCGTCCGTACCTCGAGATTCGGGCGGTGCATCACCGGATGGAGATACGCCCGCGCTGCACTGAGCCGACGCCCGCGATGGATGTTGCGGTCGAAGGCGGCGAAGCCCTCCTGCTTGTACCCGTTGACATCGTCGGTGAGTGGGTAGCCGGCCTCCTGGACCGCCTCGAAGAACGCCTGGAAGAGCGGGCTCGTCGCCGGGCCACGCTCGAGCACGAGCGGGCCGTCGCCACCGCGGTAGTCGTCTGCGCCCGCGAGGCAGTTCTCCATCCGCTTGAAGTACGGGAGGCAGTGCGCGTAGTCCCAGGTGCCCATCCCCGCATCGGCGCCCCAGCGCTCGTAGTCGAGCGGGTTGCCGCGCTGGAAGATCATCCCGTTGATGCTCGAGGAGCCGCCGAGCACCTTGCCGCGGGCGTGATAGACCCTGCGACCGTTCATGTGCGGCTCGGGCTCCGACTCGTACTTCCAGTCGTAGAACCTGTTGCCGATCGGCGTCGCGAGCCCTGCCGGCATGTGGATGAAGATGTCCCACCTCGAGTCAGGGCGCCCTGCCTCGAGCACGAGGACACGGTTCGCAGGATCGGCGCTGAGACGGTTGGCGAGCGCACACCCGGCGGAGCCGCCACCGACGATCACGAAGTCGTAGGGGCGATCGCTCACAGCAGGAGCCTACTCCGATCCGGCATGCGTTCAGCGACCCGCGAGCTTCCGCTGACGCCATGCCTCGGTGTCGGCGAGGTCGTTGAAAGTGAAGATGTGGAAGCCGGCGATCTTCTGATCGGGGCCCGCGATGGCCGGAGCGAGACCCTGGATCAGCTTGTCCGGGCTGAATCCGCCCGGCCGGAAGAAGCGGGTCACGAAGTCGTGATGCTTGCGCAGATACCGCACCGACTCACCGATCCCGATGCGTGTCGAGACGCGGAGGAGTCCGGCTCGCTGGACGGCGCCGGGAAGGCCCACGTAGACGGGAAGGTGGATGCCTCCCGCCCACACCTCATCGATCCAGCGCATCGTCACGGCGGGGTCGAAGCAGATCTGCGTCGCGATGTAATTCGCGTAGGGTGCCTTCTCGGCCATCGCGGCACGCACCGTCGCATCGTCGATCAGCGGATGGGTCTCGGGATAGCCGGTAATCCCGATCCGCTCGAACGGATGGCCGATCTCGTGGAGGTCGCGCAGGAGCGCCGCCGCACCCTCATACGCTCCTGCGTCGTCGGCGTCGCCTGCAACGACGAAAACGTCCCGCATGCCCAGGTCCGCAAAGCGCGCGACGATCTCGGCCAGGTGCGTACGGTCGCGCACGAGGCGTGCCGACAGGTGCGGCACGACCGCGTATCCCTCACGTATGAGGGTCTCGGCGAGCTCAAATGACGGCTCGAGACCTTTCGCGGGCGACACGGTCACGGTGAACTCGACGTCCTTCGGGACGAACTCGAGCACCTGCTCCTCGACGCCCGCGAGTGGGATCACCTCGTAGCGTGAGCGCCGGATCAGGTCTGGCAGGCTCGGTGTGCCATCGAGTGCGGGCGCTGCCGCAGCCGTCACGAGAACGAGTCCGGGAAGGAGTCCTTCTTGCGCTCGATGAACTCGAGCAGTTCCGCGTCAACGGCGTCGTCAATCGGAGGAGGCTCGTAGTCGGCGAGCATCTTCTTCCAGACCGCGTTGGCCCGCTGGTTCGCGTCCTTCGCACCCTCGAGGTCCCACTGCTCGAAGCTGCCGTTGTCAGCGTTCGACGACCGCCAGAACGCGTCCTCGAAGTTCGCGAGTGTGTGCGGATGGCCGAGAAAGTGGACGCCCGGCTCGTTTGTCAGGAGCGCGTCGATCGCCTGGCCGTTCGGCGTCATGTCAACCCCCTTCGCGAAGGCGTGCCACGCCGCGGCCTGGTCAACGTCGAGGATGAACTTCTCGTACCCCATCGAGAGCCCGCCCTCGAGCCACCCGGCCGTGTGAAGCACGAAGTTGACGCCTGCAAGCATCGTTGGCTGCATCGTGTTCGCCGACTCGTAGGCCCCCTGCGCGTCCGCAATCTTCGACGCGGTCAGGGCGCCGCCGGAGCGGAACGGGACGCCGAGCCGACGGGCGAGCGCCGCCATCACGTAGAGGATCAGCGCCGGCTCGGGTGTGCCGAACGTCGGTGCCCCCGACTGCATCGACATCGAGGACGCGAACGAGCCGAGGATCACCGGAGCGCCGGGACGGACGAGCTGGCAGAACGCCATCCCCGCGAGCGCCTCGGCAAGCGTCTGGGTCGCCGCGCCCACGACCGTGGCGGGGCTCATCGCACCCGCGAGGATGAACGGCGTGATCAGGACGCCCTGGTTCGCCTCGGCGTACACTTTCGCCGCGCCGAGCATCGTCGAGTCCCAGACCAACGGCGAGTTGGCGTTCGCGAGCGAGACGATCGCCGTGTTCTCCTCGAGAAAGTCAGACCCGAAGAGGATCCGCGCCATCGCGACCGTGTCCTCGGCCCGGCTCGGGTGGGTGACCGAGCCCATGAACGCCTTGTCCGAATAGCGCATGTGCGCGTAGACCATGTCGTAGTGCCGCTTGTTGACGGCGATGTCCACGGGTTCGCAGACGGTACCTCCCGAGTGGTGGAGAAACGGGGTCATGTAGGTCAGCTTGACGAAGTTGCGGAAGTCCTCGATCGTCCCGTAGCGGCGGCCGTTGTCGAGGTCGTAGACGAACGGCGACCCGTAGGCGGGTGCAAAGACCGTGTTCATCCCGCCGATCTCGACGTTGTTCTCGGGGTTCCGCGCCACCTGCGTGAACTGCGCCGGCGCGCTCGCCTGTACGAGTTGGCGGGCGAGGCCACGGGGAAAGCGAACGCGCTCGCCGTCGATGTCGGCGCCGGCGTCCCGAAACAGGGTGAGTGCCTCGGGCGTGTCACGAAAGTCGATCCCGACCTGCTCGAGCACGGTGTCCGCGTTCTCCTCGATCAGGGACAGGTGCTCCTCCGACAGCACCTCGAAGGGGCTCATCTTCCTGGTGATGTACGGCACGCTGACGGCGTTCGAGATGGCGCGCGCGGCCTGTCGTGCGGCACGGCCACCACTCCGGCGGCCTCCGACTACCTCGGTCATGCGGGTCTCCTTTGGGTGGAATCGAGTCGAGAGCGACGGCGCGTGCGACCCTCGGTCGGATCGGCAACACGTCGGGGTGGCAGGGTGACGACCGAGCGCAGCCTCTCGTACGGATCGGTGTCGTGGGGTATCGCCATGGCGCCGACGAACAGCTCCTGGAAACGTGGCTCCACAGCGGTCTCGATCTTCTCGACCCGCCGAACGACGGCCTCGATCTCGGCACGGGCGGTCGAGTCGAGCAGCGCGATCCGCGCTCCCGTGCCCGCGGCGTTGCCCGCGGAGGTGACGCCCGTTGGATCGCAGTCGGGAATGAGCCCGAGTACGAGCGCGTAGACGGGGTCGATATGGCTTCCGAAGGCACCGGCGAGCCGGATGCGATCGACACGCTCGATCCCGTACCGCTCGAGCAGCAGCATGCACCCCGCGTGGAGCGCGGCCTTGGCGAGCTGGATCTGCCGGATGTCCGTCTGGGTGATCGTCAGCTCCGGCTCGCCGTCGCAGAGCACGTAGGAGAATGTCCGCCCGTCGGCGACGATCCGGGGAGAGCGCGCAGCAAGAGCGCCGTCGATCGTGCCGTCCGTGGTCAGGATCCCGGCGAGGTGAAGCTCGGCGACCGCCTCGATGATCCCCGAGCCGCAGACGCCGGTGACACGGGTGCCCGCGAAGGCGGGGTCGTCCGACCAGACGTCGCTGCCGATCACGCGGTAGCGGGGCTCGAGCGTGGCCGGGTCGATGCGCACGCGCTCGATGGCACCGGGTGCCGCGCGCTGGCCGCAGCTGATCTGGGCCCCCTCGAAAGCCGGGCCGGTGGGGCTCGAGGCGGCGAGAAGGTGATCCCGGTTGCCGAGCACGATCTCGGCATTTGTGCCGACGTCCACGATCAGGTTGACCTCCTCCCCGAGATACGGACCCTCGGAGAGAATCACACCGGCCGTGTCGGCACCCACATGACCGGCGATGCACGGGAGCACGTAGGCCCTCGCACCCGGGTGTACGGGCAGACCGAGGCCGACAGCGGGGCAACGCACGGCCTCGTCGATCGCGAGTGCGAAGGGCGCGCCGCCGAGCTCGGTCGGGTCGAGCCCGAGCAGCAGGTGGTGCATGATCGGGTTGCCGACGAGAGTAATCTCGAGGATGTCGTCGCGAGAGACGCCCGCGTCGTTTGCGAGCTCGGCAGTGAGTTTCGCGAGGCAGCCACGGATGGCGCGCGTCAGCTCCTTCTCGGAACCAGGGTTCATCATCACGTACGAGACGCGGCTCATCAGGTCCTCTCCGAACCGGATCTGTGGATTCATCTCCCCCGCGGAGGCGAGCACGTCGCCGCTCGCGAGGTCACAGAGATGCCCCGCCACCGTCGTCGAGCCGATGTCGAACGCGATCCCGAGCATCGTCTCGTGGAGTCCCGGCCAGACGCCGGTGATCGCGGAGCCGTCGTGGACGGCGACCGTGACGCGCCAGTCGCCGCGGCGCAGGGTCTTCTGCAGGACGGGGAGAACATGTGCGTCGCAGGTGAGCTCCGTCAGCTCCCACTCACGCGCGAGCGCGTCGCGCAGGCGACCGAGGTCGCTCGTCGGCGAGGCGAGATCCGGCTCCTCTACCTCGACGTAGTGCAGACGGACGACGGGGTTCACCTCGATAGGATGAGCGTCGGCCTCCTTGCGCACGACCTGGCGATGCACCTGGCTCTCCGGCGGGACGTCGATCACGAGTTCCCCGGCCACGCGAGCGGTGCAGCCGAGACGGCGACCGGTGGCAAGCCCTCGATCGGCGGCATACGCATTCTCGACCTCCCCGACCGGGGTCAGGTGGGAGGCCGCCGAAACGATCGCGTGCTTGGCGTGCTCGCCCTCGCTCACCTCGACCTGGCAGCGCCCGCAGATGCCGCGACCGCCACAGACCGAGTCGATGTCCACCCCCAGCCGCCGGGCCGCCTCGAGCACCGTCGTGCCGCTCTCGAAGCGACCACGCCGGCCCGAGGGCGTGAAGACGACGAGGTGGTCGCTGACCGACCCTGCCGTCATGCGCTCGCCGTCCTCCTTCATGCGCTCGCCGTCCTCCGTCTGCCCTCACGGCCGCCGCGGCGGCCGGTCTGCAGCGCCTCTCCCGCATCGGCGTTGTGGGCGATCCACGCGGCACAGTGCTCGTCGTTGCCGTTCATCACGTTGGCGGCCCGGATCGCGTGCCGCACCTCGTCGTGCAGCGGACTCGTGATCGCCGAGGTCAGGCCCGAGGCGATCGCCATGGGGAGAAAGGCGGCGTTCAGCACCGGCCTGTTCGGGAGCCCGAAGCTGACGTTCGAGGCACCGCAGGTCGAGTTGACCCGGAGCTCCTCGTTCAGGCGCCGCACGAGCCGGAACACCTGTCTGCCGGCAGTGCCGATGGCACCGATCGGCATCACGAGCGGGTCAACGACGACGTCTTCCCTCGGAATACCGTAGTCCTCCGCGCGCGAGACGATCTTCTGCGCGACGGCGAAACGCACGTCCGGATCCTCGGAGATGCCCGTCTCGTCGTTCGAGATCGCAACGACCGCGGCCCCGTACTTCGCGACGAGCGGCAGCACCCGCTCCATCTGCTCGTCCTCACCCGTGACCGAATTGACGAGCGCCTTGCCCTGATAGACCGACAGCCCCGCTTCGAGCGCCTCCACGATCGAGGAGTCGATGCACAGTGGCACATCGGTGATCGACTGCACGAGTTCGATCGTCTGGCGCAGGATCGCCGGCTCGTCGGCCAGCGGAATGCCCGCGTTGACATCGAGCATCTGCGCCCCGGCCTCCACCTGGGCGATCGCGTCGGCAATCACCGTCTCGAAGTTGCCGGCCTTCATCTCCTCGGCGAGCTTCTTGCGACCCGTTGGGTTGATGCGCTCGCCGATGATCACGAAGGGGCGGTCGAACCCGATCACGATCTCTCTGGTGGCCGAGGAGAGAACCGTTTCCGTCACGGGTGCTCCTCCTCGCCGCTTGCACGCACCAGCTGCTCGAGCCGTTCGTCCGAGTAGTCGGACTCGAGTTGTGTGGCGACGGCCGCGACCTCGGCATCGAGATCGTCTCCGCAGGGTCGTACCTCGCGCCGCCACTCCTCCAGGTAGCCGTCGCTGCCGATCAGCCCGGCCCGCATCGCTGCCGCGTCGATCGCCTCCTGGAAGCGCTCCGAGAGCTGAAGGCGGGAGGCGCCGCGTCCCTTGCCGGCCGTCACCTGCGCCGGGATGTCACGCCACGAGATCACGGTCAGCTCAGCCACGCGCGCCCACGTTGACGAACTGGACGAGCGACGGTTGCAGCTCGCCGTACCCTGTCCGGCGCTCCTCGTACTCGAGCCCGAGGAGCTCGGCAGCAGCCATGGCCCGCTCGCGCAGGGCCGCGTTGTCGGTCTGCGCGAGGTAGATCAACCGCTTGTAGTTGCCGAACATCATCTCGATCAGCTCGGGATTCGTGTCGAACCTGTACGGCCGCACGATGAGGGCCTCGAAATGGCGGGCAAGGAAGTCGGTCAGGTAGTAGGTGCCCGGCTCCTCCTCCTGCATCGCGTCCCAGGCGTCGTTGCCGGCGAGAAACCCGTAGCAATGGGCACCCGGCAGCCGCTCCACATCGTGTCGATCCAACACGATGTCGAGCGCACCGGCGGTTCCACAGTCGGCGTAGGCAACGAACACCCGGTCGTACCTCCCGGCAAGCTCGGTGAGCTTCGCATCGACGGCACCCGCGATCTTCTCGGGCGTCGAGTGGAGCTTCGCCGGCAGGCACCTGACATCCACGTGTGTCCAGCCGTTGAGGGAGATGACGGCGAGTACCTCGCGGGCGATCGCACCGCAGGCGAGGATGAGCACATCGGGCTGCTCGGTCGCGTCGAACGCCACCTCCGCCTGCATGAGGTCCATCTGCTCGAGGCCGATGTCTCCGGATGGCGCTCCTGCGTTCACTGCGCTCCGGTCACCTTCGCGGCGGCACGACGGGCGAGGACGAGTGCCTGCGCCATCTCGGCCGCGACCGCGGCATCGCGGCAGTACGCGTCGGCACCGACGGCCAGGCCGAATTCCTCGTTCAGCGGCGCGCCACCAACGAGCACGATGTGGTCGTCGCGGAGCCCCTTCTCGTTCAGCGTGTCGATCACGACCTTCATGTACGGCATCGTCGTCGTCAGGAGCGCCGAGAGGCCGAGGATCTCGGGCTGATGCTCCTCGAGCGCCTCCAGATACTGCTCTACGGGGGTGTTGATCCCGAGGTCGATCACCTCGAAGCCGGCACCCTCGAGCATCATCGCGACGAGGTTCTTGCCGATGTCGTGGATGTCGCCCTTGACCGTGCCGATCACGACCTTGCCGATCCGCTCGACGCCGGTCTCGGCGAGCAGTGGGCGGAGAATGGTCATCCCGGCCTTCATCGAGTTCGCTGCGAGCAGCACCTCGGGGACGAAGAGGATGCCGTCACGGAAGTCGATCCCGACAATCCTCATCCCGCCCACGAGCGCCTCGTTCAGCACCCGGTCGGGCGCCCAGCCACGGCCGAGCAGGATGTTCGTCCCCTCCGTGATCTCGGGTGCAAGGCCGTCGTAGAGGTCGTCGTGCATCTGGGTCACGAGATCGTCGTCGGCAAGCGCGTTCAGGTCGATCTCCTCGTCGCTCATGCGGCACCTCGTTTCGGGTGGTCGTAGCCAATGCGGGTTGACAGGGTGGAAGCCTCGTCCCGGACGAGCCGGCCGAGCTCGTCGAGCAGCCCGTCATGCAGGCGGACTGTCGGCCCGGAGACGCTCAATGCAGCGATGACGGTGCCGCCCGCGTCGCGGACGGGAGCGGCGACGGCCCAGAGGCCGGGCTCGAGCTCGTCAACGGCGGTCGCGTAGCCACGGACGCGCGTTCGTTCGAGGTCGCGGCGCAGCCCGGCCAGATTGGTGATCGTCCGCGGCGCGAGCCGCTCGAGCGTCCCCTCGGGCATCGGCAGGGCACCGTCTGCGAGAAAGACCTTGCCGATCACCGAGCCGTGGTGGGGCACGCGCTGGCCGACCCAGTTGGTGGAGCCGACGATGTGGCGGCTGTCGCGCTGATCGAGCATCTCGACGGCGGACGGTGTCGCGACGCCGAGGTTCGCCGTCTCGCCGCTGACGTGCGCGAGCCGCTCGAGCGCGCCGCCGGCGAGCTCGACGAGATCCAGCCCGGAGGTCTCCTTGCGGGCGTAGCGCAGCAGCACGGGACCGGGCTTGATCGTGCCGCGAGCAGGATCGCGCTGGACGAGGCCCTGGCGCTCGAGTGCTCCGACGAGACGCGATGTCGTGCTCTTCGGCAGGCCTGCGAGCTGCGCGAGCTCACCGACCGTCGGCGCCTCGTCTTCCTCGACGACGTGCACGAGCAACTGCGCGCCACGCTCCATCGACTGGGTTCCGGTCTGCACGGTCACAGGGCCATCCAATGCTCATGATGTGGAACAGATGTTCCACCAGTTGAGTCTAGCCACGATCGGACTGCGTGACAAGTGCACGCACACCGCTCGCGGCCGCACTTGCCGTCTGCACCGCGGTCTCCGTGTACCACGTGCCGAGGTAGTCGCCCGCTAGCCAGACCGGTGCGAGCGAGCGCGTCAGTTCCGCTTGCAGCGCGGCGCGGCCAACGCGAGGGAACGGCAACCCCTTCTCCCAGCGCCTGACCACGACCTCCTCGACGATGCCGCGGGTCTCGGGCAGCACTGCGTACAGGTCGGCGAGGAAGACATCCCTGATCGCGGCGTCGTCGAGATGCGCAAGGCGGCGGGCGAAACCCGCCGCAGCGTAGACCATGAAGCTGCCGCCCGGCGCCCTCGACACCTCGCCCGCACGACGCACATTCGTCGTGTTGAAGAGCATGCTGAAGGAGCGCTTCGGCGTCGCAAGGGCGTAGAGATCGTCCCACGGCATCGGCGTGGTCTCGCCCGTGAGGAACGCACCGACGACGTAGGGGCCATAGGGGATTGCAGCGAGTGCGTCGGCCGTCTGGGCCGGAAGGTCGGTGACGATCTCTCGGGTCACGTAGGCGGGAGTCGCGACGATCGCCGCCTTCGCCTCGATGGGCTCGGCCCCCTCGATCTCGACCCGCACACCGGCAGGCGTGCGCTCCACCGAAGTCACGCGCGAGCTGCGTCGAACCCTGTCGCCGAGCGGCGCGGTGAGTGCGTCGATCACGACCCCCGAGCCACCGACGACAGTGCGCGACAGCCCGCCCTTCCTGTCCCATACGAGGTGGAAGTAGCCGACGCCGTACCCGGCGGCGAGCTCCTCCGGCTCCCCCGAGGAGCGGGTCAGGGTCGAGCGGAAGAGCAGATCGACATCCTCGGGCAACGTTCCGGCGAACTCCGCGAACGAGCGGTCGTCCATGAACTCGAGCATTCGCTGCTGACGGACGGCGGGGGTCTCCCCCTCGCGCGGTGCCGCGACCTTCGCGTACTCGCGCACGGCAAGCCGAAGTCGGACGCCCGCCCGCACGAGCGCCAGCCGCGAACGCAACGGCAGCGGGAGCCGGAACGGGAAGCTCTCGACCGGCCCGCGTGAGACGAGCTTGCCGTTGAGCGACACGGCGGCAAGCCTGCCGGGGACAGCTTCCGCCCGGACGCCGAGAGCCCGCAACAGCTGCCCGGAGCTCGAGCTCTCGCTGCCGAAGACGTGCGCCCCGAAGTTGAGCCAGTTCTCGCCTCGCGGCTCGGACTGGATTCTGCCGCCCACCCGGCCGTCTGCCTCGAGCACCACCACATCTCGGTCGCGCAGGGCGTAGGCGGCCGTGAGCCCGGCGATGCCACCGCCGACGACGACGACCTCTTGCCGCTCGGCAGTCATCGCTTGAGGGTCAACGCTGGACGCGGGCGGAGCCACCGGCCACGAGACGCTCGACCTCCGCCAGCGTCGCCATCGACGTGTCGCCCGGCGTCGTCATCGCAAGAGCCCCGTGGGCAACGCCGTAGGCGAGCGCCCTCTCAGTGTCCCAGCCGTTCAGCAGTCCGTAGAAGAGCCCGGACGCGAACGAGTCGCCGCCACCGACCCGGTCGAGGATCTCGAGCCCGTCGTAGGACGGGCCGACGTGGAAGCCGTCGCGCGTCCGGCACACCGCCGACCAGTCGTTCACGGTCGCGCTCCGCACCTCCCGGAGTGTCGTCGCGACCATCACAAGCCCGGGATACGCCTCCAGAACCCGGTCGAGCAGCCGCGCGTAGGCCTCCACGTCGAGGTGGAGCAGGTTCTCGTCGGCTCCCTCGGACTCGAACCCGAGCGCGGCGGAGAAGTCCTCCTCGTTCCCGAGCAGCACGTCAACGTGCTCCACGAGCCGCCGGTTCACCTCGGCGGCTCGCGCGGGGCCGCCGATCGACTTCCAGAGCGACGGGCGGTAGTTGAGGTCGTAGGAGACGACGGTGCCGTGCCGCCGGGCAGCCTCCATCGCCTCCAGGGCGACGTCGGCCGTCGTCTCCGAGAGCGCCGCGAAGATGCCCCCGCAGTGGAGCCAGCAGGCACCCTCACGGCCGAAGATCTGCTCCCAGTCCACGTCGCCCGGCCGCATCTGCGATGCCGCCGTATGCCCCCGGTCTGAGACGCCGACCGCTCCGCGCACGCCGAAGCCACGCTCCGTGAAGTTGAGCCCGTTGCGGACTTCCCGCCCGACCCCGTCGTAGGGAATCCAGCCGAGATGCGCCCGCTCGACGCCTCCCTGGTAGATGAGGTCGTCGATCAGGCGGCCCACGGGATTCTCGGCGAGCGCGGTCACGATCGCGGTACGCATCCCGAAGCAGCGCTTGAGGCCGCGGGCGACGTTGTACTCGCCGCCTCCCTCCCACGCCCGAAACGAGCGGGTGGTCTCGATCCGCTCCTCGCCGGGGTCGAGCCGCAACATCACCTCGCCGAGCGAGACGAGGTCGAAGCGGCACTCGTCCGCCGGGCGCAGGGTCAGCAGAGCGCTCATCTGACGCTCACCTCGCGCGCGAGCCGCTCGATCTCGTCGAAGCGCCCCTCGCGCACGAGTTCCGGCCGCACGAGCCAGCTGCCGCCACACGCGACGACCGAGGGAACGGCGAGGTAGTCAGCGAGGTTCGACGCGTCAACGCCGCCGGTGGGCATGAAGCCGACATCGGGATAGGTCGCCGAGACGGCCCGGAGGAACGCGGGACCTCCGACCTGCGCGGCCGGAAACACCTTCACCACCTGCCGACCGAGCACGCGTGCACGCTCGATCTCCGAGGCGGTCGCAACCCCCGGAAAGAACGGCAGGCCGAGTTCGTCGCACACCCGGACGATCTCCTCATTCGTCCCCGGTGCGACCGCAAACGACGCTCCCGCGTCGTGGGCGGCGCGGGCCTGCTCGGCCGAGAGTACCGTTCCCGCGCCCACGACCAACCCGTCGACCTCGCGTGCGAGGCGAATCGCGTCGGCCGCGCCCGCGTGACGGAACGTGATCTCGATGCAGCCGATCCCTCCGGCAAGCAGTGCCGCACCGACCTCGGGCGCAAGCGCAGGATCCTCGATCGTGGCGACCGGTACGACGCCACACGCCCGGAGGCAATCGACCACTAGAGCATCGGACACGGAGATCTCCATTCGATCGAGACCCTATCGCGGGAGCGAGGTAGCCGACCGGAGTCGCGTCAGTCGCTGCGCGGGCCCGTCGCCCACTCGACGATCTGCTCGGCCGAGATGGGAAGCGACGTGACGGTGACGCCGTAGGGCGAAAGGGCGTCCTCGATCGCCGCGCTCATGATCGCGGGAGCAAGCATCCGGCCACCTTCGCCGGCACCCTTGATCCCGTAGGCGGTGTACGGGGACGGCGTCTCCTGGTGACCCACCGTGATCGACGGCGCATCCATCGACGAGGGCAGATGGTAGTGCTCGAAGCTCTCGTTCCGGACGCGCCCGAGGTCGTCGTAGAGGATCTCCTCGTAGAGCGCGGTACCGAGTCCCTGCACCGTCCCTCCGATTACCTGGCCGTCGAGCGTCCTCGGGTTGACGATCGTTCCCGCATCGTGGACGGCGGCGTAGCGGAGGAACTCGAGCTTGCCGGTCTCGATGTCTACCTCGATCACGGCGATGTGCCAGGCATGGCCGACGAACGGATAGAAGATGCCGAGGTCCGAACGGTCGGCGTTGGGAAGCGTCGTCAGCGGGTGGTCGTAGGTGCAGTGCGCCGCAAGCCCACTCGGCATGTCCGGCGGGAGGTCGAGCCTGAACATGTAGGCGGTCATCGCGATGTCGGCGAGCATGAGGTGGCGGTCGGGAACCCCGACGACGCCGACACCGCCGTCGCGGAACTCGAGGTCGGCTTCGGCGACCTCCAGCTTGTCGCTCGCGATCCGCCTGATCTTGTCCTTGAGCTCGGAGGAGGCACCGGCCACCGCGCCGGCCACCATCACCGTGTACCGCGAGCCGCCGGGGCCCGTGCCGGGGAGCGCGTTCTGCGAGTCGGCGTAGTTGACGACGACCGAGGCCGGATCGACGTCGAACTCCTCGGCCAGAACCTGCGAGACGACGGTCTCGGGGCTGTTGCCCCACATCGACTGCGAGTGCAGCGTGACGACGATCTCACCCGTCGGGCCGATGCGGACGCTCGCACTCTCGGGGCTCGAGGTGGGCGTGAACTGCGGGTCGTCGAACCAGAACCAGAACTCGGTCGAGCTGAAGACGCTGCGCTCCTGCGACGCGACGACGCCGATCCCGACGTGGCGGCCCTCGGCGCGCGCCTTCGCGCGGTATTCGACCCAGTGGTCGTAGTCCACGTCCTCGAGCACCTTCGCAAGCACGCCCTGGTAGTTACCGCTGTCGTAGATGTTTCCGGTCGGTGTCCGGTAGGGGAAGGAGCCTGCGGGGATCAGGTTGCGACGACGGATCTCGACGCGGTCGAGGTCGAGGTCGCGTGCAGCGAGGTCTACCAGTCGCTCCAGAATCCAGTTCGAGACCTCGGCGCCGAAGCCGCGGTACGCGCCCTGCTGGTTCTTGTTCGTCAATACGGCCGCGAGCGAGTACTCGACGTGCTGGATCCGGTAGGGGCCCACAATCTGCGAGAGCGCGTTTCCGTGCGTGCCGGTGCCGAACTGGAGATAGGCACCGTAGTCGTCGATGCACGAGATGCGCAGCGCCTTGAACTCGCCGTCGTCGTCGAAGGCGAGCGACGCGTCGTAGCGGCGGTCGGAGCCATGGTGATCGTTGTTCGTGATGTGCGTCCGACGATCCTCGACGTACTTCACCGGCTTGCCGACGAGCATCGAGAGGAAGCCGGCGAACGTCGGCACCTTGTGCATGAAGAACTTCGACCCGAAGCTGCCGCCGGCGACGACCGGCACGAGCCGGAGCTTGCCCGCCGGAATCTTCAGCGAGCCCGCGATCAGCCAGAGGAAATACGTGAAGTTCATCGAGTTGGCATGAATCGTGACGACACCCGTGCCACGGTCGTAGTCGCCGATGGCACCGTTCGTGTCCATCGGCATGCCCGTCGAACGCGGCCAGTAGAGGTTGGCGGTGACCGAGCGGTCTGCGTCCTCGAATGCTCTGTCCACCTCGCCGAAGGAGAACGTGCGCTCGTAGGCCGTGTTGGTCTCGAGTGCCTCGTGGACGAGAGCGGAGCCCTCCTCGCGCGCGGCGACCGGGTCGAGGACAACGGGGAGTTGCTCATAGACGACCTCGATCAGGTCGCAGGCGTCCTCGGCGATGTACCGGTTCTCGGCGATCACCGCGGCGACGGTCTCACCGTAATGACGTACCTTCTCGATCGCAATCATGTCCTGCACGATCGGGCCGGCGCCGAACGAGGGGAGCGGCGCAGCGTGCTCTGCAACGTCCTTGCCCGTGACGACCCGCACGACGCCGGGGAGCGCCTCGGCCTTCGACGTGTCGATCGAGATGATTTTCGCGTGGGCGTGCGGGCTGCCGAGCACCGCGGCGTGCAGCATCCCGGGCAGCTTGATGTCGTCCAGATAGCGCCCCTGGCCCCGGAGGAAGCGGGGATCCTCGACGCGGTTCAGGCTCTTGCCGAGCCAGCGGCGCGGCGTCTCCGTTCCGGCCGTCTCGCGGGCGACCTTCGCTGCGTTCGGATCCTGCTCTGCGATGCTCATGCTGCTCCTCCGGCCGCTGCGCGGATCGACTCGACGATGTGCTGGTAGCCGGTGCAGCGGCAGATGACACCGCTGATCGCTTCACGGATCTGCTCGTCGGTGCCCCCGTCGGGATACGCCTCGAGGTACTCGTGCGCCGTCAGGAGCATCGCCGGTGTGCAGAAGCCGCACTGCAGGCCATGGTTGTCGTGGAATGCCTGCTGGAGTCGGCCGAGCGTGCCGTCAGGCTCTGCGAGCCCTTCCACCGTGGTGAGAGAGCGGCCGTCGGCCTGCACCGCGAACATCAGGCACGAGCGCACCGTCTCGCCGTCGAGCAGCACGTTGCAGTTGCCGCAGAAGCCGTTCTCGCAGGCGACGTGGGTGCCGGTGAGGTCGAGGTCGTCGCGGAGGAAGTCAGAGAGCGTGCGCCGCGGCTCGACGAGGCCGTCGTGCCACGCGCCGTTGACCTCGACCCGCACCACGCGCTTGTCGCTCATGCGGCACCTCTCGCGTGGTCGAAGGCATCGCCCAGGGCACGCTTTGCGAGGGTCACGGCGACGCGGGAACGATAGGTACCGCTGACCTCGATGTCGTCGAGTGGCTCGAGGCCGACGAGAAGGCCCGCGACGGCATCGAGTGCGGCGGCGTCACCGGTCGTGCCGACGAGGTGCGCGACGTCTACACGATGCGGGACGGGTGCAACGCACAGCAGCACGAGCTCGGCGGCGGTACACACGCCTGCGTCGTCAACGGTGACGGTCGCGGCGGCGGCGACCTGGGCGAAGTCGCGATACCGGGCGCTGACCTCGTGGAAGCCTGCGCCTGTCCGGGGTGCGGCTGCCGGCACGTGAACGGACGTGAGTAGCTCGTCGGGCTCCAGCACCGTTTCGTTCGGCCCCGTGAAGAACGAACGCGCCGGCACTGTCCGTTCGCCACGCGCCGAGCGAACCTCGAGCTGTGCGTCGAGTGCAACCATGGCGGCGGAGAGCTCGGCCCACGGTGCCGCGAAGGCGAGCGACCCGCCGACCGTGCCACGATGGCGTGTCGCGAGATACCCGGCAAAACGTCCTGCGGCGTGGAGCAGCGGCTGCGCTCGCCCGGCAACGTCATTGTCGAGGAGTGCCTGCTGCCGGGTGAGGGCGCCGATACGGAGTGCACCGCCCTCCTCCTCGACGACGGCGAGTCCGGGAATGCGATTCACGTCGATCACCACCGTCGGCCTCAGTGCGCGGGCCTTCATCATCGGCACGAGGCTCTGGCCACCGGCAAGCACACGGACGCCGTCGCCCGGCGCGAGCAGCTCGAGCGCCTCGTCGAGAGTGTCCGGAGCGTGATAGGCGAAGGGCGCAGGCTTCATGCGGTGTAGGCGGCCCTGCCAACGGAAAGAGCGGCGTTCGCGCTGTCGAGGTACTCGATCGTCGTGAAGAGCAGATCGGCATCGCCCACGTTCGCGAGGTCGTGCGTCATCGATGCGCCTTCGTCGAACGAGAGCCGGCGTGTCTCGCCGACACCGTAGGTCACGTCGAGGCTAGCGCCGTCGGCTGTGTGGCTCAGAGCGAGACCACCAGTCACACAGGTCCAGACGTAGTCGAGAACGTGGCGATGAAAGCCGATCCGCTCTCCGGGTGCAAGCCGTATCTCCCAGTGCCGAGCGTGCTCGTCCTCGAGGAGAAGCCGCGTCCCCACCGCCCCGTTCGCGGCGCTCGCCCCGAGTTCGTCACGGAGAGCGGGCGGCCAGTCGGCGAATAGCACTGAATCGATCACAGCGGCGATAATACGCGACGAGAACGTTCGAGGCGACACCACGTTTTTCTCCCGACCCGGGCGTAGAGGCCGCGGGCTGCAGTCTGCCCGGTACCGTCTGCCACGTGCACGATGCGATCGTCGTCGGTTCAGGCCCCAATGGCCTCGCGGCGGCGATCGTGCTCGCGCGCGCGGGAAGGTCGGTGCTCGTGCTCGAGGGGCGCGACACGATCGGCGGCGGACTGCGCACCGAGGAGTTGACGCTCCCCGGGTTCCGGCACGACACGTGCTCGGCGATCCACCCGCTCGGGATCGCATCGCCCTTCATGCGCTCCGTGCCGCTCGCCGAGCATGGCGTCGAGTGGATCCAGCCGCCCTCCCCCCTTGCGCATCCCCTCGACGGCGGCACTGCGGTGCTGCTGGAGCGCTCACTCGCGGAAACCGCGGCCGGCCTGGGCGAGGATGGACGCGCCTGGCGTCGATTGTTCGAGCCGCTCGTCGACGCGTCCGACGAGCTCGTGGAGGGAACCCTCGCCGGGCCGCGCCCGCCCCGGCACCCGATCCACATGGCGCGCTTCGGACTGAATGCGCTGCGCTCCGCTTCAGGCCTCGCCCGCTCCCGCTTCGCCGGCGAACGCGCCCGTGCGCTCTTCGCCGGCAACGCGGCGCACTCGATGCTGCCGCTCGAGGCGACGGCAACAGCCTCGTTTGGCCTGGTCCTCGCGATGCTCGGCCACTCGGTCGGCTGGCCGCTCCCCCGCGGCGGCTCGCAGTCGATCGCCGACGCGCTCGCGTCGTACCTGCGCTCGCTGGGCGGCGAGATAGAAACCGGCCGCACTGTCACGTCGCTCGCCGAGGTACGTAGCACCGCCAGGCTCGTGCTGCTCGATGTCACGCCGCGACAGTTTCTCGCGCTCGCGGGAGACGACGACGTCCCGGCCCGCTACCGGCGGGCACTCGAGAAGTACCGCTACGGGCCCGGTGTCGTGAAGGTGGACTACGCGCTCTCAGGGCCTGTGCACTGGGCCGCGGCGGAGTGCGCACAGGCAGCCACCGTCCATCTCGGCGGCACGCTCGACGAGATCGCCCTCGCGGAGGCTGCCGTCTCGAAGGGCCGGCACCCCGAGCGCCCCACCGTTCTCGTCGCCCAGCAGAGCCTCTTCGATCCCACGCGGGTTCCCGAGGGAAAGCACACGCTCTGGGCGTACACCCATGTCCCGAACGGCTCGACGGCGACGAAAGGGACGGTGGCGGCGATCGAAGGCCAGCTCGAGCGGTTCGCGCCGGGATTCCGCGATCTCGTGCTCGAGCAGAGCGTGCTCGACCCTGCGGCCCTCGAGGCCCGCAACCCGAACTACGTCGGCGGCGACATCGGCGGCGGCAGCGCCGACCTGCGACAGCTCTTCGCCCGCCCGGTCGCCCGCCCGAACCCGTACAGGACGCCGATCAAGGGCGTCTACCTCTGCTCGTCGTCAACTCCGCCGGGCGGCGGCGTCCACGGCATGTGCGGCTACCACGCCGCGCGGGCAGCGCTCCGCCGCTCGTAGGGCGACGCTCCTCGGCGCCGGTCAGAGACCCTGGAACGGGTTCTCGACGCGGACGTCCGCATAGTCCTGCCCGTCGTTCAGATCCTCCGAGAGAACAACCTCACACTCGAGAGCGCGCGCGGCCTCGATGATCGCTGCGTCCCAGTACGAGATCCCGGACTGGTCCCGCGTCTCGAACGCCGCCCGCATGACCGGAGGCGTCAGATCGGCGGTCGGGAAACGGTGGAACGACTCGACGAACAGCACGGCCTGCTCGTGCGCCAACGGATCGACCCGGCCGGATCGGGTCGCCTGGACGTAGAACTCCCGCAGAACCTGAACCGAGAGTCCGAGGTCGCCCCTGTCGAGGATGTCATTCGCCCACTGTGCCTTGTCGCGTTCTCCCTCATCACGCGAGATCGCCTAGAGACGGACGTTCGTGTCAACGAACCGCACGGTCGTGTATCTCGTCACGCCCCAGCCGGTCACCGGCGCGGAAGTGCTTGATCTCCCGCTGCAGGCGGCGCTGTTGCTCCTCGAGTCGCTTCTTCTCGACGTCGAAGACGACGGGCGAGGCGAGGTACCGCGCGACGAGTGCGCTGACCGAAGTGCCGTCCCCCCCCGCCCGGATGCGCGCAGCGCGATAGACGTCATCCGCGACCGAGACCGTTATATTTTTCGCAGTTTCACAGTACGACGACCACACTCCTCGGTTCGAGGCGTCGGTTGAGCACCGGCCATCACGACCGCCGGTCGTAGGAGAGCACGAGGTTGTCTCAGCTCAGCGCGACGCACACCGCGAACGCAGCCGCATCGCCCAGACGGGAGGCGTCGTCGTCCCAGGGATGCGGCCAACTCGACACCCGTGCGACCACACAGCCCGAGGGGTGATGCACGAGAATCTGCTGCCCGTGGATACCGATCCCGGAGTAGATCCCGGCTTCCGCGTCGTAGATCCACCACTGATCGTGATAGAACGACGTCGGCGGCATCTCGAGCGCATCGGGCGAAGATGCGAAGGTCTCGATCAGGTCGGCATCGGGGGTACGCAGGCGCTGAACCCACTCCTCCGGCACGACCTGGCGACCATCGATCTTGCCGTCCTGGGAGAACATGAGGCCGAACCGCGCGAGATCCTGCAGGGTCACGCAGAAACCGCCGTCGGCCAGGGAGAACCCACCGGGGCCGAGCGCAAGGTCGGCATCGTAGGCCGCACCCAGCGGCTGCCAGATCCGCGATGCGAAGAGCGAAGCAAGCCGTTCGCCGGTGGCGCGCTCGAGGCACCAGCCGAGGACGTCGGTGAGGATCGACCGATACTCGTACCGCTCACCGTGGTCTTCCTGCAAGGACATTGTGGCGATGTAGGCGTGGGGCGACGGGTCGGTCGCCAGAGGCGGCGTCCAGCCGAGAGCGCGGAACCCCCTGTAGGACTCGGATTCCGTGTCCTCGTAGTCGGTCTCGTCGAATGCGACGCCGGCGCGCATGTCGAGGAGGTGCTGGATGGTGCACCCGTCCCAGCACGTGCCCGCGAGCTCGGAGAGGTGGTCGGTCACATCGTCTGCCGGGTCGATCACACCCTCGCTCACAACGACACCGGTCAGGGCGGCGGTCAGGGACTTGGACACCGACTGCAGCATGTGCGGGGTGTCCGGCTGCAGCGTCAGGTACCGCTCGTACACGACGACTCCCCGCTGAATCACCATGAACCCGTCGGCGTGGGAGCCCTCGAGGGCCTCCACGAGCGAGAGCGTCGTGTCTCCGTCGCGAACCGGAAGGTCGTCCAGCTTCTCGGGGCCCCGGGGCAAAGGGCTGACCCGGTCGCCTCGACGAACGACCGCACTCGGCATCACCTCGCGGCTGTGCGCGAGCGTCCAGCGCACATTCTCCGGCTCCCACATGTTCTGCGGCGTGATGGTCACGAGGACACTCTAACCGGCCGGATGCCGCAACCCACATGAAGGCTTAGCCTGGATCCACCGTTTTGCGCGGGCGTTGCATCTCGTCGGGCCCGTCAGGCCGCTTCCCGTCCGGGCGGGACACGTTTCTTCTCTTCTCGGTGTGCTCCACCCGGACGGTGCGCTCCGTGTGGGGATGGGCCCCCACAGGCCACCGG
>SHVL01000008.1 GCA_009694305.1 Thermoleophilia bacterium
GAGAGCTACCGACTCCACGACGCCAAGAGACGCAACCGGCCAAGACCGAACCCCGACTCCGAGCCGACTCCGCCGACAAGCCCCACCAATTGAAACTAGACAGGAAAGACAAAAGCCAGGCAGAATGACAACCAACCAACGAGCCGTCGTTTTCGACGATCGCGCGCTGCCGAATTCGAGGATCGTTCACAAGTAGGCCGCCGCGGTCCGGTGTGTGCGCACCGCGACTCTGGAATGAGGGATGGGGAAACCCTTCAGCGATTGCTGCTTCCACCTCCGATTCGTGGTCAGCCTGCAGATTGACGGCCGTCATCCTATTCTCAAGCGGTCTTCATGGCGAGACTCGGTCCGTCCCTTTAGTACCGTCCCTTTAGTACTGGCCGAACACGACCATCTTAGCAACTCCCATACGATGGCACGATCGCGGAGATGGTGTCTATCCGGGCTAACCCCGATCATGGCCGGAGAGTCCGCAACCGAGCAATCGCTGAACGTGAGCGTGTGTTTCGCGGCGCCAAGGCTCTTTTCCTGCAACGGGCGGCACCCGTCGCTATAGGCCCTCTTCGACTCCCTGGCCTCCTGATCCCACCTCGGCCGCGACGTGATCACCGCGCCGCGCAGGATCGCGATGCACCTCTCGCACGGCGATCACGCCGCCCACGATCGTCGTCGGGATGAACCAGATCGCCTGCATCAGGATCGAAAAGGCGATCGCGACTTCACCGTCGACGCCGACTACGCCAAGCGCCGAGACAGCGAGCCACTGGTAGGTGCCGACGAACCCGGGGGAACTCGGGATCACGACACCCAGGTTGATGACCGCCGTCACGAAGACGAGCTCGATCGGGGAGAGCGTGAAACCGAGAGACCGACAGACGAGCCCGGCGGAGATGGCCCAGGTCCCCCATGCGACGACGCTGAGAGCGAGCGCGATGACGATGCGCCGGCGCCCGATTGGCGAGGCGACCTCGTCAACGGTGTCACGGAGCAACCTCCTCGCCGTCCCCCTGCTCTCTCGACGGGACCGGGGGCGCGCGCGGGTGTAGACAACGGCCCCACCGATCGCGAGCGCGATCACTGCGACGAGAACGATTCCTCCGATTGCGATTCTGTCTACCCAGGCCGCGTCACCGACGATCGGCAGCGACACGGCAAGCGCGACGACGAGCGTGATCACGTCACAGGCGCGATCACGTACGACCGAGCCGAACGCGCGACCCGACGGAATCGCTGCCGCCTTCGCGAGCCAACGCGCGCGGAGGAAATCACCGATCCGAAGCGGCAGGATGTTGTTCGCTCCGACGCCGCCGAGAACGAGGGCGTAGAAGCGCTTCACCGTCAGCTCGAGCGTGTTCGCGATGATGCGCCAGCGGGCGCCCTGCGCGACGTACACAACCTGGATCACGACGGCGGCGAGAACGACGAGGCCTATGTCCGCGCCCCGGAGCGCAGCCCAGACGGCATCGAGATCGGCTTCGCGAAAGACGAGCCAGAGGAAGAACATCGACGACGCGATGCCGACCGCAAGCAATGCTCCACCGCGAGCCCGGGACGGCATCGTGCGTTCCGAACCACTCACTGCGAAACCCCGTAGACGACGTAGCGGCCGTCGCGATAGACGACCTGCAGGTCAACAGCGGTGTCGAAGCGGTCGCGATCGATCACGAGCCAGGCCGCCCCGCATTGCCTGGGAATGCCGAGCTCACCGGTGCGGTTGAACCGCCGCCACTGCGCACGGCGAATGTACGGGCGATTCCGCTTCGTGTCGGCGACGTGGCCCGGGGGCGCGTTGCAGATGTAGACGGGGGCAGCGGCGCCAATGCGATAGCTCGACTCGAGATCGGAGTAGACCACGTCGCCGGCCGGTACGGCGCCCCGGAGGAACTGCACGAGACCCGGCGTCAGCGGGCTCGCTTTCCGCTCCGGGGACGGCGACCAGTCGGCAAGCCCGGCAACGAACGTCGGCAGGAGCACGAGAGCCGACGCGAGCACCGCCGTCGTCCCGACGGACCTGGGCCGCAGCATCCCGACGACGAGCGCGACGAGAGCGCCTGCGACGGCAATCCACGTTGCCCACGCGGGCCCGCTCTGTTCGACGGTGTAGCCGAAGTCGCCGGGGTACTGCCACTGCAGGACTATCCCGGCGACGAGCGCGAGTGGGATTGCGAGCCGCCCGATCAGGGCCGCCAGAACGCCCATGCCTCCGGCGAGGGCGAAGGCAAACGGGAGGAAGCCCGCGAGTCGTCTCGCTTGCGACAGCGAGACGACGTCCGCGAACGGCGTGAAGAGCCAGGGGACCAGCGTGATTGCAAAGATCGCGAGCGACCCGCCAACGACGTACGCCGCCCACCGTCGCCGCGAGGCAAGAGCTGTGAGGGGAATCAGCAGGAGCGCGGCGACCGCCACGGCGCCCGACCGCCCGAACACCTGCGGTGCGAGCGAGAAGTGGTCGACCGAGCCGTTCAGCTGACCGGCGTAGTGCTTGAAAGCCCGTACCCGCTCCTGTGCGTCCGGGCTCACGGACTCCGTGCTGCGAACGACGGGGACGAGCCAGACGAGGAAGAGACCTGCCGGGACGACGAGCGCTCCGAGAGCAAGTGCTCCGGCGCGTAGCTCTCCCTGCCGCCACACCAAGCGCACCAGGAGAAAGCCCCCGAACGGAATCCAGAGGAAGATCGCGTAGGTTGGATGAACGGCCGCGAGCGCGAGCGAGGCGAGCCCCGCGCTGGCAAGAAGGCTCCACGACGGCTTCCGCATCGCGGCAAGTACAAGCGCGAGCGCTGCCGGGACGAGGATCTGCCGTGAGGCCGTAGCCGGAAGGGCAAGTGCTGTGTAGGCGCCGCCGTGCCCCGGTGCCATCGCGACGAGCGCGACGGTGGCAGCGGCCGTTGTCGCGGCAGGGGTGACGCGGCGGAAGATCGCGTATCCCGCCTCGTACGCGACGAGCACCGCGAGGGGCGCGAGCACCGTTGGCTCGTGAAGCACGACCTCGGACGGGTCGGCAAACGAGACCATTGCCACGAGCGCGAGGAAGGCGTGCCAGAGCGGAAACGCATAGCCGGGATGCAATCCGCCGTCGGCGAACTCGTTCACCGACGAGAACGAGAGGCCGCCGAACTCGACGAGCTTTCGCACGCGTGCAAGATGGAAGATCCCGTCACCGCCGATCTCTCCGGCGACGTGCCAGAGAAGCAGGCCGAGCACGATGCCCGCACCCCAGACGGCGAGCCGGCCGGGTATCGGTGGCACAGCGCGCCGGCGGACTGCGAAGGGTGCGGCGCAGGCTGCGACGACGAGAAGCAGAACGAGCGCGAGCGTCAGAGACGCGTGAACGAGAAAGACAACGCCCATTGCGCCGAAGACGGCACCGAGGCCCCATGCGAGCGTCGCAGACGTGCTCCGCACGCCGACAGCCCGGGCGACGGTCGCGCCCGGCGCCAGCACGATTCCCGTCGCAACGGCGAGCCGCAGCAGAAGGAACAGCGAGCTCATCGCTCGATCAGCGAGCGGACATCGCCCGTCCCGAGCCAGTGGGCACCGTCGCGATACATCGCACCCCGCTGCCCGCGCACGAGCCTGCCGCGTACCACCAACGACCCCCGCAGCAGCCTGCGAACGCGTTCCGCCTCGACGTCTCCGTGGTGCTTGTGGAAGAAGCGCAGCATGCCGCGGAGGTTCTCGCGGTAGAGAAGGCCGCCGTGCGAGGCGCCGCCGACGTGGGCGCATGTCGCCTCGGGCGTGAAGAGCGTCCGCCAGCCGGCCTGCGCGAACCGGTAGAGCCAGTCCACCTCCTCGCTGAAGAGGAAGAAGTCCGGATCGGGCTCTCCGGCCTCCTCGATCGCTGCCCGGCGCACGAGCAGGCAGGCACCCATCAGGCACTCGACCTCACGCTCCGACGCGTGGTCGAAGCCGGCGCCGTAGAAGGCGTTGAACAGCTCCGTCCTCGGGCCGAGCTTGCGGAGGTAGAGGTACTCGGTGGCAAGGCGCCAGAGCGTCGGAAAGCCACGCACCGACCGCTGGAGCGACCCGCCGGGGTTCAGGAGCTTCGGAGCAACGACGGCAACACCCGGATGTGTGTCACCGACGGCGACAAGGCGCTCGAGTGCATTGCCGACGAGCCAGGCATCGGCGTTGAGGATGAGCACCCAGCGGCTCGGTGAAGCCGTCTCCAGGCCTCGCTTCCACGCCGCGGCAAGCCCGAGGTTCTCCTGCTCGATGACGTGCACGCCCGGAAACCGGTCGCGCACGAAATGGACGGTGCCGTCACTCGACCCGTTGTCAACGACGACGGTCTCCGTGCCCACGAGGCTCCCGAGACACTGCTCGACCCAGGGCAGGGCATTGTAGGTCGCGACGACGGCAGCGACGTCAGCGACGTCAGCCATGCTCGACCTCGGGACGTGCCCCACTGCGCATCGACTCCCAGAGCAGGATCACGGCGCCCGGTGCGGCGAGTGCGACGGTCACGAGGAAGAAGAGGAAGCCGGCGGCGAAGGCGGCGTCGGCGCTGACTCCGACGCTGCCGAGAAAGCTGACGAAGAACGCCTCGCGCACGGCAAATCCGTTCAGCGTGAAGGGCACGAGCAGGACGAGGAAGAAGAGCGGCCCCATCACGTAGTAGATGCGCGGGCCGAGGTCGATTCCGACTGCCTTGCACGAGGCCCAGATGGCGAGGATCCGCACCGCCTGGATCACGGTCGTGAACACGAAGACCCTGAGCATCAGGCCCGGGTGGTCGCGGTAGTGGTGCACGCCGTCGTAGAACGACCGCAACGGCCGTTCGAGCCGGAGTTTTCGGAGGAGCGGGCGCAGCCGGGCGAGATGCGGGCGTGCCGTACGCGAGAAGAACAGGACGAGAAGCAGGAGCGTCCCGAAGACGAACATCCCCTCGATCCAGAGGTAGGCGCTGACGTCGTAGTGGCCGATCGCGAGCACGAAACCGATGGCGCCGAGGAAGACGGTCGCGGCACCGCCAACGCCCCGTTCGAGCACGACGATCGCTGTCAGATCACCCGAACGCCCGGGGTGCCGCTTGGAGACCTCGAAGATCCGCACCGCATCGCCGCCGATCGACGTCGGCAGGATCTGGCCGGCGGTGTAGGAGACGAAGTAGGCGCGCGTCAACCACCAGAAGCGCTCGACGACGGCCTGCGCCGCGAGCAGCCACTTCCACCGCAGAGCCATCGGCAAGACCGTCACGATCATGATCGTCACGGCCAGGCCGAACCACCAGAGATTGGCCGACCTGAGCGTCTCCCACGTCTGCCCGAGGTCGATCTTGAGCAGGATGTAGGCAGTCGCGAGTGCCGTCAGGGTTACCCCGACGATGATCCGCACGGGCCGCTTGACGTGCGAGAGCCTCGGCACCCTCGGGGTCGTCATGCGGTGAACCGCTCGTGCACGCGTCGGAGTGCGTCAACGGCATCGAGGATGTCGTCGTCGGAGTGCGCGGGCGACAACGGTAGTGACAGCACCTCGTCGCCGGCGCGTTCTGCCACGGGCAGCGGCGGCTGTGCCGGATACCGCTCCCGGAACCAGGTGAGACGGTGGACGGGCAGGAAGTGGATGCTCGTACCGATTAGCTCGTCGGCTAGAGCCTGCTGGTAGGTGTCCCTGGACGCGCCCGCTGTTGCCTCATCGATCCGAACGACGTAGAGGTGTCGGGCGTGGGTATCACGGTCGTCCCGCACGAGAGGCGCAATGCCGCTGAGCCCGGCAAGGCCCTGGTCGTAGAGGTCGAACTGCCGCAGCCGGACGCGCGTGTGCTCCTCGACCCGGTCGAGCTGGACGAGAGCGATCGCAGCAAGCACGTCTGAGAGGTTCGCCTTGAAACCGGGGGTCACCTGGTCGTAGCGCGCCCCGTCACCCCGCCGGGTCAGCCTCATGTTCCCGATCGCCTCCGCCACGTCGTCGCGGTTTGTCGCGACGAGCCCGCCTTCGCCGGCCGCGATATTCTTCGTCGCGTAGAGCGAAAAGCAGGAGGCGTCCGAGATGCTCCCGATCTTGCGCCCGCGGTAGGCGCTCTCGGCGGCATGCGCTGCATCCTCGACAACCGGCAGGCCAAGGGCCATGATCGGGTCGAGGTCGGCTACCTGCCCGGCGAGATGGACGGGGAGGATCGCCTTCGTGCGTTCGGTGACGAGTGCCGGAACGAGATCGGGATCGATGTTGAGGTCGGTGTCGCGGACGTCGCAGAAGACAGGGACGGCGCCGCAATGCTCGATCACGTTGGCCGTCGCGGGCCAGGTGATCGGGCTCGTGATCACCTCGTCCCCGGGGCCGACCCCGACCGCGAGGAGCGCCAGGTGGAGTGCGGCTGTTCCCGAGGCGACCGCGAGAACGTGCTCGGCGTCGAGGTACGCGGCCATCCGCTCCTCGAGCAACGAGGCGCGAGGCCCGGTCGTCAACCAGCCCGAGCGGAGCGTCTCGGTGACGGCGGCGATCTCCTCCTCCCCGATCGCGGGAGGCTGGAAGCCGAGCCGGGTGCTACGCGGGAGTCGCATCGACAAGGAAGCGTACGGTCTCCGCCGCACGGCGGGCCCGGGCGAGGGCATCGTCACGGTCGGCTCCCGTCGCGAGGATCGCTCCGGCGCGGTCGGCGCCACGGCGCAGCGGCCCGAAGCGCCACCCGGGCTGCCGGTAGGTTCGCACCCATTCGACGCCCTCGAACCTCTCTGCCGCCTCGACTCCTTCCACCGCACGCAGCACGCCTTCGGGCGCGACGAGAAAAACCACGCACGCCCCCCCAACCCGCTCACCTTGTGCCACATTGTCACAGGGATCGCCGAGGGCGAACGAGACCGCAAGGTCGTTCAGATCGACGCCGAGAGCGACGCGACAGAGCTCTGCGTCGTGGCCGCCACCGAGGCGGGCGGCAACCTCGACGACATAGGCCCGCCCGTCGTCGCCGAGCCTGACCTGGGTGTAGCTCGGGCCATTCTCGATCCCGAGAGCGCTGACGGCTCCCCGCGCGGCCTCGATCACGCTCTGCGTCGAGTGGACGCTCGGCCAGGCATGCGCAAGGGCCACGCCGAAGGCCGGCGGCTCGGCGAGGAGCCTGTCCGTGACCGTGAGCGGGATGAACGTGCCGTCCACGGAGACGGCGTTGACGGTCAACTCGGGGCCGTCGATCAACTCCTCGACGAGCACGCCGCCGCCGCGCGACTCGGCCGCCGCAGTCTCGACCGCAGCGGGAAACGCGCCACGCTCGTGCACGAGCGTCAGCCCGCGCTGGCCCTGGCGGTCGGATGCCTTGACAACGCACGGGAACGGGATCTCCGGGTCGTTCTTCGAGAACGTCTGCGGCTGCAGGACTCCGGCCGAGGCAAAGCGCTCCCGCTGTCGCGTCTTCGTGGTCGCGAGAGTGGCCGTGGCACCGTCGATCGGATGCGGCAATCCGAGGCGCTCTGCCACCCGCGCGGCAATGCCGACCGTCCAGTCGGCTCCCGGTGAGATGAGCCCGTCAACGGCCCTGGCGCGGGCGAGACGCTCGACGCCCTGCTCGTCCTCGGATGAGATCACGGCACGCTCGTCCGCGAAGGCAAACCCCGCCGCGAGCGGGTCGCGATCGACGGCTATCACCGTCAGATCACGCGCAGCCGCCGCCTCGAGCAGGCCGAGCTGCGCGGCCCCGGCGCCTAGGACGAGGAGACGTGCTGGCTGCGACCGGCGATGCTCCGCCACCAGGCCTCGTTCTCGCGGTACCAGGCAACGGTCTGCTCCAGGCCCTGCGCGAAGCTCGTGCGCGCCCGCCAGCCCGTGAGAGCAGCCATCTTTTGGGTCGAACCGATGTGACGATCGACCTGTCCGAGCCGCTCGGGGAGATGCACCTTCGTCGAATCGGTGTCCCCGACACAGTCGAGAACGAGGTCTGCGATGTCGGCCACCGAGATGTCCACGCCGGTGGCGACGTTGACGACCTCGCCCGCGAGGAGGTCGATCGGAGTCTCGATCAGCGTCTCGATCGCCTCGGCATGATCGTCAACGTAGAGCCAGTCACGGCTCGCGTGCCCGTCACCGTGGATCGTCAGCGGTGCACCCGTCAGAGCCTGGGTGATGAAGCGTGGGACGACCTTCTCGGGATGCTGTCGCGGCCCGTAGTTGTTGAACGGCCGGACGATCACGATCGGCAGGTCGTAGGTGACGTAGTAGCTGTAGGCAAGCCTGTCTCCACCGGCCTTCGTCGCGGCGTAGGGACTCCGCGGCTCGAGTGGATGGCGTTCGTCCATCGGATCGGTCTCGGCGGTGCCGTAGACCTCGCTCGAGGAGATGAGAATGAACCGCTCGACGGGTGATCGGCGGATCGCGTCGAGCAGGATCTGCGTGCCCTCCACATTCGTCGTCACGAACTCCGACGCACCCTCCTCGATCGACTTCTCGACGTGAGACTCGGCTGCTGCGTTGACGATCACGTCAACCCCGTCCACGAGGTCGGCGACGAGAGCGGCATCTCGAATATCGCCGTGGACGAACGACAGGCGCTCGTGTCCGAGGACGTCGGCCAGGTTCTCGAGGTTCCCGGCGTAGGTGAGCGAGTCCAGCGAGACCACGTCGTAGTCCGTGCTCGCCAGCAGATGGCGGATCACATTGGACGAGATGAACCCGGCGCCGCCGGTGACGAGTACGCGCTGAGCGGGAGGGACCACGGTGGAAGAGCATACCGTGCCCCCTCCCGCTCGATGTTTTCTGCACGCTTCGCGTGATCCTGAAGCCGGGAACCTACGGTTTCCTGCGATCCCTCCCTCGAACAGTCGGGGCGCGAGGCAGCGATCTGCCCGTCGCGTCGACCGACCGCGCCCCTACAGCTCCTTGTCGATCGCGTAGAGCGGCCGGCCTTCAACCTCACGCTGAATGCGGACAAGATATTCCCCCACGAGAGCGAGCACGAAGCCCTGTACGCCGAGCACGAAGATCACCGCCGCGCCGAGGAAAAGCGGCCCCGGAAAGTCCGACTCGCCGATCCAGTACGCAACGGCGTAGATCCCGAGAACGGTCGCCGCACAGGTGCAGACGAATCCGAGAATGACGCCCGCCCACTGGATCGGCTGCGGCCAGAAGCCCGCGAGCACGTGGAGCGCGAGGCGCGTCAGGCGCAGCGGCGAGTAGCGTGATGCACCCTGGCGCGCAGCGTGACCGACGTCAACCTCGATCACCGAGGCGCCACCCGAGAGAATCAAAGCCTTCGTGAACTTCTGGCGGCCGATCGCGCCGAGCATCGGCGTGACGACGCTCCGCCGGTACGCGTTGAACGCGCAGCCGAAGTCGGAGATGCCTACGTGGGTGAACCGTCGCAGCATCCCGTTGATCAGCCGCGAGGGGAGCGTGCGGCCCCAGGAGTCGTTGCGCGCGGCACGACGGCCGCTTGCCACGTCGTAGCCTGCGTCAATCGCCGCCACGAGCTTCGGAATGTCCTCCGGGAGATTCTGGAGGTCGCCATCCATCGTCACGATGATGTCGGCCCGCGATCGGGTGAGGCCCGCGTGCATCGCCGGGTGCTGGCCGAAGTTCCGCTTGAAGCGGATCACGCGAACACGCCCGTCGGCGGCGTGGAGCTCCTCGAGGATCGCAAACGTGCCGTCGATGGAGCCGTCGTCCACGTATACGACCTCGAACGTCCGGCCGAGCTCCGTGAGTGCCTCGTACGTCCGCAGGTGAAGCTCGGGCAGCGAGGCGGCCTCGTTGTACAGCGTGACGACGACCGAGAGCTCGGGCGCTGCCTCGGTGTCAACTGCCGGACGGTCGTCGCGCTGTGAGCTCGTATCGGTCATCGGATGCGGAGCGTAACGGCCAACGCTTTCCGGGGCGCAGCGATCTCCTAGTCGGAGAGACCGAGTCGGGCATGCAGCCGCCGCAACGGCCGAGGCGCCCACCAGTTCCACTCGCCGAGCAGGGCCATCAGGCTCGGCACGAGCAGCGCCCGGATGATCGTGGCGTCGAGTGCAACGGCGACCGCAGTCCCGACCCCGAGCTCCTGGATGAACGAGATCTCGGAGGTCGCGAACGTCCCGATCGCAACGCAGAAGAGCAGGGCCGCTGCGGTCACGAGGCGTCCGGTTCGCTCGAGGCCGTCCGCCACGGCTTCACGGTTCGGTAGGCCGCGGTCGCGCCCCTCCTTGATCCGCGAGAAGAGAAAGATCGCGTAGTCGGTGGAGAGCCCGAACGCGGTCGCGGCGAGCAGGATCGGCTGCGTGGACTCGAGGCCCGAGAGTCCTTGCCCCCACTCGAAGACGACGACGAGGATCCCGAAGGAGGCACCGAGCGTGAGGATGTTCATCACGAGTGACTTCAGCGGCAGCACGACGGAGCCGGTGAAGAGGAAGATCAGGGTGCAGGTCGTGAGCGCAAGGATCGCGAGGGCCCAGGGCAGGTGCGCCCGGAGCGACGCCTGCTGGTCAACGAAGCCGGCGGTCTGGCCGGTCACGCGTGCCGCTGGCAACTCCGCCCGCACCGTCCTCACGAGTTGCTGCGTGCGGTCGGCGAGACCCCCTTCCTGCGGCAGCAGATCGAGCCGCCACAGACCCGTAACGATCTCCCGGGCAGGCGGGACTGCTGCGACCCCCGGAGCCGCTGCGAGGCGCGCCATGGTTGCCGCCGCGGGCTCGACATCCACGATCGCGGTGATTGGCGCGTATGTCCCGCGGAGGCCGTCACGGTCGAGTGCCTCGGCGACTTGCCGTGCGCTTGCCGAGGGAGGGAGTGTCGTTGCGTCAACGCCGACGAAGTGGACACCGAGTGCCGGGAGCGCGAGGACGACGAGGAAGGTCGTCGATATGACCGCAATCCTCCCCGGCCGCCGCATCACCCATGCAGCGAGACGGCCCCAGCGCCCGCCCGACGGCACCTGCTGCAGGCGACGTGGCGCGAGCGCGTCGATCCGCGGCCCGAGCCAGTAGAGGAATGCGGGCAACGGCACGAGCGCGACGAGCCCGGCTGCGAGTGCAACGAGGACGCCGCCGAGGCCCATCGAGTAGAGGAACTGCTGCGGGAAGACAAGCAGGCAGCCCATCGAAGCAGCGACGGTTACGGCGCTGAAGAATACGGTGCGGCCCGCGCTGCGCATCGTCGCGGCGAGTGCTTCGGGGCCGTGGCCGAGGACGGCGGCCTCCTCCCTCCAGCGCGAGACGATGAACAGCGAATAGTCGATCGCGAGGCCAAGCCCGAGGCCGGTGACGAGGTTGAGTGCAAAGACCGAGAGCGAGTGAAACTCGATCGCGATCCGGAGCCCGAGGAACGTGAGGGCAATCGCCCCGGCACCGACGAGCGGCGGCAGGAATGCCGCGACGAGGCCGCGGAAGACCCAGAACGAGAGCAAAAAGACGAGTGGGAAGGCGATCAGCTCGGCACGCCGGAGGTCCTGCTGGATCGCCTCGGTCACCTGGCGCGATGCGATTGCACCTCCGCCGAGGCGGACCTGAGCATCGTCCACGAATGCCTCGGTAAGCCGATCTGCCGCACCCTTCGAGGCCTCACCGCCTCGCGCCCGGAGGAACACGAGCACGACGTCGTTCCGGTCCACGACGGTGCGGGCGACCGCAGGGTCACGGTCGATCCTGGCGCGGACGCGGGCGACGGCGGGCGGGCCTCCGCTGACGAGCGCGAGGATGCCCGGGTCGGCCTCGACGCCCGTCCTTCGCTCGACCTCGAGGCCCGCAAGCCGGCTCTCCGAGGAGAGGTCGGCGAACTGGGCCGACCCGGCGGCCATACGGGGAATCACCGTGCTCCCGATCGCGAAAGCGACAACGGTGATAGCCGCCGAGACGAGAGTGACCGCGCGGGCGTGGGTCGTGAGCAGATACGTCACACGACTAGAGAAGCAGCCGCGGCCCTGGTCGCGACGCACTTCGCGCTGCGGCCGGTGCCCCACCGGTGGCCCTGTGGGGGGTTCTGGAGGGAGCCACTCCCCGGTGCCGACGGCGCGGAGCCGTGGTGGCCCGCGCCTGCCCTACACGAAACGGGCGAGGGCAAGGGCAACGCGGTCGCACTCGGCCTCGGTCATCGACGTCGCAAACGGCAGCGCGAGGGCGCGAGCGAAGGCCCGGTCGGCCCCGGGGAACGGGCCCTGGTCGCGGTAGGCACCGAGGTGGTGAAGCGCGTACGTTCCGATCTGCACCTCGATCCCTTCGGCCCGTAGAGCTTTGAGTGCCTCGTCACGACGGTCGAGCTGGACGACGTACGCCTGCCAGCCGTGCCGGTCGCCCTCGGCGGCCGCGGGTGTGAGCACCAGATGCTCGAGCCGTTCGGTGTACCACCCGGCCACCCGCTCGCGCGCCGAAAGCAGCTGCTCGAGCCGTTCTACCTGCGGAATCCCGATCGCACAGAGGATGTCGGGCATCCGGTAGTTGAGACCTGGCTGCGGGATGTCGTAGTCGCCACGTGTGACGATCCCGTGATGGCGGAACCGGCGAATCGCGTCAGCGCGCGCTGGGTCGCTCGTCGTGACGGCACCGCCTTCGCCGGTTGTGACGATCTTGCGCGGATGAAACGACAGGCAGCCCATCACGCCGAGTGAGCCACACGGGGTGCCACGGAATCGTGCGCCGAGCGCTCCGGCGGCGTCCTCGACGAGTGGAATCCCGGGGGGCACCGCCGCCTGCAGCTCCTCCCAGGGAACCGGGCGACCGAAGAGATGGACCGGAACGACCGCCTTCGTGCGCGGCGTCACGGCTGCTGCGACGAGCGCGACGTCGAGGTTGAACGTGTCGGGATCGACATCGACGATCACGGCGCGACCACCACAGATCTCGACGGCGTTCGCCGTGGCCGGGAACGTGTACGCCGGCACGATCACCTCGTCGCCCGGGCCGATTCCGAGTGCCATCATCGCCAGGTGGAGCGCCGCCGTGCCCGATGAGACGACGACCGCGTCGGAGGTGCCACAGGCTCCCGCAAGCGCACACTCGAGCTCACCCACCTTCGGGCCCATCGTCAGCATCCCTGTCGCTATGACCTCCGCGACGGCAGCCAGTTCGGCTTCACCGACGTCGGGGCGCGCGAGGCGGATTGGCTCGTTCACGTCCCGGTGGGCCGGTTCGTCCGGAACCAGTCGATCGTGCGCTCGAGCCCCTCGTCGAGCTCGACCATCGCCTCGAAGCCGAGCAGCTCCCGTGCCTTGCCCATGTTCGGGATGCGTAACTCGACATCGACGTAGTCGAGCGAGGTGAAGACGATCTCTCCCGCCGCTCCGGCGATCAGCTTGATCCGCCGCGCCAGGTCGTAGATCGTGACGGCGGAGCGCGCGTTGCCGATGTTGAAGCTCTCGCCCACGGCGTTCGGATGCTCGAGCCCGAGGAGCGTGCCGTGCACCATGTCGTCCACGTAGCACCAGGCACGAATCTGTGAGCCGTCGCCGTGGATCGTCAGGTTGCGGCCGTCGAGCGCGGCCTCGATGAAGGCGCGAATGGCGCCGCCGCCTATCTGGCCCGGCCCGAAGATGTTGAAGGGACGCACGGACACGGTGGGGAGACCGAACTCCGCGTGATATGCGTGCGACATGTGCTCGCCGGCGAGCTTGGAGACGGCGTACGTCCAGCGCGCCTCTCCGACCGAGCCGATCGTCGTCACCTGGCCCTCACCCACGTTGAACGCGTGCGCCCCGAAGACCTCGCTCGTCGAGAACTCGACCATCCGCTCGACCGTGTCCTGCGTCGCGAGGGCCGCCTCGAGCGCGTTGTAGGTGCCGATCATGTTGACCCGCATGGTGCGCACGGGGCTCGCGAGCACCGTGTCTACCCCCGCGATGCCCGCAGCGTGCACGATGTGCGTCGCGCCCTTCATGGCCCCGGTCAGGCCCGGCAGGTCGAGCACGTCACCCTGGATGAAATGGAAATTGGGGTGGCCGCCGAGATCGGTGCCCGAGAGCGCGTCGCGGTGGAGGTTGTCGAACGCGATCACCTCGTTGTCGTCAACGAGCCGGCGTGCGAGCGTCGTCCCGATGAAGCCGGCGCCGCCCGTGATCAGGATCCTCTTGCCGCTCAGAGCCACGAAATCAGTCTAGCGACGTATCCTTCAGGTGATGTATCGTCCATGGCACCTTCCTCTCGTCGTCGCCGCGTGCACCGCGGTTCCTGTCCTTCTCGTTGCCGTCGCGTGCACCTCGGTTCCCGCGGGCGCCTCTACCGGTCTGACCGCGCTCCGCATCGACTTCCGCGCCGGGACGGGCTCGCCGCAGCGGATCTTGACGCTGCGCTGCGCAGCCAGGGCGACGGGAACGGTTCCGGATCCCACGGGTGCCTGCCGCAAGCTGCGACGCCTCGGGCGAGCCGTCTTTCGCCCGACACCGTCCGACACGATGTGCTCCGAGATCTTCGGTGGGCCTTCGACGGCGCACGTCACCGGCCTGTTCCTCGGTCTTCCGCTCCGGGCCCGGTTCGACCGCTCGAACGGCTGCGCGATCGCCCGATGGCAGCGAGTGGCGTTTCTTCTTCCGCGGCCCGCCGCTCCGTGACCCCGTGAGGCGACCCAGCGCCCCCGCCCGACTGGTGATCCGGGCTAGCATCGGAGCCCAGTGAAGACCGTCCTCTTTGTCGGCGCCGGGCGCCACCAACGCCGTGCGATCCTGCAGGCGCGGGAACAGGGAATCCGCGTCGTCGCCGTGGATCGCAACCCCGACGCCCTCGGGCTGCAGGCTGCAGACATCGGCGAGGCCGTGGACTTCACCGACATCGACGCGGTAACGGAGGTCGCCCGGCGCAACGCCGTAGACGGCGCCCTGACCGTCTCTGCCGACCGTGCTGTCCCGATCGTCGCTGCGGTGACCGAGCGTCTCGGCCTGCCGACGATCGGCACGGCGGTGGCCCGGCGGATGCGCAACAAGATCGTGATGCGACGGGCCTTTGCCGAGGAAGGTGTGCCACAGCCGCCGTTTGCCGCCGTTCGCTCGCTCGTCGAAGGGAGGAGGGCGCTCGAGACCGTCGGTCTGCCGGCGGTCTTGAAGCCTGCCGACTCTGGCGGCCAGCGCGGCATCTTCCGGATCGAGAGCGAGGACGACCTCGACCGGCATCTCCATGCGGCGCTTGCGGAGTCCGCCGAGCAGGAGTGCATTCTCGAGGGTTTTGTCGAGGGCACGGAGATGAACGGGATCGTGATCGCACGCGGCGGAACGGCCGAGGTCGTCACGCTGTCCGACCGACTGCGACCACCCGGAATCGGCTTCGGCGTCGGCTGGATCCACGTCTATCCGGCGTCAACGTATGGCGATCAACTCGCGCTCTCGGAGCGCGTGGCAACGAGGGCGGTCGAGGTACTCGGGCTGCGTGACGGGATCGCGTTCCCCCAGATCATCGCTCACCCCGACGGCTCGGTGGCTGTCGTCGAGGTCGCGGCCCGGATTCCCGGCGGACAGATGGCCGATCTCGTGCGGCATGCGACGGGCGTCGATCTCGTCGATGTCGCCCTGCGGCTCGCACTCGGGGAAGCTGTTCCGGACGATGTTGCCCGTCCCCGATTCCAGCAGCCGCTCGCGATCCGCTTCCTCACGGCCGAGCCCGGGCCGCTGCCGACGGGCCGGGTCACCCGCATCGGTTCCCTCGAGCCCGTCCTCTCGGCCGAGGGTGTCGTGCAGGCCGACACGTACCTGCAGGTCGGCGAGACGATCCGTCCGGTGCGCCTCGACGGCGACCGGCGTGGCTATGTGATCGCCGTTGCGGAGACGAACGTGGCTGCCCTCGACCGGGCCGAGGCGGCGGCACGGCTGCTCACGGTCGAGGTCGCCCGGTGACTTGCGAGTTCGACCTCGCGCATTACGCAGAGATCGTCGCGGCCGCGCAGGCAGGCGGCTACCGGTTCGACCACTTCGACGGCCTCCCGGCAGACGGCTCGGTGATCCTGCGGCACGACGTAGACCTCTCTCTGGATGCAGCCGTACGGATGGCCGAGGCCGAGCACGAGGCCGGTGCGAGCGCCACGTACTTCCTGATGACGGAGTCGGTGTTCTACAACCTCGATTCGAGTGAAGGCGTTGCAGCGATCGACCGCCTCCGCGAGCTCGGGCACCGGGTCGCCCTGCACGCCGTCTACCCGCATGCTCCGGACGACGGCCGCTTCGACCCTGTCGTCGCCTGGCATAACCCGGATCCCGCGTATATGCGCGCGCCTCTCGCCGACGGCCGGATCAACGTGATGCAGGAGCCGTGGTTCGACCCGGCCACCTACCGCTCGGACTCGAATCAGCACTGGCGCTCCGGCTGCCCGCACGAGGATCTGCGCGCCGGTGTGTTCCCGTGGCTGCAGCTCCTCACCCATCCGGAGATCTGGGCGTACCCCGGCGAGACGATGGGCGCAACGATGCGGGCGATGCTGGATGCCGAGAAAGCGCGGCGGCTGCAGCAACTCGCAGACGATCGCATCGATCTGTCGTGAGCCGGGCGCACACCCTGGATGACGGGCTGCAGCCGTCCACCGACGGAAGCGGCAGACTGGAGCGAGCATGGCTCTGAAGCCCATCACCGTGATCGTCACCGCCTCGGGTGCTCCCGGGACTGCCGCACTCCTGCGCGGGCTACGTGAGAACGGCGAGCGAGAGGTGCGGCTCGTCGGCACGGACATGTCCGAGCGGTCGGTCGGTCGGCATCTCTGCGATGCGTTTCACCTCGTCCCGTCGGGTGCCGACCCGGGCTTTGCCGACGCTATCCGGGCGGTTGTCGAGCAGGAGGGCGCCCAGTGCGTCTTGCCCCAGTCGTCGTTCGACCTCGAGGGCCTCGCGGAGCACCGGGACACCTTCTCCGTGCCGGTGCTCGTCTCGAAGCCCGATGCGATCTTCCGCTCGAACGACAAGGCGGAGACCTACGAGTTCCTCCACCGCCTCGGGCTGCCGGCACCCGCATTTCGCCGCGTCAACGGCGCCACGGAGGTTGCGGCTGCCGCCGTTGAGCTCGGCTACCCCGACGTTCCCGTGTGCTTCAAGCCGGTGTTCTCGTCTGGCTCGCGTGGCTTCCGGATTCTCGATCCGACCGTGGATCGCGCCCACCAGCTTCTCAACGAGAGGCCGGGATCGGTCGCGATGCGCCTGGAGGAGGCAGTCGAGCTCCTCCCTGCCGAGGGCGGCCCCGACCTCCTCGTGATGGAGCTTGCAACCGGCGGAGAACGCACGATCGACGGGATTGCCGACGGCGAGCGCATCCTGCTCGGACATCCGAAGACGCGCGAGGCGATGCGGGCGGGGCTCGCGATGTACTTCGTCACGCTCGAGGACGACGCGCTGATGGAGATCGCAGACCGGATCGTGGCCGAGCTCGAGATCGAGCACTTCTTCAACATCCAGCTCGTCGGCGACTACGTGATCGAGATCAATCCGCGGATCTCGACGGTCGTCTACCAGGAGGATCTGAACATCCCGTACCTCGGCGTGAAGCGGGCGCTCGGGGAGATCTCGGCCGAGGAGCTCGTGGCGCTGCGCGGGAAGATCCGGCCGGGGCGAACCGCGCTGCGCTACTTCGACCAGCTCGAGTGGGACGCCTGAGCGAAGGGCCCGCGGTGACCACCATCCCCAACCCCCACCCTCCCAGGGGCAAGGCACAGGCACGGTACGGCGGAAAGTGTGACGTGTCAGCGCCGGGACTGCACCTATTGTGAGCCGGTTGCTCCACAGCCGTGCGGCAGGTGACAGCCGTGCGGCAGGTGACAGCCGTGCGGCGGGTGACAGCCGTACGGCAGGTGGCAGCGGCGAGGCAGGCAACCGCAGCCGATCGACGGTCTCCGGCCGACGGCTCCGCGTCACGCTGTGCCCGGTGAACACGGCGGGTGTCCCCTGGACGATCACCGAGGCGCTCCGGCGGCGCGGCATCGCTGCGCAGCTCGTCGTCTTCGAGCGCTACGCGCTGCACCCGGAGGCGGATCTCTCCCTCGACCGTTCGGGCGGGTTCGCCCGCCGCCAGGCGACGCAATGGCGCGCGCTTGCCCGCCTGCTGCCACAGACCGACGTCTTCCACTTCATCTTCGGCCTCACGCTCGTGCCACAGTCGCTGCAGTTTCCGATCCTCGCTCTCACGCGCAAGACGTCGGTCATGCACTACCTCGGCTCCGATATTCGAGGAAAAACGCGTGCGCAACTCGCCTATGGGACGAAGGCCGGGGCAGAGATCGTCGGCAGCTACGACGCGATCCGCTGGGTTCCCGAAGCGGACGTAATCCCGCCGGGAATCGACCTCGCAGGCATTGCTCCCGCACCGCCCTCCGACCGGACACGCCCGGTGATCCTGCATGCGCCCTCTTCCCGGGGTCGCAAGGGTACCGAGCACGTGATCGCCGCGGTCGAAGGGCTCGACGCCGACCTCGAGATCGTCGAGGGCCTCCATCACGAGGAGGCGTTCGCGCGGTACCGGAACGCGGACATCGTCGTCGATCAGCTCAACGCAGGCTGGTACGGGCTCTTCGCGATCGAGTGCATGGCGCTCGGCAAGCCCGTCGTCACCTTCCTGCACGAGGAGGCGGTGCGACTGACCGAGCAGGCCTTCGGAACGACCGTGCCGATCGTGTCTGCAACCGCAGACACCCTCCGCGAGCGGCTGCGGCCCCTCGTCGCCGATGCGACCGAACGGAGACGGCTGGGCGCAGCCTCACGCGCCTACGTCGAGGTCGTTCACGATCAGGAGCGGGTCACCGACCGCCTCCTCGACGTCTACGCTCGACTCTGATGGCGCTCTCCGGCCAGCTCAGTCGGCTGGGCAAGCAGTCCACGATCTACGGCCTCGGCGGTCTCGTATCGCGGATCCTCGCCGTCCTCCTCCTGCCGCTGTACACGCGGTACCTCACGACCGGGGACTACGGCGAGATCGAGACGCTGGTCGCGCTCGTCACCGTGCTGACGATCGTCCTCCGCTGCGGCATCTCGCCGGCGTTCTTCCGCTTCTACTTCGACTCCGACGACCACGACACGCGCCGCCTCGTGTTGCGCACGTCGTTCTGGTTCACGATGGGAATGGCAACGCTCGGCCTCGTCGCCGTTGTCGCGCTCGCAGCACCGATCTCGGAGTGGCTGTTTGGCAACCCGGATGCCGCGAACCTCGTCCGCGCAAGCGCAGTCGCGCTCTGGGCGCAGATGAACTACGAGCAGATGACCGCACTCTTCCGGGTCGAGGAGCGGCCGGTCTCGTTCGTGGTCGTAAGCCTCACGAATGTCGTGCTGACGATCGCGGGCACGCTCCTGCTCGTCGTCGTGCTCGACAAAGGCCCGCTCGGCGTCATCGTCGGCAACTTCACCGGGACGCTGATCGTCTACCTTGCCCTCCTCGGCTACCGGCGCGAGCAGCTCGGGCTGCAGCTCGACCGGGGCCTCCTCCGCCGTATGAACCACTTCGGAATGCCACTCGTCCCGTCGGCGCTGCTGCTCTGGGTGACGAACTTCAGCGACCGCTTCTTCCTCGTCAAGTTGACCGACACGAGCGAGGTGGGCCTCTACTCGGTCGGGGTGCGCGTCGCGTCGGCGATGGTGCTCCTCCTGACGGCCTTCCGAACCGCCTGGCCGGCCTTCGCGTACTCGATCAAGAGTGATGAGGAGGCCCGGAACACCTATGCCTGGGTCCTCACCTACCTCGTCGTCCTCACAACCTGGATCGCCACGGCACTGACGCTGCTCTCACCCTGGCTCGTCGCCTGGCTCACGACCCCGGAGTTCGCGAGTGCCTCCCGCGTCGTCGGGCCACTCGCGTTCGCGGCCGTCTCGTTCGGGGGCTTCATCGTGATCTCGATCGGGATCGGCAGAGCACGCCGGACGCAGTTCACCTGGGTCGTCACCGGTATCGCCGCCGTCGTCAACGTGACGCTCAATCTCGTTCTGATCCCGCGCTACGGGATGATGGGTGCGGCGATCGCGACCGTCGCCGCCTACACGGTGATGTTCGCCGGGATGGCGTGGTGGGCCCAGCGGATCTTCCCCTGCCCGTACCAGTGGCGACGGGTGCTGACTGCCGCCGCCGCCGGCATCGCGCTCGCCTCCCTGGGCAAGGTCGTCGGAGGCGGTCTGCCCGTCTGTGCCGTCCTCATCCTCGCCTACCCGCTGGCACTCCTTCCACTCGGCTTCTATCTGCCGGCCGAGCGGAGACGGCTGTGGGCACTCGTCGCTCGGTCGTAGGGCAGGCTCGACGCGACCGATCGTCGTTGCTCCGCACCCTGGCCCACCGGTAGCAGCGTCCGCGTGTCTACGATGACCCCATGGCCGTCTTCGAACGCACCCGTCTCTCCAACGGCATCCGTGTTCTGACCGCACCGATGTCGCAGGCCCAGTCGGTCTCGTGCTTCGTGATGTTCGCGGCCGGTGCCCGCTACGAGACCGCCGAGATCGGCGGGATCGCCCACTTCGCCGAGCACATGTTCTTCAAGGGCACGGAGCGGCGGCCGACGGCGCGCGACATTGCCACCGAGATCGACGGTATCGGCGGCGAGTTCAACGCGTTCACGGGCAAGGAGTACACGGGCTACTACGTCAAGTGCGCCGCAGGGACACGCGACGTCGCACTCGACGTGCTCGTTGACATGCTGCGTCACTCGCGGCTCGAAGCGGAGGAGATCGAACGCGAGAAGGGTGTCATCATCGAGGAGATGAACATGTACTACGACACCCCTCGTGACTTCATCGGCGGTGTCTACGAGAGCCTTCTCTACGGCGACCAGCCGCTCGGCCGCGACATCATCGGCACGAAAGAGACCGTCCGTGCTGCGACCCGCGACACGTTCACGTCGTTCATCGACCGCTGGTACCGCCCCGAACGGATGGTCGTCGGCCTGGGTGGAAAGATCGGCGACGGACTGATCGAGCGTCTCGAGGAGCTCCTCGGCTCGATCGAGCCCCGTGAAACGGGACTGCCCGAGCCGGTCGTGATCCCCACCAACGGATCACCGGTCAGCGTGCACACGAAGAAGTCCGACCAGGCACATGTCGTGCTCGGAGCTCGTAGCTATCCGCTCGGGCACCCCGACCGGTACGTCCTGCAGCTGCTCGCGACCGTCCTCGGCGGCGGCATGTCGTCCCGGCTCTTCACCGAGGTACGCGAGCGCCGCGGCCTTGCCTACTACGTCTTCGGCACCAACTCGAGCTACGTGGACGCCGGCTCGCTGTACGCACAGGCAGGCGTGGACATCGACCGTATCGACGACGCTGTGACCACGATCGCCCGCGAGCTCCGCCTGATCGCCGAGGACCCCGTTCCCGCGGCAGAGCTCGAGAAGGCTCGCGCGTTCGCCAAGGGCCGGTTCGTGCTCGGCCTCGAGAGCCCGCACGGAACGATCATGTTCGGGCTCCGCCGCGAGGTGCTCCAGGGAAGCGCCGAGGAGCCCGAAGCGGTTCTTGCAGGGCTCGATGCAGTCACTGCCGAGGACGTCCAGCGCGTCGCGCAGGACGTTGTCGGCAAGCAGTTGAAGCTCGCCGTGATCGGCCCGTTCGAGGATGCCGAACGGTTCGAGCAGCTGCTCGAGCGCTAGCTCACTCGTCCGTCAGAGACTCCGCTGCGCGTGATGCGAGCTCCAGCACGACCCCCGAGTCGGCAAGCGTCGTCGTGTCGCCGATGGCGCGGTTCTCGGCCACGTCGCGCAGCAGGCGGCGCATGATCTTGCCCGAGCGCGTCTTTGGCAGCTCCGGCGTGAAGACGATGTTCGCAGGCTTCGCAAATGCCCCGATCCTGACGGCAACGTGGTTCCGAAGCTCCTCCAGCATCTCGACCGAAGGGCCCTCGTTCCCCTTCAGCGTCACGTAGGCCACGATTGCCTCCCCCGTCAGCGCATCGGAGCGGCCACAGACCGCGGCCTCCGCCACACGCGGATGATCGACGAGGGCCGACTCGATCTCGATTGTCGAGAGGCGGTGCCCCGACACGTTCATCACGTCGTCAACGCGACCGAGGAGCCAGAAGTCACCGTCCTCGTCGATCCGGGCTCCGTCGCCCGCGAAGTAGTAGCCAGGGAACTTTTTCCAGTAGGTCTCCTGGAAGCGTGCGTCGTCACCGAAGATCCCGCGGGTCATGGCCGGCCAGGGCCGCTCGAGAACGAGGTAGCCACTGCCATGCTCCACACGCTCACCCTCCTCGTTCAGCACAGCCGCGAAGACGCCCGGAAACGGCCTCGTCGCGCACCCCGGCTTTGCCGTCGTCACGCCCGGGAGGGAGGTGAGCAGGATCATCCCGGTCTCGGTCTGCCACCAGGTGTCAACGATGGGGCACCGCTCACCACCGATGTGCTTGTGGTACCACATCCAGGCTGCCGGGTTGATCGGCTCCCCGACCGACCCGAGCAGTCTCAGCGACGAGATGTCGTGTTTTCCGACATGCTCCGGGCCCCACTTGATATGGGCCCTGATCGCCGTCGGTGCCGTGTAGAGGATCGACACGCCGTAGCGCTCGACGATCTCCCACCAGCGCTCGTAGTTCGGATAGTCGGGGGTTCCCTCGTAGATCACCGACGTGGCGCCGTTGCAGAGCGGCCCGAAGACGATGTAGCTGTGGCCGGTGATCCAGCCAATGTCTGCCGCACACCAGTACACGTCGCTCTCCGCCTTCAGATCGAAGATCAGCGAGTGCGTCGTCGCGACCCCGACGAGGTAGCCGGCGGTCGTGTGGGCAATCCCCTTCGGCTTCGCGGTCGTTCCCGACGTGTACATGACAAACAGCAGGTCCTCGCTGTCCATCGGCTCGCAGGGACACGACGCAGGGTCGTCCGACACGTCGAGGTCGTGGTACCAGTGGTCACGCCCGTCGGTCATCGGCACGGCGTTCCCCGTGCGACGGACGACGAGTGCAGCGCGCACGCCGGGGACCGCCTGCATCGCCTCGTCGGCGACGACCTTCAGCGGCACCGGCTTTCCGCGCCGCCACGCCTCGTCCTGGGTCACGAGCACCTCACAGCCCATGTCGTTCATGCGATCCGAGAGCGAGTCCGCCGCGAAGCCGCCGAAGACAACGGTGAAGGGCGCGCCGAGCCGCGAGCACGCGAGTATCGCCATCGCAAGCTCGGGCACCATCCCCATGTAGATCGCCACAGCGGTGCCCTTGCCGACACCGATCTTCCGCAGCGCATTTGCCATCCGCACCACGTCCCGCTGCAGGTCGGCGTAGGTGATCGCGCGAGTCTCATCCTCCGGCTCGCCTTCCCAGTGGAAGGCGACCCTGCTGCCGAGCCCTGCCTCGACATGACGATCGACGCAGTTGTAGGCGACGTTCAGCTTACCGCCGAGATACCACTCCGCGTGCGGTAGTTCCCAGCGGTAGAGCTCCGTGAACGGCTCGAACCACGTCACACGCTCTCGCCCGTTGCTTTCCCAGAACTCCTCGAAGGGCGCGTCGTACACGTCCGCGCGCGCATTCGCCTGTGCCGTGAATGCGGCCGACGGCGGAAAGTGCAGCGTCTCGGCCGACAGCGTCTCGATCGTCTCATCGGCCACGGAACTCAAACCTCCAGATCGTATGGGAATCGCGTTAGTATCTCACAGCCATCGTCGGTGACTAGCACGATGTCCTCGAGACGTACTCCGCCGACCGCGGGCTCGTAAAGGCCGGGCTCGAGCGTCACGACGTCACCGGCGAGCAACACGCCCCCGGGAAGCAGCCCCATGTAGGGGCCCTCGTGCACCTCGAGGCCGACGCCGTGCCCGAGGCCATGAAAGAAGCCGTTACGGAGCACTTCACCTGCCGTCTTCGTGCGCTGAGTCGGATAGCCCGCGGACTCGTAGACGTCGCAGGCGGCCGCGAAGACCGACTGGCACTCGACTCCGGCGCGGATCATCGAGGTCGTGACGGCTAGCGCCTCCCGGGTCAGCCGGTGCCACTCCCGCACCTCGTCCCTGACCGGGCCGACGGCGATCGTCCGCGTCATGTCGGCGAAACAGAATGACGTGTCATCGCGCGGCCACAGGTCGAACACCACCGGCTCGCCCACCCGGATCGGCCCGTGTCCCATCTCGTGTCCACCGGCACCCTGCGGTCCCGGAGCCACGACAAAATCGTCTGCAGAGCACCCGTGCTCTGCGAAGACCACCCGCATCGCGGCCTTGACGCGCTCGACCGTGAGGGGCTCGCCGTCGAGTACCAGAACGCCGCCGTCGTTGTCGGCGCTGCGCACGAGGGCCACGGCAACATCGAGGCCGGCCTCGGCCGCGCGTTGGGCTCGACGAACGCCGGCGAGTTGCGCGCCGGTCTTTGCCCGGCGCCGTGCGTCGAACACCGACTGGTCTACCGTCAGCTCGATCCCGGTTTGCCGCAACCGGTCGAGATGGCCGGCGGGAAACGTGTGGGGCACTGTGGCGTGGCCGAGCCCGGCGTGAGCACATGCCCGGGCAGCCCAGGCGAGGCTCATCTCGTGCCAGTCGAGGTTCTGCGCATAGAGCTCGTCGATGCCTATCTCCTCGAGCGGATGTACCTCGAGGTCGAGACCGAGGCCGCGGATCCGTTCTGCCTCCATCGAGCCGACGTAGACGTGCCGCACTCCGTCGTGCTCGAGGTAGACGAACGGATCCGGAACGCCGAGTGGCACCTCGTGACGCATCTCGGGGGAGCGGAACGTTTCGCCGATGATCAGGACATCGGACATCGCCTGCGATCCTAACGCGCCGGGCTCAGGGGTCGAGCCCGTACGGGTACTCGGTCAATACTTCACACGCGTCGGCGGTCACGAGCACGAGATCCTCGACCCGCACACCGCCCCACCCGTGCCGGTAGAGGCCCGGCTCGAGTGCGATCACGTCGCCGGCGACGAGCGGGTGCCCGAAGCGGCCAAGGCCCGGCGCCTCGTGCACCTCGAGGCCCACCCCGTGACCGAGGCCGTGGTAGAAGCCGTCACGGAGCACGGAGCCCTCGGGCGCCGAGAACTGAGTGGGATGACCACGATCCTCGAAAAACGCCGAAACTGCACGATGCATCTCGCTGCCCTCGATGCCGGGGCGCACCATCGACACCGCGAGCTCGAGCGCTTCGACGCACTGCGCGTGCCAGAGGGAGAGCGTCTCGTCGGGGGCGCCGACGCGAAACGTCCGCGTCATGTCCGCGAAGCAGCCGCTTGCGAGGTGTCGTGGAAAGATGTCGCAGAGCACGACGTCGTCGTTTCCGACCTGCCCGCTACCGGGATCGTGACCGTCGGCAGCCTGTGCGCCGCGGGCCACGATCAGGTCGTCGCCCCGACAGCCGCGCAACGCAAACGCCTCGGTGGCGAGGAGCTGCAGCCCCTCGCACGTGAGCACCTCACCGGCGAGAACGCGCCCGCCCGCCGACGTCTCCGAGCGGCGCAATGCCGAGGCGATTGCCGCCATGCCGTCTTCCGCGGCCCGCTGCGCGACCCGGACCCCCTCGAGCTCGGCCGCCGACTTGACCCTGCGCCGGTCGTCGAAGTGACGCTGGTCTACGACGATCTCGATGCCTGCACTGCGCAACTCGTCGGCGGCCCGCAGGGGAAAGCTGCTCGGTACGAGCGCGCTCGTGATCCCGAGCGAGCGCACCATCCTCACGGCCTGGAAGGCGGCCACGTCGTAGAGGTTTACCCCGTCCCGAAGGAAGTCCGCCATCGAGAAGGTCTCCGACGGCACGATCTCGATCGCCGGGTCTACGGACGCAATGCGGTCACCCTCGACGCTCCAGACGATCGCAACACGCCGCCCGTCAACCTCGGCATAGAGAAACGGGTCGCCGATCTCGATCTGAACCTCGTGGCGGAGCTCGGGCGAGCGGATCGAGTCACCGATCAGAAGGATGTCAGGCACGCCGGAGCACCCTACCGATAGGCTCCGTGCCGTGTCCGACCTCACGGTATTGCGTGAACGTCTGGCCGAGATCTCGGATCTCGGCCGGGCGGCAGGAGTGCTCGGCTGGGAACAGCGCGTGTCGATGCCGCCGCTCGGCACCGACTCTCGTGCGGATTCGCTCGCGACGCTCGGCCGCATCAGCCACGACCGGTTCACCGACTCCGAGGTCGGCCGCCTGCTGGAGCGGCTCGTCTCGCTCGAGGAATCGCTGCCGTACGACTCCGACGATGCAAGCCTGATCCGCATCACGCGACGCGACTGGGAGAAGGCACGCCGTGTCCCGACCGAGCTGCGTGTGGAGATGACACGCGCCGCCGCTAGCGGACACCACGCATGGGTCGAGGCACGGAAAAACGACGACTTCGCCTCCTTCCTGCCCTACCTGCGCGCGAACGTCGAGCTCAAGCGGCGCTACATCGCATGCTTCGAGCCCGCCGACCTCCCGTACACCGCGCTGCTCGACGACTACGAGCCGGGCATGACGACGACCGAGGTGCGGGCGGTATTTGCCGTCCTGCGTCCCGCGTTGACCGAGCTCGTGCGCACGGCACCCGATGTTGACGCGTCGTTCCTCCACGGCTCGTTCGATCCCGATGCGCAGCGAAGGTTTGCCGAGCGCGTCCTCGCGACCCTCGGGTTCCAGGACGGCGCGTGGCGCCTCGACCCGACTGCGCACCCGTTCTGCACGTCGTTCTCGAATCGGGACGTGCGGTTGACGACGCGCTACCGGCCCGACGATCTCGAGTCGGTCTGGTCTACCTTGCACGAGGCAGGGCACGGCCTCTACGCCCACGGGATCGCCGACTCGCTGATGCGGACTCCTCTTGGGGGCGCTCCATCGCTTGCGATCAACGAGTCGCAGAGCCGGACGTGGGAGAACCTCGTCGGCCGCAGCCGGCCGTTCTGGACATTTTGGTACGAACCATTACAGGAGGCGTTCCCCGAGCAGCTCGGCGCCGTCGGCCTCGACGCTTTCGTCCGCGCTGTCAACCGTGCCAAGCCCGGGTTGATCCGCGTTGACGCCGACGAGACGACGTACTCGCTGCACATCATCCTGCGCTTCGAGCTCGAACAGGAACTGATCGACGGCACCGTTGCCCTCGAGGATCTCCCGGAGGTCTGGAGGGCCCGGATGAAGGAGTTCCTCGGCGTTGACGTGCCCTCCGACAGCGACGGCGTGCTCCAGGACGTTCACTGGTCGGGCGGCGGAATCGGCTACTTCCCGACCTACGCGCTCGGCAACGTGATCTCGCTGCAGATCTGGGCAAAGGTGCGGGAAGCGATCCCCGACCTCGACGACCAGATGGCCGCGGGAGACCTGCTCGGCCTCTCCGACTGGTTGCGGGACAACCTCTACGCGCATGGCCGCAAGCTGACTCCGAAGGAGACACTCGCCCGCCTGACAGGCTCGGGACTGATCGACCCCGAGCCGTACCTCGCCTACCTCGGCGACAAGATGGCTGACCTCGCCTGACCCTCGGGAGGCTTCACCCCCGCCGAAGTGACCGGACGCGTACACTTGGAGGGTGGATGCCCTAGCGCGCGCACAGCTGATCCTCGACGAGGTCACCCGGCTCGTCCTCGAGGATATTCCCACGGGCGCCGTACTGTTCGACCCGCACACGCACCTCGGGGACGACCTCGACGGGATGCGGGGGCGGCCCGACGAGATGCTCGCGATGTTCGATCAACACGGCATCACGGGCTCGTTCACGTTCTGCCTCGACGAGCCAGACCGCGAGCCGGCCTTCACCGCCGCCAACGACCGCACGCTTGCCTACGCGGCCGGGAACCCCGAACGCATCGTCCCCTTCGTGCGCCTCGACCTCGAAGAAAGACCGATCGAGGAGGCGATCCGCTGTCTCGACCTCGGCGCGCGCGGGATCAAGCTTCATCCGCGGGCGCAGAAGTTCTCGGTCAGCGACGAGCGGCTCGACGGGGTCTTCGCGCTGGCTCTCGAGCGCAACGTGCCGATCCTGATCCACGGTGGCCGGGGCCTACCGCCGATCGGCGACCATCTGGCGTCGCTCGTAGACCGCCACGCCGGAGTCCGGCTGATTATCGCCCACGCCGGCATTGCAGACCTGACCACGCTGGCGGGGCACTTCGCGCACATCCCGGGCGTCTTCTTCGATACGTCGGTCTGGAGTGCCATCGACCTTCTCGACCTGATGCGCCACGTGGCACCTCAGCAGATCCTGTTCGCAACCGACTATCCGTACGGGCGTAGTCCAAACAACCTCCTCCTTGCGCTTCGTACGGCGCTATATGCCGGGTTCGACGAGTCGGAGATACGCGGCATGCTGGGCGAAACGGCTCTGGCACTCCGTGATAGCAAGCCACTGCCCGCGCTCACGGCCTCGAGGGGCTCGGGGACGATCACCCACTCGCTTCCTCTTGCCCGCCTCCATCACTACATCTCGATGGCGGTGCCGACCCTCTGGCTCCGCCAGCCGGACGTTGCGGAAAGCCTCGGGCTTGCGCTCAATACCGCCCACGAGGCGAACGTGGACGGCGTGCCGGATGCCGACCTGATCCGCCGCGCGCTGTCTGTTGCCGCAGAGATCTGGGAAGGCATAGGCGAGATCGACGATCGCCAGGAATCCGAGCGCGTCGCGCGGCCGGCGAGGCAACTCGTCCACGTCGCCGACATCCTCGCGGTCACGGCACCGACCCGGTAACGGGCTTCAGCGTGCGCCGGGTGGTCAGGTGCGGAGCGTCACGAGCGCCCGCTCGACGAGCGTCTCTAGCACCTGCCGCTTCCACGCGCTCTGCGGATGGCCGGGAAGGCCTGCGAGCGGATCGGCCGGGTCTATCGCCCTCGGGATGTTGGCAACACCGGCCGCGGCCACCGTCAATGCGGTTCCATGACGTGCTGCCGCCACCGAGACGAGCGGAAACGAGAAAGCCTGCCGCTCGCCCGTGCGCAGGTACAAGGACGCATCGGGCGGAGCCGGAAGTCGCACGGCGACGACGAGCTCACCGCGCTCGAGCGTGACGAGCGAGCGGTTGTCGGCCGTCGGACGGCGGAAGAGGTCGAGAAGTGGGATTTCCCGCTCGCCATGGAGCGCCCGGACGACGACGGTCGCACCACAGACGGCAAGCGCCGGAGCGAGATCCGAGGGATGCGCCGAAATGCAGTCACCCTCCTCGAGATTGTGCTTGCGGTGGTCACCTATCTGGGCAAAGCACGTGTCACCACCACCGAGCCAGCAGTTCCACTCCTCACCACGGTAGTACCAGCACCGCGTGTGCTGGCAGAGGTTTCCTCCCACGGTGCCCTGGTTCCGCAGCAGCTGCGAGGCGGCAAGACGGGCGGCCGTTGTGACGGCCGCATACGGCGCCAGGAGGGTATGTTCCGCAACGTCGGCCAGCGTCGTTGCCGCCCCGACCCGGAGCCCCTTCCCGTCCGGGGCAATGCCGCCGAGCCCGGTGTCCTGCAGGTCAACGAGCAGGCCGGGGGCGCTGATGCCCCGGTCGATCTGCCCGGCGAGATCAGTTCCTCCTGCCAGCACGGCCGCGCCGTCCTCGAGCAGCAACTCGAGCGCCTCGTCAACGGATCCAGGCCTCGCGTAGGTCGTCATGCGAGGGCCTCGAGCACACGGTCGCGCGTCAGCGGAAGCGCCACCGCACGCCGGCCGGTCGCGTGCGCGAACGCATTGGCGATCGCCGCTGCCGTCGGAATGATCGGCGGCTCACCCAGGCCTTTCGTGCCGGTCGTCGGCAGGTTCTCGTCGGCAATGCCGGGGAAGTCGATCACGATCTCCGGCGTGTCGGCAATCGTCGGAATCTTGTAGTCGTCGAGGTATGCATTGACGGGAATCCCTGTCGTCGGGTCAACGACGAGCTCCTCGGTGAGGGCGAAGGCCACCCCCTGCAGCACGCCGCCCTCGACCTGGCTCGAGGCGGTCAGCGGATTGACGATGCGGCCGACGTCGTGCACCGCGACGACCCGCTCGACCCTGACCTCACCGAGCGCGGCATCGACGGAGACCTGCGCGATCTGACAGCCGAAGGTATGCACGACGAAGCCGCCGGGATTGGGCCCGCGTGATCCCGAGCCGTCGATCGTCGCGTCACCGAGCTTGGCGGTCACCTCGGTCACCTCGACGTCGATGGCGCCGTCGCGCGAGCGGATGCGGCCGTCGCTCACCTCGAGGTCGCCCACGGCGATCTCGAAGACATCGCCTGCGAGTTGCAGCAGCGTCTTGCGCACCTTGGCCGCTGCAGACCGCACCGCGGGCATCACCGACGGCGTGGTCTGCGAGCCACCTGCGATCGGGCCGTAGACGTTCGGCGCCGTATCACCGCCCAGGGCACGTACGTGCGCAAGCGGCAGCCCGAGCTCCTCGGCCGCGACGATCTGCGCGCTCGTGAGCGTCCCGGTGCCGATGTCCTGGATCCCTGTCATCACGGTCGCGTGCCCCTCGGAGTCGAGTCGGACGGTGGCGTGTGACGGCGGCCCACCCCCACCCCACCAGATCTGGGAGGCACAGCCCATGCCGCGGAGCAGCCCGTCCGGCTGTGGTTCACGAAGCTCGCCGCGCGCCGCCCAGCCGGCAAGCTCGGCTGCACGGTCGTAACAGGCGAGGAGCTGGTTACTCGAATACGGCGACCCACTCACCTGGTCTATGTCGGTGTGGTTCCTGCGGCGAAGCTCGAGCGGATCCATGTCGAGCGCCAACGCCAGCTCGTCGATTGCCTGCTCGAAGGCGGTGGTTCCCTCCATCACACCCGGTGCTCTAAAAGCATTCTGTGCCCGGAGGTTCGTCTTCACGGGGAAGGTCAGCGCGCGAACATCGGCGCAGCGGTAGAGCGTACGCGCCGGGATCAGAACGGGGGGCATCCAGCCGCCCTGGCCCATTCCGATCACGGCATCCGCATCGATCGCCGTGATCGTGCCGTCGCGACTCGCCCCGAGGCGCACCGTCTGCCGGGACGCCGCACGGCGGCCGCCATCGAGCTGCTCGCCGTGCCGGTCGTTGACGAGACGCACGGGACGGCCGGCAATCCGCGACAGCTCGGCCGCGGCGAGCGCCTCGAAACCGGCCCCCTGCTTGGCTCCGAATCCACCGCCAACGAACTCGGTCAGCACCCGAACGTCCGACTTACGCAGCCCAAAGGCCCGGGCGAGCTCGTCACGTGCGGCGAACATCCCCTGCGTGGACACCCAGATGGTGAGACGCTCGCCCTCCCAGGAAGCGACCGCGGCGTGCGGCTCGAGCGCCGTCTGCAGCTGGCCGGGCGTCTCGAGCGAGAGCTCGACCGTCACCTCAGCCGCTGCGAGAGCCACCTCCGCGTCACCACGTGCTTCGTCGGTCGGATCAGCTGTGAAGCGCTGCTCGCGGAGCCCCTCCTCGACATCGACGAGGTGCGGCAGCACCTCGAGGTCGAGGGCAAGCGCCAGAACACCGGCATGCGCCGCTTCGAGGGTGTCCGCCGCGACGACCGCGACCGGCGCTCCGGCATACCCGGGCTCACCGCGGAGAAGAGGAGAGCGCGTCGTCAGAGACAGCTCGCTGTCGGGGCCGATCACGGCACGCACGCCCGGCACCGCCCGCGCGCCGTCGAGGTCGAGAGAACGAACACGCCCGTGCGCAACCGGAGATCGGAGCACGACTGCGTGCAGCGTCCCTGCGAGGCGCACGTCAACGGTGAAGCGAGCCCGGCCGGCCGCGCGCGCCGCTCCGTCCTGCCGCGGCACGGGGCGGCCGACGAGAGAGAGTGCGGCGTCGGGCGCCCAGCTCTCGGTGTCGTCGCTCTCGTCCACGAGTGCCCAGACATCCTCGTAGCGTCCCTCCATCTCCGTCCGGGTGCGGACGAATCGGCTCATGCGCTACCCGCTGCCCGCAGGATCGCACGCTCGATCTTCGGGTAGGCGCCACACCGGCAGAGATTGCCCGCCATCGCCTCGTGGATCTGCTCACGGGTCGGGGCAGGTGTCCGCTCGAGCAATGCTGTCGCACTGACGACCTGGCCCGGCGTGCAGTAGCCGCACTGCAGCGCGTCCTCGGCCACGAATGCCTCCTGCACCGCATGGGCGCGGCCGACCGAGAGTCCCTCGATCGTCACTATCTGATGACCCACGGCGGCCTCGGCGAGCAGCAGGCACGCGTTGACCGGCCTGCCGTCCACGAGCACCGCGCACGCACCGCAGGCGCCCTCACCACAGGCGAGTTTCGTACCGAGCAACTCGAGGTCGTCGCGCAGGACGGCGAGCAGCCGCCGTCCCGAGGGCACCACCGAGTGCCGCTCCCCGTTGACTTCGAGTATGACCTCCATCCTTCTAGAACTACACGCAGAGGCCTGCGCTCGTCAAGCGCGGTAAGATCCTCTGATGCGCAAGATATTCCTCGTTCTGCTCGTCCTGCTTGGTGTCGCCGCGGCCGGGTGCGGCGGCTCGTCGGGCGACACCGCCGCGCCGGCCACCGAGACACAGACAGAGGCGACCGACACGACGACCTCGGCGGACGGCTGTAGCGATGTCACCGTGCCGCCCGCCCGCGAGGACGGCGGCGGGACGCAGCCGAAGGAGCGGCTCGATCCCGAGAAGACCTATGACCTCGTGGTCAAGACCAACTGCGGCACGTTCACGATCACGCTCGACCAGGCCGGGGCGCCCGCCACATCAGCGTCACTCGTCTCACTCGCAAAGAGCGATTTCTTCGGCAAGACGATCTTCCACCGGATCATCCCCGGCTTCGTGATTCAGGGCGGCGACCCGACAGCGTCCGGGTCGGGCGGCCCCGGATACCAGACGGTCGATCCACCTGCCGCCGACGCGAAGTACACGAAGGGTGTCGTCGCAATGGCAAAGACGTCGGCCGAGGCACCCGGAACGTCGGGCAGCCAGTTCTTCGTCGTCACGGGTGCCGACGCGAGCCTGCCCGCCGAATATGCCATTGTCGGCAACGTCACGAACGGGATTGACGTTGTCGATCGGATCGGTGCACTCGGAGACCCTGCGACGGAGCAGCCAACGCGGCCCGTCGTAATCGAGTCGGTCACGGTCGTCGAACGATGAGCATCGCCGCAGTCGTGCTCGCCGCCGGAGAGGCGTCGCGGTTCGGCACGCCGAAGCAACGGCTGCTGCTGCCCGAGGTGCTCGAACGGTTGACCCGGAGCTCCGTCAAGGGGATCGTCGTCGTCGCGGGCGCGCACACCCTCGAGACACCCGCGACCGTCGTCACCTGTGCCGGCTGGAAGCGAGGGCCCGGTGCCTCGCTCACGAGCGGCCTGGAGGAGCTCGGTTCTCGTGTCGAGGCCGCGGTCGTCGTTCTCGCTGACGGACCCGATCTCGCCCCCGAAGCAGTGGACCGCGTGATTGCCTCGTGGCGGGCCGACGGCGGCGCACTTGTCGCAGCCTCCTACGACGGAGAGCGTGGCCATCCGGTGCTCGTAGCCAGGGAGGCGTGGGACTCGATCCCCGACGCAGGGCTGCGTGACCTCGAGGTCCGGCTTGTTTCCTGTGACGACCTCGGTGCGCCGGGAGACGTCGATACCCCGGCAGACCTTCCCGAACGATTGCGCTAACGGTACTACGGGCTGGAGCGGAGCTGTGCCAGCTTCTCCATCAGCCCGACGGGCATCCGCTCTGCGGCCGTCGTCTGCACATACTTTCGCAATGACTCCTCGAAGCGATACCGGCGCCGGCAGTAGTCGCAAGCGTCGAGGTGAGACTCGGCCCGCCCGACCTCGCTGTCTGTAAGAGCACGGTCGAGGTAGCCCTGCAGCAGCTCCTCGCACGCCTCGCACGGAGTGCGACTCACGCGAGCCTCCCCTCTGCCAGCTCCTGTTTCAGGAGCCGCCGGCCGCGGTGCAGCCGCGACATGACCGTCCCGATCGGAATGTCCAGAATCTGGGCTGCGTCGGCGTAACTGAACTCACCGATGTCCACGAGCACGACGGTGTCGCGGAAGTCATGGGGAAGCGATGAGAGTGCCGTCACGATCGAGTCCTGCGAGAGCTTCTCGACGACGCGGTCCTGGTCGAGCACCTGCTCGCCCGAGGCCTCGACCATCTTGTTCGCGAGGTAGTAGTCGCCTTCCTCGATCGGCTGCGTGTCAGGCGTCCGCTGTACCTTCCGGCCCCGGTCGAGGTTGAGGTTGGTGAGGATCCGCAGGAGCCAGGCACGCAGATTCGTCCCCGGGGTGTACGAGCGCCAGCTCCTGAATGCCCGGCTATAGGTGTCCTGGACAAGATCCTCAGCCTCCTCACGGGTTCCAACGAGCCTGCGCGCCACGCGGTACACCTGGTCGGCGAGCGCGAGAGCCTCTTCCTCGAAGCGAACACGGTCGCGGGCCTCCGCAGCGATCCGACGTCCTTCGATTTCGGGTTCGGCCTCGACCACCCTGCAACCGTATCTGTTCCGCTTGCTGGAACGCCCGTGCGCCCTCTATTATTCCGCGATCAGTCCGAGCGGGGGTCCGGCCAGGCCCGGATCCACGCCCCTCAGATCTCGCGAAAACCGGATTTCGCCATCGCTGTGACGAGCTCGTCACGGGAGGTCTGCTCGTCATCGAACTCAACCGTGACCTGCCCCATCAGGTTGGCGTTCGCGCTCTCGAGGCCCTCGTGGCCCCGCAGGGCCGCAGCCAACCGGTTGACGCACCGCTCGCAGCGGATACCGCTGATGTGCAGCGTCTCGGATCGGAGAGCCATCGGTGCAGATGATACCGGGGCACCGTCGAACACGGGCCCGGGTTCAACAGGGTGCCTATCCGCTGAAAGCGCGCGTCGCCCGTGCATAGTGGTTGCGGTTCAGGAACAAGCCCACCAGGATCGTGCCGCACCCGCACCCGAGCAGGAGGAAGCCAACAGTCCAAAATCCGCTGATCAGCAAGCTCCACCCGATCACGCCAACCGGTGCCAACAGTCCGACGACCAGCATGCAGGACGCGAGGCTTCGCGTCGCCTCCCCCGGCCCACGTGACTCCGCTGCAGCGCCAATCGCAAGCGATTTCGTTGCGTAGTTGAGTGCGCCCAGCGCAAGGCCGATGACGACCCAGGCAGCGAGTTCGGGTACGCCCGACAGCAGGAGTGACGTTACCCCGAACACGATCAGGGCGCTGCCGGCCAGGGCTACGGAGATAGTCGCGGCAGGAAACTCGTCTCTTCGTGCACTCAACACCCTCAGGATCAAGGGCGAGAACATCTCTCCGATGCCCATGCTTGCGATCAGAAGCCCTGCGCCGACGAGTAACGGCTGATGACGGAGAGGTCGAGACCCTGGACGTTGCGAGGTAGGCCTTCGCGAGCGCGGGCTTGAGGACGGTCGTCGTCCCGGCGAAGGCGCCAAAGAACGGTGCCGCAACGAGAAGGACGAGCATGGGCGCCACACCGAGCAGGAGGAGCGTCCCCGCAAGAAGCCACGCTATGGCAGCAAGCGACTGCGCCACGGCAAAACTCCGGCGTGTGCCCAGTCGAAAGCACCACTGCGGGGCATACGGGAGCGCGAGGGCCGAGGCCACGAGCACGATCGCCATGTAGATGCCAGCGTAGATGGCGCCGTTGTCCAGATCACCTGACGCCGTGGCGGTTGCGGTCGCCGCGAGGAGCGCGATCACCGAGCCGACAACCGATACCGCAGTGGCGGCCATGTAAAACCCGGCAACGTGCGAGGACGGGCCTGCAGGATCGTCGCTCACTTGCGGCATGGCACAGCCGTACTCCAACGCGAGTACCGGCGCGAAGTGGTGGGGCGGCCTGCCCGAGGAGCCCTAACGGAGCACATCGAGTGCGACCTCTGCAGTCCGAGGCGGTCGGGGCGAGCATCAGACCTTGCCGCGGACGCCGTGCACCGGCCTACCGGCCGCCTCCCACGCATAGTACGACGCGCTCGGGCCGAACGATCGCTCGTACGAGATCACACGCGGATTACGGCCGACCTCGAGTGCTCGCTGCGCGTGCCACAGCAGGTTGGGATCGTCCCGTTCCTGCCACACGAGCACCAGGTGGGCCGCAGTCATATGAGCCGCGACGAACGTGCAGCCCGATGCAGGACAGGGGAAGGGGTCGGTGCGAACGCAGTACCAGCCGTCGTAGTCCCCGGCGTCGTCGTCCTCCCAGAGGTTTTCTTCCTCGACGGCATATTCCTCGTCGAGGAGCAGGGATCCGCGCTCTGGCCCTTCTACTTCGCTCATCGCCACAGAGTAACCGCAACAGGAACGGTTGGGTGACCCGGAAGGAGCCGCAGCCCCTGGCACCGTGTGCGCGGGACTGCGGCTCGTCGGTTGCCGGCCCGGGAGAGGGGCCGGCTGCGAGCGCCTACTGCACAGGAGTTGTCGGCTGCTGCCCGAGCGTCACGGTAACCGTCTTCGCGGAGCCGTCACGATAGATCTTGAGCTCGATCCTGTCACCAGGTCTGTGCGCTGCGATCACATCGCGGAGATCGTTGATCCTTGCCACGTTCTTGCCGTCGGCGGCGACGATGACATCGCCACCCATCCGGAAGCTCTCGCCGGCGACGACGACCGGCCTGGTGCCGGCCTTGAGGCCGGCGTCGGCGGCGCCGGAGCCGTTGTTGACCGACTCGATGACGAGGCCCTCCGTGACGGGAAGCTTGAACGACTTCGCGATGTCGGAGGTGACCTCGGTGAGACGGACGCCGAGGTAGGCGTGCAGCACCTTGCCGTCGCGGAGGATCTGGGAGACGACCGTACTAACGGTGTTCGAGGGGACGGCGAAGCCGATGCCCACGTTTCCGTCGCCGGAGCCACCCGTCTCGATCTGCGAGTTGATGCCGATGACCTCCCCGCGGGTGTTGAGGAGCGGGCCACCGCTGTTGCCGTGATTGATCGAGGCGTCGGTCTGGATCACGTGGTCGATCGAGTACCCGTTCGGTGCCTCGACGTTCCGCTGGAGAGCGCTGACGATGCCCGAGGTGACCGTCCGTTCGAGGCCGAACGGATTGCCGATCGCGACCACGGCATCTCCGACCTCGACCGCCCGCGAGTCTGCCAGGACGAGCGGGGTGAGCGCATCTGCATCGGCGTTGACCTTGAGCAGGGCGACATCGGTGGACGGGTCGCTACCCACGAGCGTCGCCGTGAGCGTGTCGTCGTTCGAGAAGCGAACCGTGATCGTGGTAGCACCGTCGATCACGTGGTAGTTCGTGATGATGTGCCCTTCCCTGTCCATCACAAATCCCGACCCGAGCGACTGTCCCGCGGGCTTGTTCTGACCGTTCGACGAGGTGGACGAACCGATTTTCGAGGTGATCTGGACGACTCCTGGGCCGCTTTGGGTGTAGATCTCGTTGATCGACAGAGTGCTGCCGCCGACAGCAGTGACGGCCTTCGTCCCGCCGCCCGAAGGCCGCACTATCGTCGTTGATGACGTGCCGTCGAGAGCACCGGTCGTGGCGGCTCCACCGAGAGCAACGACACCTCCGAGCACGGCGGCGGTGAGATAGAGGGCGAGGGATCTGATGCCGTGACCGGAGCGCTTCGCGTCAGGGGCCGGCGGTGGAGTGGGTGCGTTCGGTGTGGGCGAGTTTGGTGTCGGTGTGTTTGGTGTCGGTGAGTTCATGGACTCTTTATACGGATCCGCGCGTGAAAGGCTCGTTGACCACGGTTAAGCCGATGTTGCGGCCCAATAGGAGTCCGCTGTGAACGCGCAACCGTGACCCTGTCGGCGTGAGGCGCCGTGCTCGTGCACCGTTCCGGAAGTCACTCGGGCCCCGGGCGGCTGCAAAGCGGCGCCGGGCCACGTCCTTCGTCACCCCGGTATGACCCGATATCGGGGCTCCCTGCGTCCTTGCCCGGCGTGCTTTTCGCGCGCCAGGATCACCAGGCGACTTCCGGAACGGCGCACTAGCCCCCGAGTTCGCCTGCGATGTCAACGAGTGCGTGTACATCGTCGTCGGTCGTGCGGAAATTGACAAAGCAGGGGCGGAGACAGACGCTGCCGTCGATCGTCGCCGGCGCCACCCAGACACGTCCGTCATCCTGGAGCGCACGCACGAGCCGGGAGTTGCCGGCGTTCAGGTCGCCCCCGGTGCCGAGATGGCGAAACGGGACGATCGAGAGCGGTGGCGGCCCACAGAGAGGTTCGAGGCGGTCGTGAGCAACGACGAGGCCGTGGAACAAGCGCGCCTGGCGGAGGTTCTCCTCGACCGCGTCACGAAAGGCCTGTGCCCCGTATGCCCGGAAGGAGAGCCAGAGCTTGAGCGCCCGGAACGGGCGCGAATACTCGAGGGTGATATCGACCATATGACCCGTGCGCTCGTGCGGGATGTAGGCCTCCTCGTGCGAGAACGCCCGCACCAGGTCGTCGCGGTCGCGAACGAGGAGCACGCCGCACGCCTTCGGTAGATAGAGCCACTTGTGCGCGTCGAGCGTCACGGAGTCTGCGCGCTCGAGGCCGACAAACAGATGTCCTGCTGACGGGGTCGTTGCCGCAGGGAGGCCGTAGGCCCCGTCCACGTGCAGCCAGACACCGGCGGCAGCGCATACATCCGCCAGTGCGTCGATCGGGTCGCACGCCCCGGTCAGGGTCGTCCCCGCCGTCGCGACGACCGCCACGGGGGTTCGACCGACGGCCCGGTCGGCGCGGATCGCTTCCTCGACCGCCTCGGGGACGAGTCGCCGGTCGCTGTCGGTCGGGAGCGACCGCACGTTACCGGAGCCGATGCCGAGAATCTCGGCGGCTCGCTGGATCGAGTAGTGCGCCTCGTCCGAGCAGTAGAGGGTCGCGGCTGCAGTGCCGAGGCCGTGGCGGCGCGATCCGGGGATCGCCCGCTCTCGGGCCGCTGCGAGCGCCGTCATGTTCGACACCGTGCCTCCACTCGTGAAGGCACCTGCGCCGGCCGGAAAGCCGAGAAAGTCCGCGAGCCACCTGATTGCCTGATCCTCGATCTCGGTTGCCGCCGCCGCCCACACTGCCAGATTCGCGTCGAAGCAGGCGGCGAGCAGATCTCCGAGCACGCCGACCTCGAGACCGGACGAGCCCACGAAGGCGAAGAAGCGAGGCCGTGGCTGGGCAATCGACTCGTCCAGGGCGCGACGCGCATCGTCGAGAACCTCGAGCACGCCCGTCGGTGAATCGGGCAGTCCCGTCGCGAACAGCGCCCTCAGGTGGTCGTCGATCGGCGGCTGCTGAGGACGCGCCCGGTCGAAACTGGTCCAGGCCTCGGTCACGATCTCGGCCGCGCGCTGAAGCGCGAGCTCGCGTGGTACGTCGAGGCGGAGGCTCACGAGCGCAGCGTAGAGAGGTCTGCAACGACGCGGCGGTCGGTGGTCACCGAAGCCGTGACGACTGCGATCGGGTCGATGGCGGGGCCCTCGAGCGCGGAGCCGTCCACCAGGGAGAAGAGCGCACCGTGACACGCGCAACGAATGGCCTCTCCTTCGAGCCACCCGTCGCTCAGCGGACACTCGTCGTGGGTACACCAGGTCTCGAAGGCAACGTAGTTGTCTCCTGTTCTAGCAACAACGAGCGAGAGCCCTGCCGCCGTCGCCTCGCGCAGTTCACCGTCGGCAAGATCGGCAGGCCCGAGATCGACCGACGTGAGGCCGGTTCCCTCTCCGCCGGTGCTCTCGCTCTCCACGGGCATCAGGCGTCCCACCGAACGTGCAGATGCTGCGGGGCACGAAACTCCCAGCCGCTGAAGACCGGTGGCCGCTCCGGGTCGGAGCGGAGGTGCGGGAGCCGCTCGAAGAGCCGTTGCACGGCGATGCGCATCTGCACACGGGAGAAATGATGACCCGAGCAGAAGTGGGGCCCGAACCCGAACGCTCCGTGATTGCGCTTCGGCCGAAAGAGGTCGTAGATATCGGCGGTCGGGCCCCACACGACCTCGTCGCGATTGACCGACGAGACGAGGACGCCGAGGTTCGCGCCAACGGGAAGCGTCGCTCCGCCAAGGTCTGTCTCGACCCGTACACGACGGGTCTGCGTCCCGATCGGCGAGACCCAGCGCAGGCCCTCCTCGATCGCGTCACGTACGAGCCCTGCCGGGTCGGCCGCCATCGCCGCCGCGTGGCCCGACTCGAGCAGTCCGGCCACCGTCGTCCCGGCGGCATGCCCGGGCTCCTGCATGCCGCCGAGCAACATCACCTTCAGGGTCGGCAGGATCGTCGCCACACGATCCTCGAAGGAACCGTCTGCGTGTTGCAGCATCACCGCGATCGTGCTCGAGTCGGGCGTCTCCCAGAGCCGCTTCAGGACGGGCTCGAGGGAACGGTCTACCTCCGCCCCGATCGCGTCCGAGACTGCCCACCTCGCGGGGTCGTCCTCGAAGTTGACCGCACCCTGCGCGAGACCGTAAAACCACCGTCGTAGGGTGTCTCCATCCATCTCACCGAGGCCGAGGACGCTCCCGAGCGAAAGCACCGACACGGGCTCGAAGTAGTCGCTCATCAGGTCGGCTGCGCCGCGTTCCACGATCCCGTCGAGCAGGCTCTCGACGATCGGAGTGACGATCTCCGGGGTGTTCTCCTCGACGAAGCGCGGCCTGAGCGACGGATCGAGCATCGCGCGAAGTCTCTTCTGCGGGTCACCGTCGAGCACGAGGATGCTCGGGCCTCCCATCGCCCGGTCGAGCGGCGAGGGCGTCACCGAGGAGTCGATCAGCTCGGGATGCGATGCCGCAAAGTCGGCTTCGGCCCAGCTCGTCACGAACCAGAGCCCGACAGCCGGGACGAAGCAGACGGGCGCCTCACGACGCATGCGCGCGTAGATCGGGTAGGGATCCTCGTCGAGTTGCTCGACGGTCACTGCGGCAGCCCATTCCTCGACGGCGCTCATGCTGCTCCTTCCTGGACGATCGTCCGTGCCTCGCGCAGCCGCCGCGGCGCGTCTACGACGAGCACACAGACAGGCGCGCCGCCTCCGTCTCTCCCCACGTGCAAGCCGTCTTCCTCGACCCAGCTCTCAACGGCCCCCGCAAACCCGACCTCGGCCAGCCGCCGTGGGCCGATGTCGCTCCACCAGTACGGCAGGCGGTCGTAGAGCGCTGTGGTACCCGCGATCGCGTCGGCGACGTGCTCCCCGGTTCCGATCGCGGCGTCCCAGTGAGGAAAGCGCATCGGGCCAAAGCGCGTGTGCGGCACCAGGACGAGGTCGCCGCAGGCATACACCCGCTCGTGTCCCGGGACGAGCATGTCGTCGCCAACCGCGACGGGCAGCTCCGAGACCTCGAGCGAGAGACCCGGTGGCAGGAACGGAACGCCGCCGGTCGCGACAAGGATCACGTCTGCTTCGAGCGTCCCGTGCGCGGCGGTTGCGAGCGAGTACCCGGTGGCGCTCTCGATCGCGACACCGCCGATGAACCGCACGCCGAGCTCGTCGAGCGTCGCCCGGCCGAGCTCCGGCAGAGGATCGTGCAGCCGGTCGAGAGGCCGGTCGAGCATGTCAACGAGCGTCACGGCATGGCCGGCCTGGGCAAGGGAGGCCGCGCTTTCGGTGCCGATCAGCCCTGCCCCGACGACGATCGCCTCCACGGGTCCGCTTGTCAGCAGAGGGCCGAGCGCATCGAAGACGTGGGGGTTGGCGTTGACGAAGGCGTCCTCGAGGCCGGGGACGGGTGGGGAGCGGTAGGCAAGGCCGGTGGCGAGCACCACGCTCTCTGCCTCGATCTCGATCTCTCCCTGCTCCGTCGTCACCGTCAGCATCCGGGCGGTGAGATCGGCGGAGAAGACCATGCCGTCGAGACGCTCGACGCCGCATCCGTCGAGACGTGCCGCGTCGGAGAGCAGGCGCGGCACTCCGTCGGAGAGCGCCGACTTCGTCAAGGGCGGCCGGTCGACGGGAAGACCCCGACCGATGAGGAGGGGCCGGATACCGTCCCGGGCGAGGCGCAGTGCACACGCGGTGCCGGCAACGCCGTTCCCGACAATCGCGACGTCGGCCTTCATGCCCCGGCCGCTCCGACCCGCTCCACCACCTCCCGGCACCAGGCCGGGTAGCGGGCGATCTCGTCGATGAACTGCGACGGCTTGATACAGAATGTCGTGAAACCTCGTGCTCGCTGGGCTGCCAGCGACGCGACCGCCGGCTCGAGCGGGGACGGGCTGGAGTCGTCAGGGAAGACGGCACGCATCCCGCCGACGAGCTCGAGCTCCGAGAGGTCGCGGCCCTCTGCGGAGAGACCGTCACGAAGGAGCGTCAGATCGTCGTCCGACGGCTGACCGAGCGGATGGAACCCGTGCGCGTACCGCACGATCCGGCGCAACAACCGGTCGTGCACCGACTCTCCGCCGAGCCAGAGGCGCGGCCCGTCGGGCCGCCAGGCCTTGGGCTCGAGGTACACGTCCTCGAACGAGTAGTGCTCACCGGCAAACGACGAGGGCGTGTCGCGCCAGAGCCCTTCCCAAGCGGCGAGATGCTCGTCGAGCAGAACGCCGCGCCTGTTGAACGGCACGCCGAGCGCCTCGTACTCGTCCCGATGCCAACTGACGGTCGGCTGCACCACGAGCCGGCCCTCCGAGAGAAGGTCGAGCGTGCCGAGCTCGCGCGCGAGCAGGAGCGGGTGGCGCAGGGGCGCGATCACCGCGCAGGCCGCGAGGCGCAGCCGCGACGTCGCAGCCGCGATCGCAGACAGCAGCACGAGCGAGCTCGGCCACGGCATGGCCGGGTCCTGGTTTCCCGGCATCGCATAGTCACGCGGGTTGCCCATTACTCCACCGGCACCGGCGCTCGGCCCGAGGACGATGTGCTCGCTCACCATGACGGCGTCGAACCCGGCATCCTCGGCCACGACGGCCATCTCGACGAGGGCGCGAATGTCACGCGGCGGCGTCAGCGTCCAGTTCTCCGAGAGAACGAGGACGAGCTTCGACGCGCTCACCGCAGAACGCCGGGTACGAGCTCCACAGCGGCGTCAACGGCAGTCTGCTGGTGCGGCTCGATCTCCTGGCCTGTGACATGGGCGAGGTACGAGAACGGGTCCTCGACGCCCGCCGAGAGACCCGACAACGCTTCGATCACGGCGAGGCCACAGAACGGGACGTGTCCCGCCGAGTAGCCACCCTCGTGGGAGGCGACGAGACGGCCGCTGCAGAGCCGACCGGCGGCATCGAGCAGCCGTTCCGTCATCGTGCCGAAGGCCGCGGCCGGCAGCATCATCCGACCGAGGGGGTCGAGCGCACCCGCATCGAAACCGCAGGCGATAACGATCAGCTCGGGCGCAAACGCATCGAGCGCGGGGAGGACGACGCGGTCGAGTGCCGCGAGATAGGCACCGGTTCCGCTCCCGGCCGGGAGCGGTACGTTGAGTGTCGCCCCCACGCCGGCCCCCACGCCTCTCTGGTCGAGCAGACCGGATCGCGCGGGGTAGAGGCCGTCCTGGTGCAACGAGATCGCGAGCACCGACGGGTCGTCCCAGAAGACGGCCTGCGTGCCGTTCCCGTGGTGGACGTCCCAGTCCACAACCGCGACCCGCCCCACTCCCCTCTCGGCCTGCGCGTGACGCACGCCGACCGCGACGTTCGCGAAGATGCAGAAGCCCATCCCGAGGTCGGGAAGCGCGTGATGACCGGGAGGACGGACGAGCGCGTAGGCGTTCGCGACGGTGCCGTCGAGAACCGCGTCAATCGCCGTGATCGTGCCGCCGGCTGCGAGCTGGGCGATCTCGAAGGAGCCGTTCCCGAAGGGCGACTCGCTCCCCGCGTCGCCGCCGTGGCCCGCCGAGAGCTGCCGGATCTTTTCGATGTACGCCCCGGTGTGCACCCGTTGAAGCTCCGCGACACTCGCAGGCCTCGGTGCAAGGAGGAAAAGCTGGTCGGTGAGCCCCGTCGCGTCGAGCAGGTTCTTGAACCGGCGCTTGGTCGCAGGATTCTCCGAGTGCTCCCCCGGCTCGAGCCACCCGCCGGCGGGCAGCTCCGATGCACCCGAGCCGGTGTCGTGCCACATCATTCGCTCGTGCCAGACGAGGCCGGTCTGGGGATCGTTGCCGCTCTTCACCACGGGCCTCCTCTCATGTCGTCGTTCCGGTCGATATCTGCAGGGTCTTCAGGTCAGAATAGAAGTCGAGTGCAAAGTCGCCGCCCTCACGACCGATGCCCGAGATCCCGATCCCTCCGAACGGCGCAGTGAGATCTCGCACGAGAAAGGTGTTGACCCACACCGTCCCGGCGCGAATCGCCCTGCCGACGCGCTCGGCTCGGTCGGCAGAGCCGGTGTAGACGATCCCCGAGAGGCCGTAGGGCGTCGAGTTGGCCAGGGCGATGCCCTCGTCCTCTTCCGAAAAGATCTGGACCGTAAGAACAGGCCCGAACACCTCTCTCTGAACGATCTCGCTCTCGTTCGAGCGTGGGCTGACGAGGGTCGGCTCGTAGAACAGGCCGCCGCGTTCTGACGGATGACCGCCGCGGACGATCTCGTCGCCGTTACCCCGTGCCCGCTCGACGAAGGCCGCTACACGGTCGAGGTGGTCGCGGTGGATCAACGGCGTCACGGTGGTGTCGTCGTCACGCGGGTCTCCGAGCACATGCTCGTCCGCGAAGCGGTGGAAGAGCTCGAGGAACGGCTCGACAACCGACTCCTGCACGAGAATCCGCGTACCCGCGAGGCACACCTGGCCCGCGTCGTCGAACTGGCCCGCAGCCTTGCGGGCAGCGGCCTCGAGATCGCAGTCGGCAAAGACGAGCAGCGGCCCCTTACCCCCGAGCTCCCCCGTGAACGGGACGATGTTCGTCGCGGCGGCGACACCGATATGACGGGCCGTCTCGGGCGAGCCGGTGAACGAGACCCGACGGACGCCCGGGTGGGAGACGAGTGCGGCCCCGATCTCCTCCCCGATCCCCTGAACGACGTTGAAGACGCCGGGGGGGAAGCCGGCCTCTGCGACGAGGTCGGCGAGAAGCGAGCAGGAGAGGGGTGACCACTCGGCAGGCTTGAGAATCATGGTGGAGCCCGCGGCAAGCGCCGGAGCGGTCTTCCAGGTCGAGAGCATGAACGGGGCGTTCCACGGAGTGATCACGACCGCGGGCCCGCTCGGCATCCGGATCACCCTGTTCGCAGTGCCGTTCGACTCCCACACGCGCTCCTCGTAGGCCACCGCAAGGTCGGCGTAGCTGCGGTAGTTGCGCGCACCACGGTTGATCAGGCGGGCCTTCAGCGAGCGCAGCAGCATCGCCATGTCAACGCACTCGACAGAGGCGAGTCGCTCGACGTTCGCGTCGATCAGGTCGGCGAGTCGGTGGAGGTAGACCGCACGACCGGCCGCACCGAGAGCGGCCCAGGCGGGAAACGCCTCCGTCGCCGCTGCCACAGCCAGGTCGGCCTCGCGCTGACCGCCACGCGCGATCTCACCGAGCGGCTGTTCGTCGATCGGGGAGACATCGGTGAACGTGTGCTCGCTCGCAACCCGTTCGCCACCGATGAAATGGTCGGGCGAGACCTCGACTCCCGCAACGTTCACGGCATCCTCCCGAACGCAAGCGTGCCGACGTCAACCGCCGTGACACCGCCGTCAACGGCGATCACGGAGCCGTTGACGTAGGACGCGTCGTCGGAGAGGAGCCAGGCAACAGCACCGGCGATCTCCTCGGGCATGCTTGCCCGGCGCAGCGGCACGTCGGCGGTCACCTCGGCATACGCCTCCTCCCGCGAGCCGCGGCCGAGCGCATCCATCTCGCCGTCGGCCATGGGCGTGTGCACCCAGCCAGGACAGAGGCAGTTCGCCCGCACGCCCACCGGCCCGTGATCGACCGCAATGCACCGGGTCAACATCATGAGAGCCGCCTTGGACGAGCAGTAGGCGAGGCTCGAAGCCGTCGCACGCATCGCCGAGACGGATGCGATGCTGACGATGGCTCCGCGCACGTCGATCAGATACGGGATCGCAGCACGCGCGACGAGAAAGGCGCCGGTCACGTTCGTCGCGAACACCTGCTCGAAGACGGCGGGGTCGAGGTCGAGCAACGATCCCTCACCCCCTCGACCGGCGTTGAGGACGAGCGCATCCAGGGAGCCGTAGCGGGCGACGGTCTCGGCAACAGCCCGGTCGGCGTCGGCGACGACGCCCGTGTCGGCGACGATCGCAAGACCGCCGATCGAACGCGCAACCTCGTCGATCGGTGCCGCTCTTCGTCCGGTGACGGCGACCATGTAGCCGTCTGCAGCGAGGCGTCGGGCGACTGCCGCACCGATCCCCGTCCCACCTCCGGTAACGAGGGCGACCCCGGTCACGCGCGCAAGTCCTTGACGATCTCCTGGTCGTCCACGGTGTAGCCAAAGGTGAACCTGAAGCCCTTGCCGACCCGAACCGGAGCGAGCAGATCGTGCTCCTCGTGCGCCGCGCCAAACAGGTCGAGCGTGGCGCTCCCCTCCCACACCGGCGAGACGACGCGGCTGCGACTCCGGGAACGGGCAAGCTCGTGCACCGCCGGGTCGTCGTGCCGTCCGGCCTCGAGCCGGGGAAAGTGACGGACGTTGACGATCGGCGGGTCGTTGTGTGTCGGCCCGGCCTCGGAGAGCCGCTCGAGCGTGACGGTCGCCTCCGCGACACGACGCTCGTAGGCCGCGCAGGTGCCGCCGAACGTCGCCCCGGCCTTCACACCCGGGTCAGCCGGACTCTCGAGCCCGAAGGTGCGGGTGATCCAGATCGAGCCGAGCTTCTTCGGAAAGCCCTGCAGCCACCCACGCGTGAGCGCGAAGTCGCGATCGACCCAGATGAACGGGCAGGTCGTCACCTCCTCGCCGTCGAGCAGCGCGTTGACGACGAGGAACACCTCCTTGTACTGCGAACGCGAGGGGTCGAGTAGTTCACCGCCACTCTCCGAGCACGACTGCCAGTCGGCGAACACCGCAGCGCAACGTCCGGCGTCGGGGTGTGGGTCGAGGCCCGCGGGCAGGCATGACACCGCCTTCTCGGGGTCGGCCCAGTACTCGACGACGAGGAAGTCTCCGACGTAGTGCCACGGCGGGTAGGGGACGATCGAGGCGCGACCACCCGGGGAGCGAGGGATGGTGAATCCGGTCAGCGGCACTATGCGGTCGCCTCCGGAAGGGTGTGGCCGCGCGTCTCGAGGCTCTCCGCCTCGGACGCGATCGCTGCCGCGTCGAACCGGAAGTAGGAGCGTGGCGGCAGCGGGCCCCACGTGTTCGACGAGTACCGGTCGTCCGGCCAGAGCCGTGGCTCGTGGTCTGCCTGAAGCTGTTCCATGTCGCAGTACAGCTCGACGAAGCACTCCTCCTCGACGATCCTCACATAGCTCGCGATATTGCCTCCCACTCCGTGCCGCGCCGGCCCCCAGCCGAGCCAGCGACCGTGCCGCGCGAGGTGGTCGAGCATGTCACGCATCTGGCCCACGTCCACCGTGTCGAATGCGAGATGGTGGAAGTGACCCGGCGTCATGTCGATCAGCGCCATTACGTGATGGTCGGTGTTGATCCGGAACCAGATCCCGGCCTCACCCAGACGATCGGAAACCGTCATCCCCAGAACCTCGGTGTAGAACCTGATCGACTCCTCGAAGTGGGAGCTGAGGCAGTTGACGTGCCCGAGCTTCCGTGGCGACCCCGGCCGAACGGTCGTCGAGCGGCGGGCGTGGACGACCCAGAGCTCCTGGCGGCGATACGGCATGACCTGCACGCCCCGTCCATCGGGATCGACGAGGAAGATGCTCCCTTCCAGCTCCTGCCAGTGGATGTCGAGCGATCGCAGGTGGGCCCGAACGTCATCGAGAGAGCAGTCATGGGCCAGTTCGAAGCCGGTGTGCTCGTGGCCCGGAGAGCCGGGTACGAGCTCGAGGCTGTAGGGCTCGTCGTCACATGAGAGGAGAGCGCGCGCGCCGTCACGCCCCCGGTCGTGCAGGCCGAACTCGACCGCCCAGCGTGCTGCTGCCTCGTCTACGTCGGCGACCCCGAGGCAGACATGGTCGATGCGCCGCAGGTCGATCACGGGTTGCCACCGTCGGCGACCAGGCGTTCCGCCTCGTCCTCGGGGATCGCCAGCGCCACGTGGAGCGTCTGGGCCGAGACCTGCATCTGCTCACCGGGCCCGGCGAGATCGACATCCCACTCCTCGATCGTGTTCCTCAGCCGTCCGATCCCGGAGATCTCGACCTCGACGACGTCTCCCGGCTTCATCGGCCGCGAGTTCGCGGGTGTCCCGGTGAGGATGACGTCTCCCGGCTCGAGCGTGATCAGCCTGCATACGTCTGCGAGCTGATAGGCGACGGAGAAGAGGAGATCGTCGGCGGTCGCCTCCTGCACCACCTCTCCATTGAGAGAGGTGCGCAGGGTGAAGTCGGTCGGGTCGAACTCCGCCGCAGGCACGAGCTCGGGGCCGAGCGGGAGGAAGCCGTCGTGGCCCTTGACCCGCAACATGGCCCCGCGGTCGGCGTGACGGAAGTCGTGCATGCCAACGTCGTTCGCGCAGGTGTAGCCACCCACGTAGTCGAGCACCTCGTCGATCGGCACGCCCTTCATCCGTCGCGCGATGACGACAGCAAGCTCACCCTCGTAGTTGAGGAACTGCGCACCGCGCGCCATCAGAATCGGTTGGCGATGGCCGTTCAACGTGGTCGGCGGCTTCATGAAGTAGGAGGGCTCGGGTGGTGTGCGGGCGGCGTATTCACGCACGCGGCTGCCGTAGGTGAGATGCACGGCGAGGATTTTCGACGGCGCAGCCGGTGCGAGATAGACGGCGGACGTCTCGGCAATCACGAGCCCGTCCGCAAGGACGATCTCGTCGCCGGCGCGGCGCCCCCACCGCGCTTCACCGTCCACCTCGACGCAGACACAGCGAACTTCCGGGTTACAGATGGGAGGCATATTCCTCGATCTCCCATCGGGTCACGAACACGACGTCGAACTCTTCGACCTCCTCCGTGAAACGCTCCACCTCGAACCGCTTCATCGCGACAAACGTGTGGACGAGATGCTTGCCGAGCAGCCCGGTGAGCACCGTGTCTGCCTCGAGGGCGTCGAGGGCCGCACCGAGGTCGGAGGGTAGGGCCGAGCCTGCATGGGCCTCGTCCATCCGGTAGGCGTCGCCGACGACCGGGTCCGGTGGCGTGAGCCCGCGTTCGATGCCGTCGAGGCCGGCGAGCAGAATGGCGGCGATCATCAGATGCGGGCACGCCGCACCGTCGGCGACGCGCACCTCGACGCGGGCACGGGAACCTCGCTCATTCGGAACGCGACAGAGGGCCGTTCGATTGTCATGTCCCCAGTTCGCGTGCGTCGGTGCGAGGCTGTCCGGCAGGAGCCTCTTGTAGGCGTTGACCGTGGGACCGAGGATCGCCTGGAGCCCCTGTGCGTGGTCGATCACACCGGCGATGAAGCTCGCTGCGAGCGGACTCGGGCCCGCCGCACCCTGCGCATCGGGCCCACCCTCGTCGGCGAAGGCGTTCCGGCCGCTGCTGTCGTTGAACGAGAGGTGCACGTGGAAGCCGGAGCCGCCCTGGTCGGAAAACGGACGGCCCATGAACGTGGCGAGCATCCCCTCACGGACAGCGATCTCCTTCACGGCCGCCTTCAGCATGAATGCGCGATCCGCTGCGTCGAGCGCACCGGAATGCCTGAGGTTGATCTCGTACTGCGAGTTCATGAACTCGTGGTTCGCGGCGAACGCCTCCAGGCCGAGCTCGTCGCACCAGAGCAGCATCCGGAGGACGATCTCGCGCGGGTCCGAGACTGCCCCCACCGTGTAGACGCGGGAAAGCTCGTCCACGTAGCGGCGAATGCCGTTCGGGGCCTCGAGGTCGCGCTCGGCCAGGAAGAACTCGAGCTCGGGCGCCACGATCGGCTCGAGACCGCGAGCAGCGTATGCGTCTACGACACGCTGCAACAATGCCCTCGGGCAGGACGGGAAGTGGTCTGCCCCGTCGAGCGTCCACGCCTCGCCGAGGCACCACGCGACCTCTGGCTGCCAGGGGACGGGTCGCAACGTGCCGAGGTCGGGCCGGACCGCAAGGTCAACGTAGCCCTCCTCGCCGCCGACGACCGGGGTGTGCCGGAGATCGGTGCCCATCACCGCGGCGCAGAACGAGACGCCTTCCTCGCACATACCGGCGAAATGCCTGACCGGGATGTCCTTGCCACGGGCAACCCCGTGCAGATCGGTGTACAGCAGCCTGACGGCGCGCACCCCGAGGCCGCTCATCGTCCTCATGGCCGCCTCGGCCTCCTGGTGCAGGCTCATGCTCGCACCTCCTTGCCGGTCAGGATCGCACCCGCACGGGCAGGCGCTTGATGCCGTTGAAGAAGTTCGAGCGCAGGCGCGTCGGCGTTCCCGCAAGCTCGATCCGGTCGAGATACGGAACCATCTCCTCGAGCCAGATCTTCACCTCCAGCTTCGCGAGGTGCGCTCCGAGACAGAAATGCGGCCCGCCGAGGCCGAAGGTGAGATGCCGGTTCGGCTGTCGTCCGAGGTCGAGCCGATGTGGATCGGCAAACTTCTCCTCGTCGTAGTTGCCCGCGGCGTACCACATCGTCACCTTATCGCCGGCCTTTATCGACCGGCCGTGAACCGTGATATCGCGCGTCGCAGTGCGCCTGAAGTGATGCACGGGATGCGCCCGCCGGAGAATCTCGTCGGCGGCGGTTCCGGCAAGTGAGGGGTCGGCGATCAGTCGCGCAGCCTCGTCGGGGTGGGCGAGAAGATCGAGGAGACCAAGGCTGATCGTGTGCCTCGTCGTCTCGTTCCCGGCAGCGGTGAGCAGGATGAAGAACAGCCCGAACTCCTCCTCCGAGAGGCGGGAGCCGTCGATCTCGGCTTCGACGAGATGCGTGGTGATGTCGTCGCGCGGGTCGAGGCGCCGGGCTGCACCGAGGCGACAGCCATACTCGATCAACTCCGGTGCGAACGGGCTCGAGAACGGCAGCAGGCGGTTCGCCGGGTCGTTCGAGGTCAGCTCCAGCACGTTCTGTTCTCCGACGACCTCCGGGTCGGTGTTGCCGAGCAGCTTGTCGCCGAGCTCGATCAACAGACGCCTGTCCTCGATCGGTAGCCCCATGATCTCCGAGAACACCCACATCGGGATCTCCGCTGCAACATCCTCGACCCAGTCGAAGGCGTCTCGCTCGAACGCCTCCGCGAGGATGCCGCCGGCGAGGCCCCGGATGCGCTCCTCGTAGCTGTTGACGATGCGCGGGGTGAAGCCCTTGTTGACGAGGTCACGGAGTCGCGTCTGCGCAGGCGGGTCGGTGTCGATCATCGACCTCCGTGCCAGGATCTCTTCGGGTGCGAGGTCTTCGAGAGATGTCCCGCCGGTCTCTGAGGAGTATGTCTCCCACTCCTTCGACACCTGCACGATGTCGTCGTAGCGCGTGAAGACCCAGAAGCCACGGCCGTCGGCCTCGGGCTGCCAGTGGAGCGGGGCCTCACGCCGGAGCAGCGTCAGCCACTCGTGGGGGACTCCCTGCTCCCACACGGCGAGGTCGGTCAGGTCGATCTCGGCGAGGACGGGGCCGTCCACCGCGGGTGCAAAGGTTGTCGCCGCTTCGGCAGCGGCCTGCGGAATGTGTACCTCCTGCTCGTGCACCGCCTCTGCAGCAGCGGGTGGTGGGCCGAGCCGCACCTGAAGCTCACCCCCCTCGACACGCGCCTCGAAGATCGGAAGTGGCTCGAACGCAGGCGGACAGAGGACATCTCCCGTGCGCAGGTCGAACTCCGAACCGTGACAGGGACAGACAATCACACCACTGTCGAGCTCACCGTCGGAGAGCGAGCAGTCCTCGTGGGTGCAGGTGTCCTGAAATGCGACCCATCCTTCGGCCGTCCGACCGAGGCAGACGGCCATACCGCCGACCTCGGCGAGGCGGAGGAAGCCCACGTGGGCTTCCTCCGCCTCGCCGATGCCGAACCAGACAAGTTCGGTCACGGCCAGCGTTCCTAGAGCGGCGTCGTGTCGCCCGCCGACTCGAACGCGAGCGTCTCGTCGAGCGGTGCAACGCCACGATGCTCGGCGGCGTGGGCCGCGGCATTGTCCAGGCTGTCGCGACGCATGACCATGACGATCAGGAACCAGATGAGGGTCAGGACGAGCAACCCGATCGTCCAGGCCGCCGCGACCCAGTTGAAGTTGGAGTGGTCATGAGGTTGCGGGTTGAGAGCCCCGTAGAACCCGAGGATCGGCGTTGCCACGGCGACCGCCACGATCAGGTACTGCCACCACTTGTTCCCGCTCGCGCGTACGAGACGGAATGCGGCAATCGCGAGGACGAGGTAGACGATCTCGATCGCAAACGAGCCGATCGTCGCAGCGAGGATGAACGTCGCGAACTGGTCGTTCGGGAAGAACGGGATGAACTTGCCGGCCTCGTCCATGAACCCGAACTGCGCCGCGTAGTCCGTGGCGAACACGAGCAGCGTGAGGCCGATGCCGCCGACGGCGACCATCAGGTTCCCGACCCACGGCGTGTCACGGCGCGATGTCTTCGCAAAGAACGCCGGAAGGAGTCCGTCACGTCCGAGTGCGAAGAAGCCGCGGCCGATCATCACGCAGATCGCCAGAGCAAGCGCCATCGCGTCGAGAATGACGACGATCTCGAGGAGGGTGGCAAACCACGATCCGACGTACAGCGTCGCCATCTCGCCCACCGGCCCGGGGGAGAAGGCCCACAGGCCTTCGCTGACGGCCGTCTGGCCGTACCCGATCGAAAATGCATAGGACATGAGAACGAAGAAGCCTGCGGCCACGGCGACCGTGCCGATCAGCGCCCGCGGAATGGAGCGGTGCGGGTCGGCCGATTCCTCGCCGATCGAGGCGGCCGCCTCGAAGCCGACAAAGAGGAGGATCCCGAGCAGGATCCCGCCGAGAACGCCGCCTCCCGTGATCCCGAACAGCGAGGTCTCGCCGGGGTTGAACATCGACAGGGTGTTACCTTCCTTGCCGCCCTTGGCGATGATCACGACGGCAAGAATCAGCATCGGGATGAACGAGACAACCGCGAATGTCAGCATCGCGCGAATCGCAAGGCGCACGCCGAAGTAGTTGAGGGCGAGGACGATCGCGAGCGCGATCATGCCCCATATCCACCAGGCGGGTCCGCTGTCGGAGACGTGGGCCACCCAGAAGTTGTCGATCAAAACACTGAGCCCTAGGTAGATACCACCACCGCCGAGGAAGAGTGAGCCGACGAAGAAGAAGCCTGCAGTGAAGACACCTATCCACGGATGTGCGCCGTGCGTCAGGTACTCGTAGACCGCGCCGGCCCCCGCATACTTCCGCGCATAGAGCGAGATCGTGTACGCGATCGCGAGCACGCCGATGCCCGCAAGCAGCACTGCGAGCGTGGCATTCCAGCCGGCACCGATGTCAGGCCGAGAGACTCCGCCGAGAATGAGCGCGACCGAGAACATGGGGCCGATCGCGAGCGCCTGCGCGACGGCGTGCATCGTCGTAAGGTTCTTCTTGCCGAGCGCGCCGGTCGTGGCATCGCCCTCCGAGGCCTGGCTCATACGATCAACCTCCCGTGTAGGTCGGACGCTCGTGCCCACTTGCGTCCTGGTTGCCGAGACGATATAACAATCGAACATCGAATGTCAACTATCCGTCATTCCGATCTCGACCCCCACCCGGCGCAGCCGCTGCGTGTCCGCTCGGTCGTCGGACTCGCCTACGACGAGATCCGGTCGCTGATCGTTGCGGGCACCCTGGAGCCGGGCTCGCGCCTCGCGCAAGGCGCGCTCGCTGATCGTCTCGGGATCTCGCGCGGCTCCGTGCGCGAGGCACTCCTGCGGCTCGAAGGCGATGGTCTCGTCGCCTTCGAGGTCAACCGTGGCTTCTTCGTCGCGGAGGCGGAGCTCGACGACGTGCGGCAACGGCTGGAGGCGCGGCTCGCGCTCGAGCCGGAGATCGCGCGACTTGCCGCTGCCCGCTGCAACGACGCGGATCTGCAGCTGATGCGTGAGTCGATCGCCGCCGAGGCTTCTGCGACGACCTCCGACGAGGTGCACGACGCGAGCCGGGCGTTCCACTTCGCGGTGGCGCAGGCGACCGGCAACAACGCTTTCTCAAGGCTGCTCGAGGGACTCTGGATCGCCGACGTCGGCCGCCGGCTCCTCGCGCAGCGACGCCGCTCGGAGGAGTGGCAGGATCACGACGTCGAGGAGCACCAGGCCATTCTCGAAGCGTTCGAGGCGGGCGACGCCGACCGCGCCGCAGAGCTGATGCGCGAGCATGTCGAGAGCGCCTTCCTGCACTGGTCGCCGCACCCCGACCCGTAGGGGCGGAACCTGTCCCGCCCTACTCGAGCGTGAGCTCGACCGTGCGAACCGACTGGGTGTGCTCGCCGAGTGCCTCGTCGATCTTCGTCCTGAGCTCACCGGAGGCCTGAAGCTCCTCGATGATGTCGGCGCCGCCGATCAGCTCGCCCTTGACGAACACCTGCGGGATCGTGGGCCAATCGCTGAGCGCGGTCAGCTCCTGCCTGATCCGCGGGTCGGGAAGGACGTCGATGGCGACGATCGGGGCTCCGGCCTGCCAGAGCGCCTGCATGGCGCGCATCGAGTTACCGCAGGCGGGTGCCTCGGGTGTCCCCTTGATGAACACCGCTACCGGCTCCGTTTCGATGACCTCCTTGATCTGCTCGTGCAACGTGCTCATGCGGTTCCCTTCGTTCGAATGCGAAGCTCGTGGATGGTGCCGTCGGCGAGCGGCACGGCGAGTGCGGCGTTGACCAGCTTGTGCTGCTCGATCAGCGACAGGCCGTTGAACGTCTCGGAGGTGACCGTAACCTGGAAGTGGTCGCCGCCGCCGGTGCGATCCTCGACGCCGATTTCCCCTCCGGGGAAGGCGTGGTCGAGAAGAGCACTGATCGTATTTGCAGCCATCGGCGATGATGCTAACGATGATCGGCCGTGTCGCCTTCCTTCTATCGCTCCCCGAGCGCGCCGTTCGTGCGATTTTTGCGCTCGCGGGGGGCGGCGTCCACGAGACCGCCGAGCTCATCCTGCCCCGTCTCGTCCGCCGCTCGCGGTTGTACGAGGCGACCGCAAAGAACCTTCTGCGGGTCGCGATCGAGGTCGTCGGAGGCGTCGAGGCGCCACCGGGGAATGCCGACGAATACGAGCCGGATGCGAAGAAGCTCATCATGCGCAAGGGCGTGGGGAACGTGATGGAGATCGGCTCCATTGCCGCCTTCGGCTTCTCGCCGCTCTGGCTGCTCGCCGCCGGCGCGGATGTCACGAACGGAACCCGAACGTATCTCGAGGCGTTCGTGCTGGAGCTGAAGGTGGTTGGGGTACTCGCCGAAGAGGCGCACCTCCGCTCGATCGACGACCTGCTCACGGCGCTCGCGGGAGGCACGGGAACGGCAGCCCGGCTGATCGACATCCCCCCACTCGAGCTCGCCACGCTACGCCGGTCACTCGCCGATCTGCGGGCCGACGCGAGCGGCCTTCCCACCCCGGCAGAGATGGCGTCGCTCTTCGACGGTCTCCGGGCCGAGGCCGTCAGCGAGCGCACGAGCCTGCTCGAGGTTTCGAACGGCGTCGGCATCGCCTTCTTCAACTCCGCGAAGCACGTCGGCCGCCAGCATGTCCTCGACCCGTACAACGAGGATCTCGCGCCGCTCCGCGCCGAGGGCTTCGGCGCCTACGCAGCTCGCGTCTCGCGCCCGTACGGCGCGGCGATTGGACGCCATTTCGACCCTGCGCAGGCGAGCCTGACCGAGCGGGGCGTCAACAGGCTGCGTGGCGGAAGCAGCTCGTGAAGGATCTCGCCCGCCAGCGCTACGACGAGGCGTGCGACCACGACCGCGCCGGGCGCGAGGAGGCGGCGATCTCCCGCTACGAGGAGGCGCTCGAGCTCGGCCTCGGCGATCCCTGGCGGCAACAGGCGCTGCTCGGGCTCGGCTCGAGCTACCGCAACGTCCTGCGGCACGCAGACGCGATCTCCCTGCTGCAGCGCGCGACGGCCGAGTACGAGGACGATGACGCCCTGCGGGTGTTCCTCGCACTGGCCCTCTGGAGTGGTGGCCGCGAGCGGGAGGCGTTCGAGCTGATGGGCAAGGTCGTCGTCGACACTGCAGATCTCCGCGGCTACCGGCGTGAGGCCTCGTTCTACCTCGATCACGTTGGCTGATCGCCTCCCAGAGGCCGAGATCCGTGTCGCCACTACAATCAGGGGCATGGCCCACCCCGACTCCTTCGGCGCGCGCTCCACGATGTCGGTCGGCGACCGTGAGCTCGAGATCTTTCGCGTCGATGCACTGCAGGCACGCTACGACGTGGCGCGTCTGCCCTACACGCTGCGCATTCTGCTGGAGAACGTGCTGCGGCGCGAGGACGGCGTCACGGTCACCCCCTGCGACGTCGAGGCGGTCGCCGGCTGGGATGCGACGGCCGAGCCGTCGCAGGAGATCAGCTACAACCCCGCGCGCGTCCTCCTGCAGGATTTCACCGGCGTTCCCGCGGTCGTCGATCTCGCAGCAATGCGCGCCGCGATGGCAGACCTCGGCGGCGACCCGCAAAAGATCAACCCGCTGATCCCGGTCGAGCTCGTGATCGACCACTCGGTTCAGGTAGACGACTTCGCCACGCGCTTCTCGATCGAGCGCAACTCCGCTCTCGAGTTCAGCCGGAATCACGAGCGGTACGCGTTCCTCCACTGGGGGCAGGGCGCCTTCACGAACTTCAAGGCCGTGCCGCCGAACACCGGCATCTGTCATCAGGTCAACCTCGAGTTCCTCGCACGTGTCGTCGAGGAACGTGACGGACAGGCGTTCCCGGACACGGTCGTCGGCACCGACTCGCACACGACGATGGTCAACGGGCTCGGCGTGCTCGGCTGGGGTGTCGGCGGGATCGAGGCCGAGGCCGCAATGCTGGGAGAGGCTATCTCGATGCTGGTGCCGCAGGTCGTCGGCGTCCGGCTCCACGGCGCCCTTCCCGACGGCGCCACGGCGACCGATCTCGTGCTCACGGTCACCCAGATCCTCCGCCAGACCGGCGTCGTCGGCAAGTTCGTCGAGTATTTCGGTCACGGCCTCGCCGGGCTGACGCTCGCAGACCGCGCGACGCTCGGGAACATGTCTCCGGAGTACGGCGCCACCTGCGGCTTCTTTCCGGTGGACGACGAGACGCTCCGCTACCTGCGCCTCACCGGCCGCAGCGACGAGAAGGTGTCCCTCGTCGAGGCCTACTGCAAGGAGACCGGCCTCTGGCACGACCCCGATGAGCATTGCACGTACTCGAGGATCGTCGAGCTCGACCTCTCCACGGTCGAGCCCTCGATCGCCGGCCCGCGACGCCCGCAGGATCGGATCCCACTGCGCGAGGGGCGCAACGCCTTCTCGGCCGCGCTGCCGTCCTTTGGCGTTGTCGAGGGCGGTGGTGTCGTCGAGGAGGCCGACGAGGAGTCGATGGACGCGAGCGACGCACCCGCACTGACCGCGACGGCCCGGCGAACCGCGGTGGAGCTGACGATCGACGGCGAGACCATGGAGATCGACCACGGCGTCGTCGTGATTGCCGCAATCACCTCCTGCACGAACACGTCCAACCCGGCCGTGATGATCGGCGCAGGTCTGCTTGCGAAGAAGGCGGTCGAGCACGGCCTCAAGCGGCGTCCGTGGGTGAAGACGAGCCTCGCACCCGGCTCGCGCGTGGTCACGGAGTACTACGAGAAGGCGGGGCTGACTCCCTACCTCGAGGCACTCGGCTTCTTCACCGTCGGCTACGGCTGCACCACGTGCATCGGGAACTCGGGGCCGCTGCCCGACGAGGTCTCGGCGGCAGTCGCGAGCGGCGATCTCGTCGCCTGCGCCGTCCTCTCGGGCAACCGGAACTTCGAGGCCCGCATCCATCACGACGTGAAGGCGAACTACCTGGCATCTCCGCCACTCGTCGTCGCATACGCCCTGGCCGGGCGCATGGACATCGACATCACGACCGAGCCGCTCGGCCACGACCAAAGCGGCGCGCCCGTCTATCTCGCCGACATCTGGCCCTCTCCCGCGGAGGTCGAGGAGACGATCGAGGCCGCGATCGGACGCGACATGTTCCTCGCGACGTACGCGAACGTCTACGAGGGAGAGGATGCGTGGCGCGCGCTGACGGTGCCCGCAGGCGAGCTGTTCGAGTGGCAGCCGGACTCCACGTACGTGCGCCGCCCTCCCTACTTCGACGGTATGACGCCCGAGGCGGGGACGATTGACGACATCGACGGAGCACGTTGCCTCGTCTCGATCGGCGACTCCGTCACGACCGACCATATCTCACCCGCCGGCTCGATCAGGGTCGATTCACCGGCCGGCGCGTACCTCGTCGGCGAGGGCATCGAGGCCCACGACTTCAACTCGTACGGGTCGCGTCGCGGCAACCACGAGGTGATGGTGCGTGGCACGTTCGCGAACGTCCGCCTGCGCAACCAGCTCGTCCCGGGCTCGGAGGGAACGTGGACGGCGCATCTGCCCGACGGCGAGGAGATGACGGTGTTTGCGGCGGCGGAGCGCTACCTCGCGGAAGGAACGCCGACGATCGTTCTCGCAGGCAAGGAGTACGGCTCCGGCTCGTCTCGCGACTGGGCGGCGAAGGGCCCGAACCTGCTGGGCGTCAGGGCAGTGATCGCCGAGAGCTACGAGAAGATCCACCGCTCGAACCTGTTGATGATGGGGATCCTGCCGCTGCAGTACCTGTCCGGCGAGAGTCGCGAGACGCTCGGGCTGACGGGGCGCGAGGCGTTCTCGGTCACGGGGGCCGAGAACGGCGAGGCACGCGAGGTGACGGTGCGGGCCGACGGCGTCGAGTTCCGCGCCACGCTCCGCCTCGACACCCCGCGCGAGCGCGAGTACGTCCGCCACGGCGGGATCCTCCCGTACGTGCTGCGGCGCCTGCTGGCCGAGTAGGCCGGGTCTCTGCGAGTCATCGGGACGGAGACGAACGTACCCCGTACCCTTGCTCTTCTACCGTGCGGTACAGGTATGTCGAAGAGGCGCATGCGCATGACGCGCACGTATCAGGTGATGATCCCGGTCGCCACGCTCAGGAAGACGGGTATCGCTGCCGACGTCGTGCTCACCGGTGCTATCCGATGGGCCAGGCTCTCCCCGCGCGTCATCGTCAGCTGATGCGCCGACACCTCGTCGTCATGGCCGGGGCTGATACCTGTAAGAGTGCGGTGTGAGCGAGAACGACACGTCCTGGGGCATCGACCCCGTCCCCGAGCGGCTGCGCGTGCTCGGCGGCTTCGACCTCGCGCTCCTCTGGGGCAACCTCGGTGTCTCGCTCCTCGTCGTCGTCGCGGGGGCAATTCTCGTGCCGGCGCTCTCGCTTCCCTCTGCGTTCGTCGCGATCGCCATCGGCTGCCTGATCGGGAACCTCATGCTCGCCGTCGCCGGCCTGATCGGCGCGCAGGCCCGCGTCCCGGCGATGACGCTGATGCGAGCACCGCTCGGCGAGCGCGGGTCGTTCCTGCCGACTGCGATCAACATCGTCCAGTGCCTCGGGTGGACCGTGTTCGAGTTGCTCGTGATCGCGACTGCCGCGGCGGCGCTCTCCGACCAGCTCTTCGGAGTCGGGGCGCAGTGGGCCTGGACGCTCGTCTTCGGCGCAGCCGCCCTCGCAATGGCCCTTGCAGGACCGATCGGCGTCGTCCGCACGGTGCTCCGTCGGGTTGCGATCTGGGTCGTGCCTCTGGCGGTCGCCTACCTCATCTGGTGGGCGCTCGGTGACGGAAACCTCTCGGCAGTGTGGTCGAGCCCCGGTGAGGGTGGGCTCTCGACGTGGCAGGGCATCGACATCGTCGTCGGCGTCACCGTCTCGTGGGTCCCCCTTGCAGCCGACTACACGCGCTTCGCCCGCACGCCGCGAGGGGCGTTCTGGGGAACGGGGCTCGGCTACCTGTTGCCCGATGCGCTCCTCCTCGCCCTCGGAGCGATCATCCTGCTCACGCGCGAGGTCGGCGATGCCGCAGCCCTGCCGGCGGCCGTTGCCGCGGGAGGGATCGTCGCCCTCCTGGCTCTCCTCGCACTCACCGTCGCAGAGACCGACGAGGCGTTCGCGAACGCCTACTCGGGTGCCATCTCGATCCAGAATCTCTTCCCCGGTGCGCCGCAACGACTCCTGATCGTCGCAACCACAACGGTGGGCACGCTCGGTGCGCTCGCACTCTCGCTGACGAGCTTCCAGTCGTTTCTCTTCCTCCTCGGCTCGTTCTTCGTACCGCTGTTCGCGGTGCTACTCGCCGACTGGCTCCTGACGGGCCGCTCCTACAGTGGAGACGACGTCTTCGGCGCACCGGCCTGGCGCCCCGGAATGATTGGCGCCTGGGTCGTTGGATTTGGTACGTACCAATACTTGTCGCCCACCGGCCCCGCCTGGTGGGTCGAGCAGATACAGCGTCTCGATCCGCCCGTCTGGGGCATCGGTGCGACGCTGCCGAGCTTCGCCGCCGCGTTCACCGTGGGACTCGCCGCCGCGGCGGTGTCACGTCGCCGCGGGCCTACGCTCGCCGTGACACACCGACGGTGACACAACAGCGTCGCGCCCGAGCCCTGCGATACGATCCCCCGGTGAGCCTCGACCGCCATCAGCAGCCCCTTGCCGGCGGAGCCAGCCGTCCATGCTGATCGCCGAGTACTTCGACCCGCATCACAACCGGTACTGGACGATCCTCCGCCAGGTCGGTGTCGAGGGGGCGATCTCGAAGCTCGACCGGCGCTCCGACGGCGAGTGGAACAACTCCGGCGACCGGTCATGGGATCTCTCGTGGGATGAGTTGCAGACCTACTCTGGCACGAATCTGCGTCCGGGCGACTTCGAGGAGTAAGGTGCCAGGAGACCTCAACGGTGGTTCGATCGCTTTTAGCCGGGCGCCGAAGGAGCCCGTCTCGTTGAGCGAGGTCGCGGTGCTCCTCGACCCGGAGGACGACGTGGCGATCGCGAAGGCCCAGCTCGCGCCGGGGACGATCCTGG
>SHVL01000050.1 GCA_009694305.1 Thermoleophilia bacterium
ATCGTCGTTCTCGACACGTTGTGAGAGATCGCCGCCTGCGATCGCGGCGGCCGTCACCTCGATCTGCCCGAGAGGCCGCAGGCCGACGCGCACGAGCCAGAGGCCGGCGAGGAGAATCGCCAGGAGAACCGATCCGGCAACGACGACCTCGACGACGAGCAACTGGTGCAGGGTGTCGTCTACCTCGTTGAGCGGTGCCGCCACGATCAGGATCTGCCGCGTGCCGCCGAGCGGCTCGAGCGCGACGCGGAAGCGGGTGTCACCACTCACTGCCACAACGGTGAAGGGCTGGCCGCCGGCTGCCGCTGTCGCGCGCTCGGCAGAAAGACCAGGTTGCGGCAGCGGCTTCTCACCGGGACGCGTCCCGATCGGAGACCAGCGGACGATACCCCCCGAGGAGACCGACCCGATGTAGATCCCCGGATTAGCTGAACCAAGCGCTTCGAAGCCACCAGGACCGGGCCTACCGCGCTCGAGCGAGCGCTCGATGGCCTGGGCACCGCCCGTGACCGTGCGATCGACACGATCGATGAGGAAGGAGCGCAGCGACGCGTAGGTCGCGATGCCTGCGACAATCAGGCCTATCGCGGTGAGCGAAACGACGACCGTGAGCAGACGCGCTCTCAGCGACATGTGGAGGAGCCTCTCTGACGGGCTCGCGATGAGCTCTGGCAGAGAGCCGGGGGCCTCGCTTCGCCCACGCGTAACCCTGGCGACCGGCTGAAGCCGGCCGTCCCGACCGGAGGCCTTGTCAACGGCACTACGGCTACGCCTCGCGCAGTGCGTAGCCGACGAGTCGTACCGTCTGGATCAACGGCGGGCCGAGCGGGTCGAGCTTCTTGCGCAGATAGCTGATGTAGGTCTCGACGACGTTTGCGTCGCCACCGAAGTCGTAGTGCCACACGTTGTCGAGGATCTGCCGCTTCGTCAGCACGCGCCGCGGATTCAGCATCAGGAAGCGGAGCAACTCGAACTCGGTGCGCGTCAACTCGACCGGCTGGTCGCCGCGCCGCACCTCGCGCGTGTCCTCGTCAAGGGTCAGGTCGGCAAAGCGCATCGCGCCGTCGGTCACGCCCCGGGTTCGCCGCAGCACCGACTGGACGCGCGCCACGATCTCGGCCAGGCTGAACGGCTTCGTCACGTAGTCGTCCGCGAGGGCGAGACCGGCGACCTTGTCCTCCGTCGCATCCTTCGCGGTGAGGAAGATCACGGGAACACGGTGGTTTCCGTCACGCAGTCGCCGCGCGATCGCGAAGCCGTCGAGATCGGGCAGCATCACATCGAGCACGACGAGGTCGGGCCGGAACTCGTCGATCGCCCGCTCGGCCGCACGGCCCGCGCCGACCTCCATCGTCTCGTACCCCTCGTACCGCAGTGCGGTCGCAACCGCATCCGTGATCGAGGGCTCGTCGTCTACGACGAGCACGCGGGCCACGTTCGACGGAAGAGCTGCGGGTTCGGTCATCGACCCAAGAATGCCAGCGAATCCTGTGAGCCGGCTGTGTGGACGCTGTGGACGGGAGAGGATCGTGGCAGCGATGCTGCCGGGCCGAGCCTGAATCCAGGCTCAGCCGAACACGCGTTGCAGCTGCACGAAGAGGGCGTCGAGCCACAGGCCCGGATTCACGTTGAACGTCTCCGCCGAGCGCCAGGACTGCCGGACGCGTGCTGCGGCACGCTCCGGGCCACGACCGAGACCGAGCGCGACATCCGTGCGAAGCTCGACAAGATAGTCGGCGTGGACGACCGCAGCCTCGGCCCCGGTGGCGACGACGACGAGATCCCGGTACCACGCTGCGAGCTCCTCGAGCTGGGCGAGCATCTCCTCGCTCTCGGCACCGCGCTGCACGCGCTTGACTCGCTGCTCGGCATCGCGCAGCGGCAGGTCGAGGCCCTCCACAACCGCCTCCTCCGCCTCCCTTGCGTCGGCACCACGCAGAGCGATCGCCTCGAGCAGCGTGTTTGCCGCCGCACCCGAGTCGAAGGCCGGATCGAGGTAGGTTGCGCGGGCTGTCGCAATGAGAGTCGCCCGCTGAGCTCGGCCGGCCGGGTCGATCAGCCGGTTTGCACGGTCGAGACGGCCGGCGGCGACACGTGCGATGGCGGTCGCCTCGACGTCTGCGAGATCGGGCGCCCTCTCGGCCAGAAAGGCCCTGACTGCGCGCTCCGAGAGGCGGCTGAATGGGACGAGCTGACAGCGTGAGCGAACCGTCTCCGGGATCGGCCCGAGCGCGTCGGCAACGAGCACGATCGTTGCGTACAGGGGCGGCTCCTCGAGGTCTTTCAGCAGCGCGCCGGCCGCGTCGTCGTTGAGTCGATGTGCCCCGAGCAGGAGGTAGACCCGGCGGTCGCTCTCGAACGGGCGCAGGTGGAGGTCGTGATGGAGCTCGCGGATCACGTCGATCCTGATCATGTCGCCGAGTGGTTCGACGATCCTCAGATCGGGGTGCGTGCGTTCGGCAACGCGACGGGGATCGCCGAGCAGGGCGCCCGCGAAGGCAAAAGCTGTGGCCTCCTTCCCGACGCCCGCCGGCCCGTGAAAGAGAAACGCGTGCGCGTCTCCGTCGGCGAGTGCGGAGGCCAGCAACCTCTTTGCCGCAGCCTGTTCAGGAATCGCGGCGAAGGGCTCCACGAATCTCCTCTGCGATTACGTCTGGCGAGGCTGTTCCGTCGATCCTCACGTACCTCTCGGGAAACCGCGCTGCCAGCTGCGCATAGGCGCCCGCGACACGCGCGTGGAAGCCGTCATCCTCACGCTCGATCCGGTCGCGCTCGCCACCCATGCGCGCAGCAGCTGCGTCGAAGTCGATCTCGATCAGGATCGTGCGGTCGGGCATCAGCCCCCCGACGGCGGCGAGGTTGAGGTCGAGCACACGGTCGAGGCCGAGTCCCCGAGCGATCCCCTGGTAGGCGATCGACGAGTCCACGTACCGGTCGCAGATGACCGTTGCTCCGCGGGCGAGTGCAGGCCGGATCAGCTCCTCGACATGCTGGGCCCGCGATGCCGCGTAGAGTGCCGCCTCGGCCCAGGGGGCCATGTCGCCGCCGTGCAGGACGAGATTGCGGATCTCCTCGCCGAGTGGCGTCCCGCCCGGCTCGCGGGTGACGACGACCTCGATCCCCTCGGCTTCGAGACGCGCAGCCAGGAGGCGGGCCTGGGTTGTCTTGCCGGAGCCGTCGAGGCCCTCGAAGGTGATGAACATCAACCGGTAGATTACGGCGATGGCGGTCGTTGTTACGGGTGGTGCCGGTTTTATCGGCTCTCATCTGGTCGAGGCACTGCTCGCGCGGGGCGACGAGGTGCATGTCCTGGACGATCTCTCGACGGGTGTGTTGGAGAATGTGCCCGCCGCAGCAACCTTCCACCTTCACGACATTCGTGAGCCGCTCGACACAATCGTGCGTGCAGTGGAAGCCCGCTCCATCATCCATCTGGCCGCCCAGGCTGACGTGCGCGTCTCGGTGGCAGAGCCGGGCCGCGACGCGGCGATCAACGTGCTCGGAACGGTGAACGTGCTCGAGGCCGCCCGCCTCGCCGGTGCCCGTGTCGTTTTTGCGTCCACCGGTGGAGCGATCTACGGCGAGTGCGAACGGCCGGCCCGCGAGGACGACCCGTGCCTTCCCCTGTCGCCCTACGGAGCCGCAAAGCTCGCCGGTGAGGGATATCTGGGGGCGTTCGCCCGGCTGTACGGGGTAGCGCACGTCGCCCTGCGCTTCGGCAACGTCTACGGGCCGCGCCAGAATCCACACGGTGAGGCGGGCGTCGTCGCGATCTTCCTCGGGCGTCTCCTGAGCGGTGAGACGTGCCGGATCTTCGGGGACGGCTCCCAGGGCCGGGACTACGTTTTCGCCGGTGATGTCGCCCGGGCGATGCTCTCGGCGCTCGACAGTGACGTCGGCGGCGTGCTCAACATCGGAACCGGCATCGCAACCACGGTGCTCGAGTTGTACGAGGTGTGCCGTTCGGTCGCGGGCTCCGATGCACGGGCCGTCCACGAGGCCGAGCGAGTCGGCGAGCTCGGGCGCAGCGTGCTCGACGGAGGGCTTGCCGCGACCGCAATCGACTTCCATGCCGGGACATCCCTCTCGGCCGGAGTCGCAGCCACCTGGCACTCCCTGCAGGCCTCGAACTAGCCGGAGTCGTCGCACCGAAAGAAGGAGCACGGCGATCACAGGCGAACGTCTTCAGCAGTGGACGTCTCCTTCCATCACAACGAACAGCTGATCCGTCCCTGGCGCACCGCGGCGTTCGTGGCAGCCTCGGTGGCGGCCGTCGAGCTCCTCGTACTCGTCGTCATCGGGGGCGCCCTGATCGCGAAGCCCTTCGGCGCGACAAAGACTCGTCCCGTTCACAAGGCGGCCGTCGCACACACAACGGCCGCAAAGACCACGTCTCGGACGCCGGCGGCGAAGCCTCGCCACCCCGCCGCTCCGGCCGCACGTCTTGCTCGAGGCCGTATTTCGGTGCTCGTTCTCAACGGCAACGGCCGGCAGGGAGCAGCAGCAGCGACCGCTGCCCGCGTCTCGCGGCGGGGCTATCGCGTGGGCGGCGTCGCGAATGCATCGAGCTCCGACTTCACCCGCAGCCTCGTGATGTACCGCAGAGGCTTCGAGGGAGAAGGCAGGCGGTTGGCACACGATCTCGGGATCCCGATCGTCGGGCCTCTGGACGGCATGCGCGCGGCGCAGTTACACGGCGCCCAGGCTGTCGTCGTCATCGGCGCCTGACGGCTTCTAGCGGCCGCAGGCCGGCTGCAAGGGGTCGTTGACGGCTGCGCGGGCCCGGTCGAGCTCACTGCCCTCGTAGAAGAGGCTGCTCTTCGGATCGAGCGTGTAGGCGGCATTGAACGCAAAGTAGGCACCGCAGAGATCTCCGGCGACGTACCGGAAAATCCCCAGCTCGTACCACGTAGCCGGGTTTGCGGGCTGTAGTCGCGTTGCCTGGACGAGAAACGTCTCGGCTGCCCCGGCGTTGCGTGCGAGTCCCGCGACCGTTGCGCGAGCGTATAACGGAGCAACCGCCAGAGGATTCAGACGCTGAGCGCGGCGCGAAGAGGAGGCCGCCGCGCCGAGGTCGGCGTCACTGCTCTGGCGATAGGCGGCGTCAACCGCGCGGCTCGAGAGCCCGGGAGCCACGAGCACCCAGAGAACGGCACTTGCAGCCACGACGACGCCCAATGTCATGGTTCCGCCTGCCCTGGCGGCAGCGGGCCGGCCGGCACCGAGAAGCGCCGCGCAGACGAGGATGGTCGGTGCCGCAACGGCAAGAAAGTCGAGGTCGAGGTCTACGAGTGAGTGGAGTCCGAATGCGAGCGGGAGCGCGGTGAGCGAGGCGGCGGCGGCACGTTCGTCCCGCTCGAGCCGACCGAGCGTTGCACGAATCCCGAGGGCGACACCAACGACGAATGCCAGCCCGAGCAGGAATCCGGGAAGCCCCGTGTCGGATAGAAGCTGCAGCGGCAAGCTGTGCGGCTCGCTGACGTTCCGGGCGTTACTCCGCACCCGCTTGCGCGCAATCTCGAATGTGGAGGCACCCGTTCCCCCCGCCGGATTGGCCCGAAACACCTGCCAGGCCTCTCCCCACCAGACGGTACGGCTGTTCGTCTCGAACTGGCCGATACGGCCCGGTCCGTTGGAGACTTCCCCGACGCTGGTGACCTGACTCGTGACCCAGGTGACGGGATTACCCACCGCCGCCACGAGACCGAGCAGACCGACCGCGAACACGAGCACGGCCGTTCCGAGCAGACCGCGGACAACCGCCTGTCTCCTGGTGCTCACGAGTCGGGCGACGGGCACCATCCTGACGGCGACGAGAACGGCGATCGAACCGAGCACCATCAGCACCCCGAGGACGGCGCCGTCCGAGACGCGAGCCGCCGACGCCCCTCCGTCCTCCACGAGTGCGGGGCGTGTGAAGGCCCAGCCCGCGACCAGAAGGCCGGGAGTCGAGGCGAGCAGGGCGAGCAGAGCCGCCTCGACGCGGTTCGTCGTCAGCCCGAGCACGAGGGCCACCACGGCAAGGCCGGCAACAAGACCGGAGCGGGACTGGGTGAGCAGGATCACGAGCGTCGCCGCATAGAGGAGGAGAGCGCCGAGGGGGCGACCGAACCGCTCGCGTACCGTGGCGACGAGCCAGAGACCGAGACCGAGAGCAGCGTCGGCGAGAAGAGCGAGAGCGTTCCAGTAGCCGACCGCTCCCCGCAGGCGAGTGACCCGGCCCGCATCATCGGGGCCAAGCGTGGGAACCGCCTTACCGAGCAGCGCCCACAGGAGCACGGCGCCAAGTGCCGCCGCGAGAAGTAGCGCAAGAGCACGAACGGGCCTGCCCGGAAGGGCGGCCGCGGCCAGTCCGACGGCACCGAAGGCGAGGAGGACGAGTCCCTTTGCGAGGGCGTCGAAGGAGCGATCGCCGGCGATCGACCACCAGACCGTCAGCCCCGTCCACGCAACGAGCAAGGCGGCGGCGACAACGGCCACGAGGCCGGGACGGTCGAGCCGTGGAAAGACGACGACACCCCGCGCCCAACCGATCATGAGCAGAGTGGCCACGATCACGGCGGCAGACCCGAGCGTTGCCGTCGCGTCCGTTCCCGATCCACCTCCTGCGAAGAGAGCCCAGATCAGAAGCGCACCGGTTGCTCCCGGGATCGCCACGGCAAGGCCGGAGCGCGCGCCGCGCTGTGCCGCATCCATGGCGAGAAACGGTACCACCACGAAGGTCGGTTGACGGGGCACGAAGACTTACAATTCGTTTACGATCCCCTCACCGGCACCTCAACGGCGGCCGCAAGACTTGAGAGACGTTATTTCCAGGCTCTGCCTCACTCGAACCGTGCACCGACTCCTTCACCTTCACCGCGCCCTGCTCCTCGGCCTCTCGGTCGTAACGCTCATGGCCCTGAACTCCGTGGTCTCCGACTCCGCGATGGCCAAGCAGAAGTCGTGTGCACAGCAGGTGATCGACGACTGGTTCGACGACGGTCGGATCAACAAGATCTTTCCGCTCCGCTGCTACACCCAGGCGATCAAGACGCTACCGCCCGACCTTCTGATCTACGGCAACGCCGAGGAAGAGATCAAACGCGCTCTGGCCTTTGCCAAGCAGGGGAAGCCCGATCCGGGTGGTAAGGACCCGACCCCGGCGACGACAAAAACGGACACGACAAAAACGGACACGACAAAAACGGACACGACAAAAACGGACACGACAAAGACGGATCTTTCCGAAACAGGCGCGACGGCTACGAACACGTCCGGGGCCTCATCGGTGCCGATTCCGCTGCTCGTGCTCGGTGGGCTCGCGGTGCTTCTCCTCGCAGCCGGCTCGGCCGGCTACCTCCGACGCCGCGCCAACGGTGACGATGGCAACGGCACCGACGGTGGCACTGACGGCGACGGTGGCGACGGTGACGGCCCTGCCACACCGCCCGCTTCCGCGTAGGACGCGACACCGGTAGACTGGTGTGAACTGGTTAGGTTCGCCAATTTCCTGCAAATAGCGGAAAAAGGTGAAAAATGGGTGTCGTCCGATGCACCTCCTAGCATCCCGAATCCCTCCTGGCTTCACGATGAGCGGGGCGGAGGACACTTTTACCTGATCGACGGATGACCGGGAGGCAGGCATGGCAACCACAAAGGCAACCACAGTGTCCGAGACGATGGCAGCGGGCCTGCCAGCGACAACGGACGAATATGTCAACGCCGTGCTCGACGAGGGCACGAGCATCACCCCGGAGCGGTTCTTCACCATCCCCGGCCGCGATCCGTTCGACGAGATCGAGTGGGAGTCGCGCCAGGCCCTGATCCCCGGCAAGGACGGCCCGGCGTTCGATCAGAAGGACGTCGAGTTCCCGCGCTTCTGGTCGCAGACGGCAACGAACATCGTGGCGCAGAAGTACTTCCGCGGCCGCATGACCTCACCGGACCGGGAGCGCTCGGTGAAGCAGATGGTCGGCAGGGTCGTAGACACGATCGGTGGCTGGGGCCGCCAGGGCGGCTACTTCGCAGCCGACTCCGAGGCCGAGACGTTCGAGGCGGAACTGAAGGCGATCCTCGTCAATCAGATCGCGTCGTTCAACTCACCCGTCTGGTTCAACGTCGGCTTCGAGGAGAAGCCCCAGTGCTCGGCGTGCCAGCCCTACTCGGCGCTCGTCTCCACGCCGGAGGGGATGGTGCCGATCGGACAACTCGTGGAGGACGAACAGATCGGCCAGGAGGTCTTCGACGCCAATGGAACGACCCGTGTCGTCGCCGTACAGGCGAACGGGCTCAAGGAGGTCTTTCGTGTCTCGCTCCGCAACGGCAACTTCGTCGAAGCGACAGCCGACCACGTGGTCAAGGCGGTCTCGGAGCGTCGCACGACTCCGAGTTGGCTCCGCGTCGATGAGCTCCAGCCCGGCATGCGGATGCACCTGCACCCCCACCGAGCCAAGGTTGCGGCGCCTTCGCTCGTCGCGGTCGGATCTGCTGGCGGGGAAAGCGACCCGTGGCTGCCCGACAGCGACCCGTGGCTGCCCGACAGCGACCCGTGGCTGCCCGACAGCGACCCCCGGCTCGTCGCGGAGGCCGCACTCGCCGGCTGGCTGCAGGCGGACGGGTTCGTCGGTCAGTACGAGGGCACGAACCGCTCACTGACAATCGAATTCATGGTTGCGAACGACGACGAGCGCACCTGGATCCTGGAGAACCTCGATCTCGCTCTGCCGGATGCCCATCGCCATGAGCGGGCTGTCGTAACCGAGGACACGTCGCTCGACGTCCGTCGAATCAGACTGTACGGCGAGAACCTGCGCGAATTCGTCGAGCGCTGGGGACTACTCGCCCGCGGGACCGAGATCCGTGTCCCGGAGCAGCTCTGGACTGCAACCCATGCAGAGATCAGCGCCTACCTTCGCAGCATCTTCCAGGCAGACGGCTATGTGACGGTGCAGCGTGGCTCGAGCGGTGAGAGTGGGCGAGTCGCGTTCGCCGTCATCGGCGAACGGTGGACAGAGGACGTCCAGCTGCTGCTCAACACGATAGGGATCTACTCGCGCCGGATTGTGAAGCGCGAAGCACGAGATGACCGCCACGACCTCCATGAGGTGCAGATCAACATCGGCTCCGAGCGCGCACGATTCGCCGAACTCGTCGGGTTTGTCGGCGCTGCCAAGCGGGCGAAGCTCTTCGAGTCGCTCTCTCTGCACAATCCCAAAACGTGCCCCGACCTCCGCGAGGAGGAGATCGTCGCGATCGAGAGTCTGGGCGTTCAGGAGGTCTACGACATCCAGACCGAGTCGGGCGAGTACCTGTCGAACAACATCGCTGTTCACAACTGCTTCATCCTCTCGATCGACGACTCGATGGACTCGATCCTCGACTGGATCCGCCGCGAGGGCGTCATCTTCCGTGGCGGCTCGGGTTCGGGTATCAACCTCTCGCGCCTGCGCTCCTCGCATGAGCAGTTGTCCAAGGGCGGCTACGCCTCTGGCCCCGTCTCGTTCATGCGCGGCGCCGATGCCTCGGCCGGCACGATCAAGTCGGGTGGCAAGACGCGGCGTGCGGCCAAGATGGTCGTGCTCGACATCGACCATCCCGATGTAGACGAGTTCATCTGGTGCAAGGCGAAAGAGGAGCGCAAGGCGCGGGTGCTGGAGCAGGCGGGCTACGACATGTCGCTCGACTCGCCCGACTGGGCCTCGATCCAGTACCAGAACGCCAACAACTCGATCCGGGTCACGGACGCGTTCATGGAGGCGGTCGTCGAGGGCAAGGAGTGGAACCTCACGGCCCGCACGGACGGCTCGGTCGTCCGCACGGTCGATGCACGGTCTTTGATGAACGACATCGCCGAGGCGTCGTGGCAGTGTGCCGACCCGGGCGTGCAGTACGACACGACGATCAACAAGTGGCACACGAGCCCGAACACCGGTCGGATCAATGCGTCGAATCCCTGCAGTGAGTACATGCACGTTGACGACTCGGCCTGCAATCTCTCGTCGCTGAACCTGATGAAGTTCCGCAAGGAGGACGGCGAGTTCGACGTCCCGATGTTCGAGCACGCGGTGGACGTGATGTTCCTCGCACAGGAGATCATCGTCGGCTACTCGTCGTACCCGACGCCCGAGATCAGCCGCAACGCGCTCAAGTTCCGTCAGCTCGGGCTCGGGTACGCCAATCTCGGGGCCCTGCTGATGGCACGAGGCCTCCCGTACGACTCCGACGAGGGTCGCGCCTACGCAGCAGCGATCACCGCGATCATGACCGGGCGTGGCTACCGCAAGTCGGCCGAGATCGCGAAGCGCATGGGCCCGCACGCGGGTTACGCGGAGAACGCCGCGGCGATGATCGGCGTGATCTCGAAGCACCGGGCGGCCGTCGGCAACATCCAGCACGCCGACTCGGTGCCCGCAGACATGCTCTCGGCAGCGCGCAAGGCCTGGGACGACGCGCTCGACCTCGGCGAGGTTGCGGGCTTCCGTAACGCGCAGGCGACGGTGCTCGCGCCGACCGGCTGCCTCGTCGGTGACAGCCTCGTCTCGACGAGCCGCGGGCTCGTCCGGCTCCGCAGTCTCGGGGACACGGTCGGGCAGAAGTGGCAGGACCTCGATGTCGAGGTCTCGACCGACGAAGGGCCTCGCCAGGCAACCAAGTTCTACGTCAACGGCTTCGAGCAGGTCGTATCGATCGAGACCGGTCGCGGCTACCGCATCCAGGGCACGCCGACGCATCGCATCAAGGTCGTCGACCGCGACGGGGAGTGGGTGTGGCGCCGTTTCGCCGAGATCGCAGAGGGCGATCGCGTGCCGCTCCAGCTCAACGGCATGGTGGGCGAGCCCCAGCACGTTCAGCTGCCGCCGCTCGGCGAGCTCTACTGGACATCCGATCAGCGCACGCATGTTCCCGAGTCCGTGACCCCGGAGCTCGCGGAGCTCGTCGGGTACTTCATGGGCGACGGCTCGCTCCACGCCAAGGGACTCCGATTCTGCGTTGCCGCGGAGGATCGTGATGTCGTTGCGCGTCTCGTGGATCTCGGCAGAACGCTCTTCTCGCTCGACGCCCACGCCGCAGAAAAGAAGGGATACGTCGAGGTTGCATTCCACTCGGTGCCGCTCGCGCTGTGGTGGCAGGCCAGCGGTTTCGCGAAGCTGCCACCGGCAGCCGATCACCGTGGTAAGGGGTGGGTTGCTCATATTCCCGACGCGATCTTGCACACAAACGACCGCGAGACATACGCGGCCTTCGTGCGAGGGCTGTTCGAGGCCGACGGAACCACGACCAGCGGCTATGCCTCGTGGAGCACGGTGACGGAGAGCTTTAGCCGCGACGTGCAGAGCCTCATGCTGGCGCTCGGCTTCGTCACGACCCGCAAGGTCGATGACGCGAGCTCGAACTGGGGCAACCACGAGCGGTTCGTTCTGCGGCTGCTGAACGTCTCCTCGGCCGAACGGTGGCTCGAGGAAATCGGGTTCATCTCCGGGCGCAAGGCCTTCCGGCTTGCGTCGGGCGATCATCGCCAGGCGGCGAGGCACGATCACATCCCGGTTGGACGCGACCTGATCGACGAACTTGCGCCGGAGAACGACACCTTGCGCAAGACGATGCTGATGGCGCTCGCCCGCCGTGGCGACGTCTCGCGTCGCTCGGCCACCGTTCTGTTGGAGCGGGCGGAGAGCACGGAGCTCGAGCATCTGCTCGGCTACTACTACGACACCGTCGCAACGATCCAGACACTGGAAGACGAGCCGACCTTCGATCTCTCGGTCCCGGACAACGTCACGTACGTCGCCAACGGCTTCATCAGCCACAACACGATCAGCTTCATGATGGACTGTGACACGACCGGTGTCGAGCCCGACTTCTCGCTCGTGAAGTCGAAGAAGCTCGTGGGCGGAGGCGAGCTCACGATCGTCAACAAGACGGTGCCGATGGCGCTCGGAGAACTCGGTTATGCAACGTGCGAGGTCGAAGAAATCGTTGCGTACATCGACGAGCGCGGCAGCGTGATCGGCTCACCGCATCTGAAGAACGAGCACTACCCCGTGTTCGACTGCGCCATCGGCGAGCGCGCGATCCACTACATGGGTCACGTGAAGATGATGGGAGCGGTGCAGCCGTTCATCTCGGGCGCCATTTCGAAAACGGTCAACCTGCCAGAGCAGACGACGGTAGGCGAGGTGTCGAAGCTGCTGGTCGAGGCGTGGGGCCTGGGCGTCAAGGCGATCGCGATCTACCGCGACAACTGCAAGGTGGCACAGCCGCTCTCCGGGGTGAAGGACACCTCGGAACAGGGCCGGATCGCGCAGATCCACGCACTCGGTGGTGTCGTCGAGGCACCCAAGCGCCGGCGTCTGCCAGACGACCGCACCGAGGTCGGCCGCAAGTTCAGGGTCGGCGAGTACGAGGGCTACATCCACGTAGGGCTGTTCGACGACGGCACACCCGGCGACATCTTCGTGGACATCGCGAAGGAGGGCACCACGCTGGCCGGGTTGATGAACTCGTTCATGATCTCGGTCTCGCTCGGTCTCCAGTACGGCGTGCCGCTCGAGGTGTACGTCTCCAAGTTCAGCCACATGCGCTTCGAGCCGAGCGGCAATACGAACGATGCAGACATCCGCGTTGCAAAGTCCCTCGTGGACTACATCTTCCGCTGGATGGGCAAGAAGTTCCTCACCGCCGACCAGCAGGAGGAGGCGGGCATCATGACACCGGAAGTGAAGGCGCGTCTCGCCGCAGCCTACGCCGCGGGCGAGGCCACGGCAACGGTGCACGACGCTCCCCCTCCCGGACAGACGGCCCTCTTCAATAGCTGGGAGGACGCCGTCGGGTGCGCGAAGTGCGGCGGCAGCATGGTGCGAACCGGCAGTTGTTACACGTGCCGCGATTGCGGCACGAACACCGGCTGCTCGTAGGAGAACCGTTCCCCACAGGCCGTGACGCGGGATCGTTCATCCCGCTTCACGGCCTGCTGTACCTCGTGCCCGCCGTTACCGCGTGCTCACCGGCATCGTCATCCCGATTGACGATCCGGGTGAGCAGCCGCAAGGCTCCGGATCTTCGCTGCGGCGGGTTGTCACGGTCTACCGCCTCTCCGACGTCGTTGACAGGCTCTTCGCCACGCCTGCGACCTCTAGCGCTTGACAACGGTAAGTACGAACGGCGCGCCGTCACGCTCGGGTGGTGCGAGTTCGCACGCGAAGCCGTCCGCAACGGCGTCTGCCAGTTCGGTAGGCGTCCGTGGCCGTGCGCCGGAGACGAGCAGGTGGCGGGCCACCTCGCCGCGCGTCTTCTTTGCCATGTGCGAGACGACCCGTCTGATGCCGTTCCGCTCCTCGACGACAGCCACCCGCACCCATGCCGCCACAAGGTCGGAGGAGGGCCGCCAGGCCGCCACATAGGTGGCGGAGCGACAGTCGACGATGATTCGCCCGGCGGTGGCCTCGTCGAGGGATAGACGGAGCCAATCTCGCCAGTGACGGGCGTCCATCTCCCGCCGGTAGGCAGGCACACGGTCAGTCGTGCGCAGGGCGCCGAACTGTGCCGACACGACGACCAGATTGCGGGCGGCAGCGGGCGAAAGGGTGGGGATGTCGAGCGCGGCGTAGAGGACGCCGGTGTAGAGCCGGCCCACCGTCGTTGCCGGCGCGCCTCTGAGGTCGGCGTCGAGGAGTGCCGCGCGCGGCTCCGTCAGTCCCGGGAAGGAGAGGGAGGTGAGATCGATCGGTTTGCCGCGCGTGGGAGCCCACTTCGTCTCGCTCGGGGGCAGCACGATGACGGGAGGCCGACGGGGTGCCATCCTCTAGCCCTGACCCACCGAAGAGCGTGATCGCGTTTCGCTCCTCGTCGTCCTCGGGACGCATGGGGACGAAACACTCACCGGGTCGCTCCGTGCACGACGACCCTCATTGGCCCGCCCGTCACCCGGCCGCCAGGGCTGGAGTCCACGGCTGCAGGTGTGCAATCGCAGCCAGGGTCTCGCGGGTCAACGGGCCGGGGTTGAACTCGAGACCAACCGCTCCCGCGTACCCGCTATTCTCGAGTGCCTCCAGGAAGCGACCGATGTCCACGGTTCCCGTGCCGGGAGCGCCGCGGCCCGGGCAGTCCGCGTAGTGGACGTGCCCGATGAGCGGCAGGAAGCGTGCCACGTCCGTGCACGGATCGGCTCCCATGCGAGCGACGTGGTAGGCGTCGTAGAGCAGGCACAGCTCCTCGGATCCGACCGATTCGATCAACTCTACGGCCTTGGATGGGGTCGCGACGAGATATCCGGGAACGTCGAGGTCGTTGATCGCCTCGATCAGGATCCGGATCCCGGCTTCGCGCGCGATGGCGCAGCACCCGGCAAGCGTGTCCGCGGCCACCCGAAGCTGCTCGTCACGGGACGTATGCCCGCTGTCGCGCCCGACGGGAACGTTGACGAAGGGCGTCCCGACCCGCACGGCCAACCCGACCGCGACCCGGAACGCTGCAACCGTCTCGTCCTGTCGCTCCGGCACGTTGAGGAAGCCACGCTCACCCGCGGCGATGTCTCCCGCGTCACCGTTCAGCGAGCTGACCGAGAGAGCGCTTTCGAGCACCGCGTCACCCCACGCATCGGCAAGGCCGTCCGGAGGCCACCACGTCTCGACGAGCGTGAAACCGGCCTTCGCGGCGGCGGCGGGGCGCTCGAGGCAGGGAAGCTCCGCAAACAGCATCGACAGATGTGCGGCAAGAGCGATTCTCGATCCGTCTCGTCGGGTCAGGCCCTTCGTCGCCACGGCGCGAGCCTACCGCGTGCGACCACGCGAAGATGACGAAGGCGGTGAACGCCGCGAGGGGCCGATGTGGAGCAGGGGTCCGCTGCTGCCCCGCGAAGTCCGCGCCAACCAGCAGGGGTGTGGAACCCTGGCCACCGGAAGCCTTGCCGTAGCCGGGGCACCAGACAAGACATCACCGCCCACGAGGATGACAGTGCGTGTTCGGGGAGTCAGACGCCGTCCGCCGCCGCCGCACGGTCGAGCTCGAGTTGACGCAGTTCGATGCGACGGATCTTGCCCGTCAACGTCTTCGGTAGATCGGGCACGAACTCGATCAGACGGGGGTACGCGTAGGACGAGAGGTGCTCGCGAACGAAGGCCTTGATCTCGCCCGCGAG
>SHVL01000051.1 GCA_009694305.1 Thermoleophilia bacterium
CGCTGCTCGACGCGCTCGCGCGCCGCCGCCACCTACTCGCCTGAGGATGGCGCCAGCCCGTCTTCCGCCTGCGCGACAGATCGCCTACGGCGATCACCCCGACCAGGTCGGGAACCTTCATCTGCCCGTCGGCGACGGCCCCTGGCCGACGGTGGTCTTGATCCACGGCGGGGACTGGAAGTGGGGGTGGGACAGGACGCTGATGACGCCGCTCGCGCATGACCTCGCACGTCGTGGCTACGCGGTCTGGAATATCGAGTACCGCCGCGTCGGTCAGGAGGGAGGAGGCTGGCCGGGAACGCTCCAGGATGCAGCTGCCGCGATCGACCACCTCAGCGGGCTCGTTGCAGTCGACACCGACCGTGTCGTGACGATCGGCCACTCGGCCGGAGGGCACCTGGCCGTCTGGCTCGCTGGGCGCCACCGGCTCCGCGAGAGCGCACCAGGCGCGTCACCTCGTGTGCGGCCGTGCGCAGCTGTCTCGCAGGCGGGAGTCCTCGATCTTGTCAGCGGTGCCGGCGATGGTCTCGGGGACGGCGCCTGCGCGGGGCTGCTCGGGGGGGAGCCTGACGCCGTGCCCGAGCGATACGAGACCGCGTCGCCCCTGGCACTGCTGCCACTCGGCATTCCGGTGCTGCTCGTCCACGGCGGGCGGGACGACAACGTGCCCCCGTCGCAGAGCCACGGGTACGCGGATGCCGCTGGTGCGATCGGGGATGAGGTCGAGCTCGTCGAGCTTCCCGACGCCGACCACTTCGACGTTGTCGAGGTCGATCATCCGGCGTGGCTCGCTGTCATCGAGCGGCTGCCCGGGCTCTTCGATGAGGAATTCTAAGCCGTGACGGAGGTGCGGATTGCGCTGATGGGAGCCGGCCTGATCGGCCGGGAGCACGCTGCGCTCGTCGCGGAGCATCCGGGAGCAAGCCTCGCCGCGATCGCCGATCCGGATCCCGCGGCTGTGGCTCTTGCCGCGACGCTGGGTGTGCGGCATTTCGACGACTACGAGTGCATGCTCGACGAGGTCGCCCCGGACGGTGTGATCGTGGCACTGCCGAACACGCTCCACGTCGAGGCAGGACTGGCGTGCATCACCCGTCAGATCTCCGTGCTCGTCGAAAAGCCCGTCGCGGAAACGGTCACGGCGGCAATGCGCCTCGTCGAAGCGGGTGAGGAGGCAGGAGTTCCCGTCCTCGTCGGCCATCAACGGCGCCACGGCTCGGACATCCGCGAAGCGAAGGCCGCGATCTCGCGCGGCGATCTCGGGCGGATCGTGGCGATCAACGGCGTCGCGGCCGTCGCGAAGCACGACACCTACTTCGATGTCGCGTGGCGTCGGTCGCCGGGTGGAGGCCCACTCCTCATCAACGCGATCCACGACATCGACTGCTTTCGATTTCTCGGCGGCGAGATCGAGACGGTGCAGGCTATTGGATCGAGCGCGATTCGCGGCCACGCGGTGGAGGACACCGTCGCGGTCGCGCTGCGGTTTGCGAGCGGCGCTGTCGGCACGTACCTGCTGACCGACGCTTCGCCCTCGCCGTACTTCTGGGAGATAGCGGCAGAACAGTCGCTGACGTTCCCGCATCAGGCCGAAGACTGTTACGTCGTGTTTGGGCGTAAGGCATCGCTCGCAGTGCCCACCCTCGACCTGTGGGAGCACGAGGCGGGTGGCGACTGGCGTGACCCGCTCGTTCGGCGGCGCCTCTCCGCCCCGGTGCAGAGTTGCTACGTCGCCCAACTCGAGAACCTGATCGATGTCATCCACGGCACCGCCGACCCCGTAGTCAGTGGTCGTGAGGGGGCGATGACCCTCGCCGCGACGCTCGCAGTCGCACGAGCGATCACAGAAGGTCGCCCCGTTGACGTGGCCGAACTGCTCGCGTGAACGAACCGCGGGAACTCAGCCTCGCCGCGCTCGACTTTCTCGAGCTCGGTCCACCGGCCTTTCTCGACGTTGCGGCTGGAGCCGGCTTCTCGTCGGTCTCGCTGCGGACGTGGGCCGCGGTTCCCGGTGGGCTCGAGTATCCGCTCCTCGAGGGCGGTCGCCTCAGCGACGCGACGCGGGAGCGGATGGACGCAACGGGTGTCACGATCCTTCAGATCGAGCTGGTCTCACTCGCCCGAGATGTCGAGATCGAGAGCTATCGGCCGGTGCTCGAGGGAGGTGCGGCTCTTGGCGCAGGGCGCGTCGTCGCGTGTGGCGACGACGAGGACGGCGTTGTGGTGGAGCGTCTCGCCGAGCTCTGCGATCGAGCTGCCGAGCTCGGGATGAGCGTCGATGTCGAATTCATGCCCTTCCGGGACCTGGCGACGCTGCCGCAGGCGCTCGACGTCGTGGCGCGTGCCGAACGCGACAACGCGTGCGTCATGGTCGATGCGCTTCACCTCTTCCGATCGGGTAGCAGTGTCGCCAGCGTGGCAGTCGCACCACCCTCCCGGATCGGCGTGTGCCAGCTGTGCGACGCGCTGCTCGCTGCACCGGCTCCTGACCTGCTGGCTACCGAGGCGAGGGAGCAGCGGCTCCTCCCGGGAGATGGCGAGCTGCCGTTGCGCGATCTGGTGCAGGCACTCCCCGCCGGTGTTTCCCTCGCCGCTGAGGTGCCGAACCGCGTCTGCTTCGCCGGAATGCCGCCGGCCGACCGCGCCAGGCTCGTGTACCAGGCTACGTCGGCGCTGCTCTAGCCACACCCGACCGTGGCGGTCGAGGGGTTGGTCACACGGTTCGAGATCACGCCGCCGACCGACACCTCCGGGAATGGCCCGTGCTCGGTTGCACTCTTGAGGAAGGCGTCGCCGATGGATCTCGATGCGATGATGTAAGACCTCATGTGAGTATTTCGATACGGTACGAGGATGTCGTCTCCGCGCCGGCGATTCGGAGATGATGTGTGGTATGACACCACGCGTTCATCTCAGTGAGCACGTCCCGGCCGAGGTCGAGCAGGCGCTTGCGGCCTCCTTCGAGATTGTTCCGTCGGTGACCGAGGCGGACGGGGTCGTGGCGATGTTGACCGTCACCGTGGACGATGCGTACCTCGAGGCGGCCGGCCCGCAGCTGAAGATCGTCGCGAACTACGCCGTCGGGGTGAACAACATCGATCTCGACGCGGCGCGCCGGCGCGGCATCGTCGTCTCGAACACGCCGGACGTGCTGACCGGGGCGACTGCCGAGATCGCGTTGACGCTGATGCTGTCGCTGCTGCGCCGCGTCACCGAGGGCGACCGCTTCGTGCGGCGGCAGGAGCCCTGGCAGTTCTCGCTCGAGTTCATGCTCGGCGAGCGCCTCGCGGGAAAGACCGTGCTCATCGTCGGGAGTGGCCGGATCGGCCGGGAAACAGCCCGTCTCGTCGAGGCGTTCGGCGCCGTGCCCGTCCTCGCCGGCCGCGACGCCGACCTCGACGCACTCCTCGGGGAGGCCGACATCGTCTCGCTGCACGTCCCTCTGAACGCTGAAACGCGGCACCTGATCGACGCGCGCCGCCTGCAGCTGATGAAGTCGAGCGCGGTCCTGATCAACACGGCGCGCGGGCCGGTTGTCGACGAGGCTGCGCTCGCCGAGGCGCTCCAGCGAGGCACGATCGCCGGGGCCGGCCTCGATGTCTACGAGCGGGAACCGGAGGTGACGGAGTCGCTGCTCGGTCTCGAGAACGTCGTTCTCGCGCCCCACCTGGGGAGTGCCACGCGCGACACGCGCGTGGCGATGGGGATGCTGTGCGTTGACGCGCTTCGTGCCGTCCTGCTCGAGGGCCGGACGCCGGCCAACGCGGTCACGTAGCCTGCCGGTCGTGTCCTCGTACGGCAGTCAGGCGATGTGGGGCGATCTCGAGCGCGTGCTCGTGCGACCGCCCCTTCCCGCCGACACCGGGCACGTCGAGCGCTACGGCTGGCGCGGGATTCCCGACGTGGCCGCCGCAGTTGCCGAGCACGAGGAGTTGTGCGTGGTACTCGCGGCTGCGGGCGCGGAGGTGATCGTCTCCGAGCACGACCCCGGCAATCCCGACGCGATCTATGTCTACGACCCGGTGCTCGTCGGCGACGACGGTGCGGTGCTGTTACGTCCGGGTAAGGAGGGTCGCCTGGGTGAGCCCGCCGGTATCGGCCAGAGTCTCGAAGCCGCCGGTGTTCCCATCGCAGCGAGGGTCGATGCGCCTGCGACGGTCGAGGGAGGAGACACCGTCTGGCTCGATCACGACACGCTTCTCGTCGGCCACGGGTACCGCACCGGGACGGCGGGGATCGCGGCGCTGCGCTCGGCGTTCCCGGCGGTCGAGGTGATCGCCTTCGACCTGCCCCACTGGGTCGGAGCGTCGGAGGTGATGCATCTGATGTCCCTGATCTCTCCGCTCGATCGCGACCTCGCACTCGTCTACACCCGCATCGCACCCGTGCGGCTGATGGAGGTGCTCGCCGAGCGTGGGATCGCCGTTGTGGAGGTACCAGACGAGGAGTTCGAGTCGATGGGCTCGAACGTCCTGGCACTCGGTCCGCGGCGCTCGCTCGCCCTCGAGGGGAACGACGTAACGCGCCGCCGCATGGAGCAGGCGGGCGTCGATGTCATCACCTACCGCGGCGACCACATCTCGCGCCTCGGCGACGGAGGCCCCACGTGCCTCACGCGCCCGGTGTCCCGCACGTCCCCGTAGGGGCGGGACCTGTCCCGCCCGTCCGGAGCGCAAACGCCAGCTGACGGAACTCCGACAGACCCGAGACGCCGACTCCCACCAGCCTGAGTGCACCCGGGCGGTCGCGGAGCCCTCGATCGAGCAGTGCGCACGCAAGCTCGGCGATCCGGTCGGCCTCGTCGATCGGGGCAGTGAGCGTCGTCGAGCGGCTCCTGATCGAGAAATCGGAGTACCGCAACTTCGTCGTCACGGTTCGCGCCGAGAGCCGGCGCTGCACGAGTCCCTCCGCGACCGAGGCGGCCATCAGTCGGATCTCGGCGTAGAGGAGCGCTCGATCCGAGATGTCCCGCTCGAACGTCTCCTCGGTGGAGATCGAGATCCGTTCCGTCTCCTCCTCGAGGCCGCGTGGGTCGATCCCGAGCGCGCGGTCGCGTAGCAGCGGACCGATCGTGCCGGAGAGGACGACCCGGAGCTCTGCATCCCCGAGCGCCGCGAGATCACCGATCGTCTTGACCCCGGCCGCCGCAAGGCGCTGCTCCGCCTTCGGCCCCACACCGGGGAGAGCCCGCACCGGAAACGGGGCCAGAAACCGGGCCTCCTTCCCCGGAGGGACGACGGTGATTCCGCCGGGCTTGCGTCGGTCGGAGGCGACCTTGCAGACGACCTTCGACGTCGAGACGCCGAGTGAGCACGAGAGCGAGGTTGCGGCGCGCACCGATGTCTGCACTGCCTCGGCAACCGCCCGTGCGCCCCGGAAGTCCGGCACGACCGTGCCGAGATCGAGATACCCCTCGTCGATCCCCACCTGCTCGACACGAGGCACAACCTCACGGATTGCACTCCAGACAGCATGCGAGTACTGCTTGTAGAGCGCGTGCCGGGGACGGACGAACACGACGTCCGGGCACCGTCGCAGCGCCTCCGCCGAGCTCATGGCCGAGCGGATACCGAACGCCCGCGCGACGTAGTTTGCCGTTGCAACGACTCCGCGGCCCTGGGGGCTCCCGCCGACGACGAGCGGGCGTGTGCGGAGCGAGGGCTCCTCGAGCTCCTCGACAGCAGCGAAGAAGGCATCGAGATCGAGATGGGCAAAAATCGGCACGCCCCGAACGCTACGGTTCAGTGGTGATTACCGCTCCACCACCCCCTCCGGCGATCGAGCAACCGGCTCCCGCCGAGCTCTCGTTCGGGGTAGTCTCCGGCACCGCTGCGGCCGGGACGACGCGCGTGATCGTGCGCGTCGGCACGCGGAAACTGGCCGACAGGCCGCTCCGGCATCGCCACTTCCAGCTTCAGGTGGTGCTCCCACCGGGCGAGACGAAGGTGGAGGTCGTCACCGTTGCGCGCAACGGCCGACGCAGCAGCGTCACCGTCCAGCACGTCCTTGGCGCCTCGGCGCCTCTGCCGCGGCCGCACACACCGCACAGCGACCCGTTGCTCGCACGCGAGATCCGGAAGCTGGCACAGTCCTTTGGCAGCACGTGTGCGATCTACGTGGAGAATCTCGCAACCGGAGACGGTGCGGCCTGGAACGCGCGCGCCACGTTCCCTGCCGCCTCGACGCTCAAGCTCGCTATCGCCGTGACGGCGCTCGCACGTACCGAGGGGACACCGCGCACGGGTTCGACGCTCGACAGCCTCCTGCGTCAGATGCTGACGTACTCCGACAACTCCGCGGCAAACGGGACGGAACGGTACTTCGGCGGCTCGACCTCTGGTGGTTCGGCGCTCGTGAACTCGATGATGCGGTCGATCGGGCTCGTTGACACCGAGATGTATGGCGGCTATTCGCTCAACTCGTTCGGTGATCCACCTCGCACGTTGGCCGGCCCGATCCCTCTCCGGGTCGACAGTCAGCCGTCGTGGGGCTACGGGAAGAAGACGAGCGCCTACGACCTGGCCAGCCTCCTGCGTGCGGTCTGGCTCGCCGGAGGGGGAAAGGGCCCTCTCTCTACGGCCCAGCCGGGATTCAGCCCTGCCGATGCGCGGTACCTGCTCTACCTGCTCGTGCACGTGCGCGACCCGGGGAAGCTCGACCGCGAGGTCGGAAGGCTCCCGGGTGTGCGCGTGCTCCACAAGGCGGGCTGGATCAACGACGCCCGTCACGACAACGGGATCGTGCTCTGGCGCGGTGGCGCAGCGGTCGTCACCGTGATGACCTATCGCGCGGCCGGCTTGGGAGTCTCGTCGGACGTGCTCGCGGGACGGGTCGCGGAAGCGGCGGTACGACGCTTTCGGGGCTGACACGGCGTACCGCTTGCGGCCGCCCGCAGAACCAATAATGGGCGCCCGCAAGCGGGCACCGACAACATGATGGTCGCCCGCTTGCGGCCGCCCGCAGAACCAATAATGGGCGCCCGCAAGCGGGCACCCATTGCTCACTGTCACGCCCTCGGAGTGCGCGACAGCGAGACGGTGGCCGGCCCCGGGAGGCGATATTCGGGAAGCCGGACTCCGACAACTGAGACGCTTTGTTGGCGCTCGGGTTTGTACGGTTTTCGTTAAATCTGCCTCGGTCACGGCATGGGCGAGAGCGGTTCAGGCACAGATCGGTACAATTTATATAGCTAGTAACTATCTGACCCACCCGGCAGAGATGCCAAGGAGCGTGATCCGGCCATGAGCAGACTCTTGCTCGTCTCTCTCGAAGACATCGTCGTCTTCCCGAACATGAACGTGACCCTGACGATCGACGTCGGCAACGAGGAGCGCGTGTTGCTCGTGCCGAAACTCAACGGTGAGTACGCGAAGGTCGGCACCGTGGCCGAGGTGGCAGACCGTGTTCTGCTGCCCGGCGGGGGTACCGCCGTGGCGCTCAGCGGCCTGCATCGCGCGATTGCCGGCGCGGCCGAAACCGATGCGCAGGGGCGGCTCTTCGTCGAGGCGGACGAGCAAGCCGACGACACCCCGACCGACGAGGGACTGCGCACGCTCGAGAACGAGTACCGCGCCGTCGTCGAGGAGATTCTCGAACTGCGCGGCGACGACGGCCGGATTGCGTCGTTCGTCCGCTCCATCTCGGATCCGGGTGCGCTTGCCGACACGTCCGGCTACTCACCCGACCTCACCTTCGAGCAGAAGGTGCAGATCCTCGAGGCCGTAGACGTCGCCGAGCGGCTCGAACTCGTGCTGACGTTCCAGCGCGAGCGTCTCGCCCTGATGCAGATCCGCCGTCGGATCCGCGAGGACGTCAACACGGGGATGGAGAAGCAGCAGCGCGAGTTCATCCTGCGCAAGCAGCTCGACTCGATCCGCAAGGAGCTCGGCGAGGACGAGACATCCGTTGTCGAGGAGTTTCGCACCAGGATCGCCGAGTCGGCGATGCCCGATCATGTGCGCGAGCAGGCCGAGCGCGAGCTCGCCCGCTTCGAGCGCATGGGGGAGAGCTCACCCGAGTCACAGACGATTCGGAGCTACGTGGACTGGCTGCTGGCGGTGCCGTGGGGTGTTCGTTCGGAGGAGCGCCTCGATCCGCAGGCCAGCCGTGAGGTGCTCGATGCCGACCACGCAGGGCTCGAGGACGTCAAGGATCGCATCGTCGAGTACATCGCGGTGCGCAAGCTGCGCGAGGAGCGTGGGATAGAGGTAGACAAGAAGTCAGGCGCGATCCTCACGCTGATCGGGCCTCCCGGCACGGGCAAGACGTCGATCGGCGAGTCGATCGCGCGCTCGCTCAACCGCGAGTTCGTCCGCATGTCGCTCGGAGGCATCCGCGACGAGGCCGAGATCCGGGGCCATCGCCGGACGTACATCGGCGCTCTGCCGGGGCGTCTCGTTCGTGCCCTGCGCGATGCGAAGACGATGAATCCGGTGATCCTGCTCGACGAGGTGGACAAGGTCGGCGCCGACTGGCGCGGCGACCCGTCGGCTGCCCTTCTCGAGGTGCTCGACCCGGCCCAGAACTCGACCTTCCGCGACCACTACCTCGATGTCGAGGTCGATCTCTCCGACGTGATCTTCATCGCAACGGCAAACCAGGCGGACACGATCCCCGCACCGTTGCTCGACCGCATGGAGGTGATTCGCTTCGACGGCTATACGACCGACGAGAAGGTCTCGATCGCGAACGGATACCTCTGGCCGCGGCAGCGCGAGCGCAACGGCCTGCGCGAGGGCGAGGTGACGGTCGCCGACGAGGTGATCGAGTCGATCGTCTCGGAGTACACCCGCGAGGCGGGCGTCCGCCAGCTCGAGCGCGAGATCGGCAAGGTCCTGCGCAAGACGGCGACGCGGATCGCCTCCGGGACGGTGGAGGCGCCTGTCGCGGTCGATCTCGACGTCGTGCGCGATGCCCTCGGCCGGCAGCGGTTCTTCCGTGAGGCGGCGGAGCGCACTGCAGTCCCCGGTGTCGCGACCGGCCTTGCAGTCACCGGCGTCGGTGGTGATGTGCTGTTCGTCGAGGCGACGAGCATCCCGAGCGGGGAGAAGCTCGTGCTCACCGGCCAGCTCGGCGATGTGATGAAGGAGTCGGCCCAGATCGCCCTCTCGGCAGTTCGCGCGAGGGCGGGAGACTACGGTCTCGACGACGACGTCTTCGAGAACCGCTCCTTCCACATGCACGTTCCTGCCGGTGCGACCCCGAAGGACGGACCGAGTGCGGGCATCACGATGGCGACGGCGTTCGCCTCGCTGCTCACCGGCCGGCCCGTCAGGCACACCGTCGGAATGACCGGTGAGGTGACGCTGCAGGGCCGCGTGCTTCCGATCGGAGGCCTCAAGCAGAAGGTGCTCGCAGCCCATGCAGCGGGGTTGACCGACGTGATCATCCCCGAGCGCAACCGCGCGGATATCGACGATGTCCCGCAGCACGTCCGTGACGTGATCACGTTCCATCCGGTGCTGGCTCTGTCGGAGGTGCTCGAGCTCGCACTCGAGCCGGTGAGCCAGTCGCTCGATGTCCCGGTGTAGACAGTGTCAGCCCGTCCCCGAGGAGGTCCGCCAGGCGGCGGGCCTCCTCGAACGGCGCTGGACCGTTTCGATCCTCTGGGCCTCGTACGAGGGTGCATCACGTTTCAACGAGTTCAAGCAGTCCGTGGGTGAGATTCCTCCGCGGACGCTTGCGCTGCGCCTCGTCGAACTCGAGGAGGCGGGCGTTCTCGAGCGCCGTGTCGTTGACGCGCGGCCACCCAGGGTCGAGTACACGCTGACCTCGGAGGGCAGGCGCCTCCGGGCGGTCGTTGACGCGCTCGTCCGTTTCGCCGGTGCGTAGCCTGGCTTCGCCGTGCAGCAAGGGCGACACGGGAGCCGTTTGGCCCCTCACCGGTAGCCTCGTTTGCCGTGTAAAGTCCTGGTACATCGTTTTGTACGATCCCGAGCCTGCCTCTTTTACCGATGAACGAGGACATGGATAAAACAACGGCCATCCAGTCACGCGTGATCGGCTTGCGGTTGGTGGAGCTGAGTCTTCTCACCGACGAGCAGCTCGAGCAGGCGCTGACCGTGCAGGAGGAGACGGGCGGTGCGCTGGGCCAGATCCTGCTCGAGCAGTTCGGTGTCACGCAACTCGACTTCACGAGCGTGCTCACCGAGCAGGGCCTCGAACACCCGGAAGTGGCATCGCAGGCCGTGGACGGGCCAACGTGGCTCGTCGAGCCGGGAGGGCCGACGGACGCTCCGGCGCCCTCGGCGAACCGGAGGCCGATAGGAGAGGTGTTCGTGGAGCTCGGGCTCATTACGGATGAACAGCTCGCAGCAGCGCTCGACGTGCAGCGGACATCCGGGGAGCGGTTGGGAGAGATTCTCGTCGAGCAGCAGTACGTGACCCGGCTCGACCTGGCGGGAGCGCTCGCGAGGCACTGGGAGCCACGCGAACCACCGGCGGATGCCGGGGACGACGCAGCGTCGGACGGTGCCCCGTCTTCGCTCGGTGCCGGAGAGGGGTGGTCGCCCGAGGATCATGCGGCGGTTGCCGAACTCGAGCTCGAGCTGAGGGCCGCCGAGGAGCGTCTGCTGGCGCCACAACCTCCGGCGCGGAGGCGCGGGTTGCTGCGCCGCCGCCGCGCGAAGGACGTGTCGGAGGTCAGCGTGCGGGTGGACGAGCTCGCTGCAGGGTTCCGGGGCATGGGATCGGTTGGCTGTGTTGTCACCGATCTCAGCCGCTCCGTTGCGCAGTTCGACGCTGCACGGGCCGGGGAGGCACTCGCGGCGGGAGCGCGCTTTGCGGCGGTCGAGTCGGCGGTTGCAGGGCTCGTCGAGCTCGAGGTGCGACTGCAGGATGAAGCGGGCCGGGCTCTTGCGGAGACCGCTGAGAGCCTTGCCGCCGGGACGGCCGACCTCCGGGTCGAGCTCGAGGCTGTTGCGGCACGGCCCGAGGTTGCCGATCCCTCGGAGCGGCTAGTCGAGCTGGCAGAGCGCATCGATCGCGCTGCACTCGATGGACACGACCGGATCACTGGTCTCGTCGGCGATTTCAGCCAGCAACTCGCGGACGTCGTCTCCCGCTTCGACGGTCTCGTGGGCCGTGACGAGGCGGTCGCGGCGAGCCGGGCCGACCGGGCGGGCCTCGAAAGGCACGTGTCCGAGCTCGAGACCCGGCTGCACGCCCAGGGTGACGAGATGGCGGGTACGCGAGCACGGGTGGAGGAGTCACTGCAGACGACCGCAGGCATTACGGCCCGGCAGGACGAGACAGAGAGCCTGATCGCGCAGCAGTTCGCAGGGGTCGAGAGTCGAGACGCCGCCGGGCTCGCGCGTGCGAGGGCCGACTCCGAAGCTGCTCTGGCGTCACTGCACGGTGCAACAGTGTCGCTCGAGGTGCGGGTCAACGAGGAGCTCGCCCTTCGGCAGAGCGAGATCCAGGCGACCCTCGCCGGGAGCGAGGAGCTCGGGGTTCAGATCGAGGCGGTCGCCGCCTCGTTCGGTGCTCGGCTCGTGCGACTCGAGGAGTCCGGCCCGGAAGGGGACGCGACGGAGTTGCTCGCGAAGGTGGGAGAGCTCGAGGGCCGTATCGAGGCCCAGGCTGCGATCGGTGAGGAGCAGGCGCGGGTCACGGAGCGCGCGCTCCGTAAGGGTCTTGCCTCGCTCGGCCAGAAGCTCACGCGCTCGGCGGCGAAGCACGACAAACCGGCGAAGCACGGCAAGCGGGCGAAGGGCGCAGGTCGCTCGATCGAGCTCCTCGGTGCTGCGCTGTTCGAGGCCGACGCACGTATCGGCGGCCGGGTTCCGCTGTCACCACTCGAGGGGTATGTGGCGTTTGCTCCGACCGCGGACGGCTACAGGCTGCTCGAGCTTGCGGACGCGCCACCCGAGCTCGGAGCGACGATCGAGCTGGATGCGTGCGACGTTCCACTCCTCGTCACCCGCTACGGCCGCTCGCCGCTTCCGTTCGACGGCCGCCCCTGCGCGTACCTCGACCGCGCCTGAGCCGCAACCGGGGCGTTTCGAGAGTCGGAGGACACGCGGTGCCGTTGGCGAAGGGTGTCTGTCCATGGGCTGGCGGCGTGACGAGGTGTGGTTCGAGGCCGAGGTGCTCTGGTTCCGCGAACAGCAGCGGCAGCCTTTCGTGGCTTTCGCTCTCGATTTGCCGGCGCTGCCGTCGTTCTCGACGCCGGCCGAAACGGGGCTCGAAGCCTCCCGGCGGCGGCGGCTCGAAGCCCAGAACGCGCGGCGGCGCCGCCTCACGACGCGCACGGTGCCGGCGGTCGCTCTCGTCCTCGGGTCGGCCTCGATGCTGTCGTTTGCTGCGCTCCGGCCCGCGAGCGGTGGACAGCAGGTCGGTCTTCTCCAGGAGGATCCCCCGAGCCTGACGTTCCGGTTCGGTCTCGCCGGTCTCGAGGTGACGGAGGCGCCGGTTTCACCCACGGATATCTCGCCCCATGCGCTCTCGGTGCACACTGCAGCGTTCGAAACCGTCGAGTGGCATCACGCCGAGTCGGTCGGCCTTCCGTACTCCGGTCGTCTCGTGAGCGGCACCGGGCTCCCGTTCGTGGGGGCCGACTGGGTGACGTGGAACCCGAACACCGACAGCGTTCCGAACCTGCGCCATCGGCTCTACGGCAACGAGCACATGATCCGGGCGATCCTCTCGGTGGTCGGTGGCTACCGCAACGCGCATCCCGACGCGCCACGCGTCGTCATCGGCGATCTCAGCTTGCGCGACGGCGGGCGGATGGATCAGCACGTCTCCCATCAGAACGGCCTCGACGTGGACGTCTACTATCCGCGGCTCGACGGGCACCTGAGTGCGCCCATTGCGACGAGTCAGGTGAACCGGGGTCTCGCCCAGGATCTCCTCGATCGCTTCATCGCGACGGGTGCACAGGTGATCTTCGTCGGCTTCGGGACAGGGCTGCACGGCCCGGGCGGCGTCGCCGTCCCCTACCCGAACCACGAGAACCACATGCATGTGCGGTTTCCACCACAGGGTGGGTGATCTGCTCTCGTTTTCGCAGCTCCACGGCGTCTCGCCTTGTGGCGTGAACCAGGAGGTGAGGGCGACGGTCTTCCGACGCCGGCCGAAGGAGCGGGGCAGGAGTGTCAGAAGTTGACGTTGTTCTTCCCCTTGAGGTCGAGCATCTTCCGCGCCTCGTCTGGCGTCGCGACTTCCAGCCCTAGTTCCTCCAGGATCCCGCGGATCTTGAAGACGTGATCGGCGTTGCTCTTTGCGAGCTCGCCCTTGCCGATCCAGAGGCTGTCCTCGAGTCCGACCCGCACGTTGCCGCCCATCAGGGCGGACTGTGTGGCGACGCCCATCTGGTTGCGGCCGCCGCCCAGCACCGACCACAGGTACTGGTCGCCGAAGAGGCGGTCGGCGGTGCTCTTCATGTGCAGCACGTCTTCGGGGTGCGGGCCGATGCCGCCGCGGATACCGAACACCGACTGGATGAATAGCGGCGGCTCGAGCAGGCCGCGCTCGAGAAAGTGCGCGGCGGTGTACAGGTGGCCAATGTCGTAGCACTCGAGCTCGAAGCGCGTGTCGTTGCCGCTGCACGATTCGAGAATGTAGGCGATGTCGCTGAACGTGTTCTTGAAGATGCGGTCGTGCGAGCCGTCCAGGTAGGGGCGCTCCCACTCGTGCTGCCACTTCTTGTAGCGCGGGATCATCTCGTAGAGGCCGAAGTTCATCGATCCCATGTTGAGCGACGCGACCTCGGGCTTGAGCTTGAGCGCCGGTTGCAGGCGCTCCTCTATCGCCATGGTGGAGGCGCCGCCGGTCGTCAGGTTGATGACGACGTCGGCAGCGGCCTTGATCTTGGGCAGGAACTGCCTGAAGATTTCGGTGTCCTGCGTGGGCTGGCCGTCCTCGGGCATGCGGGCGTGCAAGTGCACGATCGCCGCGCCCGCCTCGGCTGCGCCGATCGCCCCATCTGCGATTTCAGCGGGCGTGATGGGGAGGTACGGCGACATCGTCGGTGTGTGGATCGCGCCGGTTACGGCGCAGGAGATGACTACGCTCTTCTGTGGTGCTGCCATTGCATGCCCCTTGGGATTTGAATCCGTTGAATTCCTGAACGTGGTCAGCCGCTCATCCGCTACGAGGTCGCCGGGCTATGCTAGCCAAGCATCTCCACGCCGGCGCATACCGAGATCGCTTGCCCGGTGACATGCTTGCCCGCATCGCTCGCCAGAAACAGTGCCATGTTGGCTACGTCCTGCGCGCTGACCATCGTCTGCATCGAGACGGGCCCGAGCGAGATTTTTTTCTGCCCCTCGAAGCTGATGCCCATCGCGTGCGCCTTGGCGTCGATGACGCGGTTGATGCGGTCACCCTCGACAACGCCGGGCTGAATCGCGTTCACGCGGATATTGTCGCTGCCGACTTCCATTGACAGGCTCTTGGTGAAGCCCACGACGCCCCACTTCGCTGCAGCGTATGGCGTGCGGAAGGGGAAGCCGAGTCGTCCCGCCACGGATGACAGGTTGATGATGCTGCCACCGCCCGCTTCCTTGAGCATGGGCACGCCCAGGCGGGTGCAGAAGAACATGCCGTTGAGGTCAACCGCGATGCAGCGCTCCCAGTCCTGCGCGGCTATGTCCTCGACCTTCCCGGTGGGCCCGGCGATGCCGGCATTGTTCACCAGCACGTCGAGGCCGCCGAGGTGTTTCTTCACATCCGTGAACAACGCGTCAACCTGCGAGATGTCCGAGACGTCGCACATCGTGGCGGTGACCGCCAGCGCCTGCATCGTCTCATCGATCGCCGCGGGCACCACGTCGCAGATGTGAACCTTCGCTCCTGCATCGATGAAGGTTTCCGTCATGACGCGCCCGATGCCGTCGGCGCCGCCGGTGACAAGCACCCGCTTGCCCTTCAGTACGATTTCCATAGCGTCCTCTCAGAATTGACTGGGTGAAGGCGTGAAGGTCGTT
>SHVL01000009.1 GCA_009694305.1 Thermoleophilia bacterium
CCGCCCGTATCCGCGCGTGCCGAGGACGCTGTCGAGATCGCGCGGATCGCCCAGGCCCACTGGCGCATCGGCGGCAACGCGAGGAGGCCGTCGCCGCCGCCGCGCGCGAGGGCACCAGCGGCCAGGCGGTGACACCGTTCGTGCTCGCGTACCTGCACGAGCACTCCGACGGCGAGACCCGCCGCGTGAACCGCGATCTCATCGTCGCGAACGCCGGCCTCGCAGGTGCAATTGCATCCGCCTATGCGACCCTCTGAGGAGATCCCTCAAATGAGCCTCTACGACACCGTCCGCAACCTGCCCCTCACGGTCGAGAGCTACAGCCTGGAAGGCCTCGAGCTACAGGTCTCGAGCACGTTCCTGCGCAAGACGACGCTGATCCACCTCCGAGGCGGCGGCGAGGACGGCCTCGGCGAGGACGTCACCTACGACGCTGCGGAGCACGATCTCGCCCAGGCGCAAGGGGCTGTCCACGGTCTCAGGGGCCGGTGGACGCTCGACACGTTCTCGGAGCATCTCGAGACGCTCGAGCTCTTCGACCACGAGCCCGACCAGCACGCCTATCTCGACTACAGGCGCTGGGCCTACGAGAGCGCCGCGCTCGACCTCGCGCTGCGGCAGGCGGGACTATCTCTCGGCGCCGTCGTCAACCGTGAGGCGCAGCCGCTGACGTTCGTCGTCTCGATGCGGCTCGGCGAGCCGCCCACCACCGGTCGCCTGCACACCTGGCTCGCCCTCTACCCCGGCCTGCGCTTCAAGCTCGATGCGACGCCCGACTGGTCGGACGAACTGATCGCGGAACTGGCCGCGACCGGTGCCGTTGACACCGTGGACTTCAAGGGCCAGTACCGCGGGACGGGCGTGGACACCGCGCCCGACGCCGGCCTGATCCGACGCATCGCCGCGGGGCTCCCCGACGCATGGCTCGAAGACCCCGCACTGACCCCTGAAACCGAGGTCATGCTCGAGCCCGAGAACGCACGGGTCACCTGGGATGCGCTGATCCACTCGGTCGCCGACATCGAGGCTCTGCGGTGGCCGCCGAGCACCGTCAACATCAAGCCGTCCCGCTTCGGGTCGGTGGCGAAGCTCTTCGCCGCCTACGACTACTGCGCAACCGAGGGGATAGGTGCCTACGGCGGCGGACAGTACGAGCTCGGCGTCGGCCGCGACCAGATCCAGCTGCTCGCGGCCCTCTTCCACCCCGGGACGCCGAACGACGTGGCACCGGGTGGCTTCAACATGGATCCGGCGGCGGGGCTGCCGTCCAGCCCGCTTACCGTCGTCGAGCGCTCGACGGGTTTCGCCGTCGCCTGAGCCGGAGTCGTTTTCGACACCGGCACGTCGTTCCCCATCAGGGCCACCTCGATCGTGGACACCGCTGCAGCCTCCTCGCGGCAGCGCCTACTTCGCTGCAGCGTGCTCGGCGGACCGTGCGGCGAGGCGCTCCGCACGCGTTGTGCCGACGCGGGCCGCAAGGTCGATGAAAAGGAGTGCGCCGCCGAGGAAGAGCACCGGGCCGAGCACCGTGTCGGCCAGGAAGATCGCAACCCGCAAGGTGTTGTCGGCCTGCTGTCGGAGGAGAAAACCCATCGCGAGACGGGAGATCCCGAACATGACGACGAGGGTCGCGAGCCCACCGAGCGCATGGAGGAGATCGGCCCGTGCCACTTCGAGCGAGCGCCTCAGGGCCGCCAGAGGCGAACGATGCTCGATCACCACGGCCGGCACGGCATTACCGAGGAGCGCCAGCACAGCGATCGCAGCGAGAGCGAACCAGGGAAACAGAAAGGCGGCGGGGAGGAAGACGACGGTGCCGATACCCACGGCGGTAGCCCATGTGCGGAGCGAGGGCCTGCTCTCCACGGCGAGTGCAGCCGCTGCCGCGAACGCGGCGCTGAAGATCGGCGCGGCGACGAGAAGCACCGCAATGCGACCGGACAGATCGAGCCCGAGCGACACCTGATCGGCGAGCGCAACCACGAGGCCGAGTGGCAAGGCCACGAAGAAGTGCCGCCCGTAGAGATGCAACGTCTCGGCGACGAGTTGCCCGACGGTACGGGTTGCGGGAGAGAGCGGCGCCGGCAGCGCACCACTCGCCGCCGGGTAGCGCGGGCGGGCCATCACGTCAGACCGTACCTTTACGGGCGCGGGACGGAGGCAATCGAGGCAACGAGGGCAGGGACGACAGACGAAAGCGCAACGATCGCGTCGTCGATCTGCCACCTGCTGCGGTCGGGTTCGCCGATCTCGTTGGAGATCGCCCTGACCTCGACAGCGGGCACGCGGGCGAGCGCTGCAGCCCGGAGCACGCCGAACCCCTCCATCGCCTCGACGACGAAACCTCGGTTGACCCCACCCACCGCGGCGCTCGTGCCGATCGGGAGGATGCGCGCGTCGGGGACAGCCCGCCGGGCCGCTGCCACCAGCCGGTCGTCGGCCTCGACGCGATCGCTGAGATCGATCGCAGCAGCGAGATCGCAGTAGACCGCCTCGCTCCCGACAACGATCGAGCAGCTCTCGAGCCCGCGTCCTCCCGCAACGCCGATGTGGAGCACCGCTCCCCAGTCGCGTTGCGCAAGCGCACGAGCCGTTGCGGCTGCAGCTTCGACCGGGCCTACGCCGCATACAAGCCCGTTACGTCCGTCGAGCTCGCGCTCCGTCGCAGCGACGAGAAGGACGTCGAGCAGCGTGCGATCCTCGGACATCAGGCGACTGCCTGGATTGCGACGGCCTCGAACCGGATCGCTTCCCCGTCCACGACAGCACGGAGAGCCGAGCCCTCGCCGAACCGGCCCTCGAGCAGCTCGAGCGCCAGTGGATTCTCGACGAGCCGCTGGATCGCGCGCTTCAGCGGACGGGCTCCGAAGGCCGGATCCCAGCCCGTCTCGGCAATCAGCTCGACCGCCTCGGGCGACAGCTCGAGCGTGATCTTCCGCTCGGCCAGCCGCCCGCGCAGCCGCTCGAGTTGCAGGCCAACGATGACTGCGATCTGCTCACGGTCGAGCGGCGCAAAAACCACGATCTCATCGACCCGGTTGATGAACTCGGGCCGGAAGTGCTCGATCAGGTGTGCGTCCGACCGGATGTTCGAGGTCATGATCACCACCGTGTTGCGAAAGTCCACCGTCCGCCCCTGACCGTCGGTCAGGCGCCCGTCGTCGAGGAGCTGCAGGAGGACGTTGAACACATCGGCGTGGGCCTTCTCGATCTCGTCCAGCAGGATCACGCAGTAGGGCCGACGCCGAACAGCCTCGGTGAGCTGACCCCCCTCCTCGTAGCCGACGTAGCCGGGCGGCGCCCCGACGAGGCGCGAGACGGTGTGCTTCTCCATGTACTCGGACATATCGAGCCGAACGATCGCGCGCTCGTCGTCGAACATGAACTCCGCAAGCGCCTTCGCGAGCTCGGTCTTCCCCACGCCGGTCGGGCCGAGGAAGATGAACGAGCCGATCGGCCGATTCGGGTCCTGCAGGCCGGATCGCGCACGCCGGAGCGCGTTCGAGACTGCGTCGATCGCAGCCTTCTGGCCGACGACGCGATTGCGCAACCGCGACTCCATCTGTACGAGCTTCTGCACCTCGCCCTCGAGGAGTCGGTCGACGGGAATCCTCGTCCACGCCGCCACGACGGCTGCGATGTCGTCCTCGTCTACCTCCTCCTTGACCATCGGCTCGGCGGCGCTCAGGGCCTCGCCCCGGACGGCGAGCTCCTCGTCGAGTGCCGGCAGCAGGCCGTAGCGGATCTCGGCCACGCGCTGAAGATCGCCGTGCCGTTCCGCACGCTCTGCTTCCATTCGCAGCTCGTCGATCTCTCTCGTGATCTCCTTGACGCGGTCGAGGATCTCCTTCTCACCGGCCCAGCGGGCGGCAAGCTCGTCGCGAAGCGCCTTCGCCTCGGCGAGCTCCCGCTCGAGCGGCTCACGCGCCGTGGGTGTCTCCTTCGCCATCGCGGCCAACTCGATCTCGAGCTGCGTCACACGGCGCTCTGCCTCGTCGAGCTCCACCGGCGAGCTGTCGATCTCCATCCGAAGCCTCGACGCCGCCTCGTCAACGAGGTCGATCGCCTTGTCGGGCAGGAAGCGATCCGTGATGTACCGCTCGGAGAGCACTGCGGCGGCATTGAGCGCCGCGTCGCGAATCCGGACGCCGTGATGCGCCTCGTAGCGCTCCTTCAGCCCACGCAAGATCGCGATCGTCTCGGCCACAGAGGGCTCGCCGACGAGCACGGGCTGGAAGCGCCGCTCGAGCGCGGGGTCCTTCTCGATGTGCTTGCGGTACTCGTCGAGGGTCGTCGCGCCGACGGCCCGGAGCTCACCACGGGCGAGCATCGGCTTCAACAGGTTCCCCGCCGAGACCGCACCCTCGGCCGCTCCCGCACCCACGATCGTGTGGAGTTCGTCGATGAAGAGGATGATCTGCCCCTCGGCGGCGACGATCTCGGCCAGCACGGCCTTCAGGCGCTCCTCGAACTCGCCGCGGAACTTCGCGCCGGCAATCAGCGCACCGACGTCGAGCGCCCAGACCCGCTTGCCCTTCAGCCCCTCGGGCACGTCTCCGGCAACGATGCGTTGCGCCAGCCCTTCGGCGATGGCGGTCTTGCCGACGCCGGGCTCCCCGATCAAGACGGGATTGTTCTTCGTCCGGCGCGAGAGCACCTGGATCGTACGGCGGATCTCCTCGTCGCGGCCGATCACCGGGTCGAGCTTGCCGTCCTCCGCGGCGGCGGTGAGATCGCGACCGAACCTCGTCAGCGCCTCGTAGGTTCCCTCGGGATCCTGCGTCGTCACCCGCTGCGCCCCACGCACCTCCTTCAACGCACCGAGAAGGGCATCGCGGGGAACGATCTCGAGCGCAAGCACCAGGTGCTCGACCGAGACGAAGTCGTCGTCGAGCCTGCGCGCCTCGTCGAACGCGTCATCGAGCACCTTCCGGAACGACACGGCAGCCTGCGGCTGCGCGTTCGAGCCGGAGACCGACGGAAGTGCCCGAACGTGTGCCTCGGCTTCGGCCAGGGTCGCACCCGGGTCGGCACCGGCTCGCTGCAGCAGCGTGCGCGGCAGATCCTGCTCGAGGAGCGCCGCTGCAAGGTGGTCGCGCGTCAGCTCGGGGTTCCCGGCCTGCCGCGCAATGTCCTGAGCGCGGGTCACTGCTTCGCCCGATTTGATCGTCAGCCTGTTGAAGTCCATCGCGTCATCCTTCCTTTGCGGGCGGTCGGGCGGTCGGTCGGTCGGTCGGGCGGGCCAGGTACCGCCCCTACGGGTTTCTGGCCGGCGGTTTTGGGCGGTAGAGGACGACCTCGCGGCGGTACTGCCGGTGTGTCTCGTGGATCTCGGTTCGGAGCTGCGCCTCGAGCTGTGCCATCCGCGACCTCACGCGGCGCAACTCGTCCTCGAGCCGGAGGACGTGCTCGACGCCGGCGAGGTTGAGTCCGAGCTTCGTCGTCAGCTGCTGGATCAACTGGAGCCGCTCCACATCCTGCTGCGAGTACAGCCTCGTTCCACCCGGCGTTCGTCCGGGCGTGACGAGGCCCTTCGCCTCGTAGGTACGCAACGTCTGGGGATGCATACCGGCGAGCTCGGCGGCGACGGAGATCATGAAGCGAGGCCTGTTGCTCATTCGTTGAACGCCCGGTCGCGGGGCCGCTCACGGAGCACCCTGTCATACCCTTCGAGCGCCTCTTTCTCGGCCTTCGTCAGCTTCTGCGGCACCGTCACACGGATGCGCGCGAGGAGGTCTCCCTTCCCGCCACCCTTCAGCCGGGGTGCGCCACGGCCCTTGACCCGCAGGAGCTTCCCGCTCTCGGTGCCGGCCGGAATCTTCAGATTGACAGGGCCCTCCGGGGTCGGGATCTCGACCGTCGCGCCGAGCGCTGCCTCCGGGTAGGTGATCGGCACGTCGAGCACGAGGTCGGCGTCGCGGCGCTCGTAGAGCGTGGAGGCCACAACGGAAACGACGACGAAGAGATCGCCCGCAGGCCCACCGTTGGCTCCGGGCTCGCCCTTGCCCTTGAGCCGCACCTTCGTGCCGTCCTTCGCCCCCGGGGGAATCTTGACCGCGTACTTCCTCGTCACGCGCTCGTGCCCGGCGCCACGGCAGGTCTTACAGGGCTTCTCGACGACGACGCCGTTTCCGCGGCACTGCGGGCATGGCTGGGACAGTGCAAAGAGACCGTGCGAGTCGGAGACGTTGCCCGAGCCGCCGCACCGCGGGCAACCGACCGGTGCCGTGCCCGGCTCGGCACCGGTGCCATGACACGCATGACACGCGGCCTCGACCTCGACGGGAACCCTGGCCTGCGCTCCGGCAAGGGCATCCTCGAACGACAGGCTGACACGCGACTCGAGGTCGGCACCACGCTGCGGCTGTGACCTCCCCCTCCGCCCGCGGCCACCGCGGCCGAACATGCCCCCGAACTGACCGAGGAGGTCGGAGAGGTCAACGTTCTCGTAACCGAACCCACCCTGCCCCGGCCCACCACCGCGCGGTCCACCCGCGCCAAAGGTGTCGTACTGCTTGCGCTTGTCGGCATCAGACAGCGTGTCGTAGGCGCCCTGGATCTCCTTGAACCGCTCCTCGGCCGCGGCGTCGCCCTGATTCGCATCGGGATGGTTCTCGCGGGCCAGCTTGCGATACGCCTTCTTGATCTCGTCGTCGGTCGCTGTTTTCGTCACCCCGAGCACCTCGTACGGGCTGCGCGCCACGCTTACTCCGCCACGATCACGCGAGCGGGACGAAGCACGGCGTCGCCGAGCCGGTAGCCCCGCTGGACGACCTGCACGATCGAACCGGGCTCGACTCCCTCGACAGGCTGGGCGAGCAGCGCCTCGTGCACGTGTGGGTCGAAAGCGCCCTCGGCCTCGATCTCCTCGAGCCCCTCGGAGGCGAGAGTGGCTGCGAGCGCCGACCGGGTCATCTCGACACCCGCGATCACCTTCGCCTCCTCGTGGTCGGCAGCCGCCGCGAGAGCGCGCTCGAGATCGTCGAGCACGGGCAGGAGCTTCGTCACGAGACGCTCGGAGGCCCTGGTTGCGAAGGCGTGCTGGTCGCGGATCGCCCGCTTGCGGTAGTTGTCGAAGTCGGCGGCGAGTCGCTGCAGGTCGCCGAGATACTCGTCCCGCTTGGCCTCGGCGACCTCGAGCTCCGACAGGGGTGGCGCGACCTCGATCTCGATCTCGACCTCGGCTTCGACCTCGGCTTCGACCTCGACTTCGATGGTGTCGGCGTCGTCGAACTCGGGCACCTCCTCGGTCGCGGCGTCGCCGACACGCTCGTCGGTCACGTCTTCGCCGCCGTCTCGTCTTCCTCGATCACCTCGAAGTCGGCGTCCTCGACGATCTCGTCATCGGTGACGGATGTGCCGCCGTTGTCGGTTGCCCCGGAAGCCGACGCTGCCTGTGCATCCGCGTAGAGCGCCTGGGCGAGAGGCTGGGCTGCCTCGTTGAGTGCCTCGGTCTTCTCACGAATCGTCGCGAGATCACCGCTCTCGAGCACCTGCTTCAACTCCATCACCCGGCCCTCGAGTGTCGCTGCGTCCGAGGCCTCGAGCTTGTCGCGATGCTCCTCGAGCGACTTCTCGGTCTGGTACGCGAGCGTCTCCGCGATGTTCTTCGCGTCGGCGAGTTCGCGCAGCCTGTGCGCTTCCTCGGCGTGCACCTCGGCGTCCTTCACCATCTGCTGCACTTCCTCCTCCGACAGGCCCGAGCCACCCTCGATCTTGATCTGCTGCTCGTTGCCGGTGCCGGTGTCCTTGGCAGCGACGTGGATGATCCCGTTCGCGTCGATGTCGAACGACACCTCGATCTGCGGCAACCCACGCTGGGCCGCCGCGATGCCGACGAGCTGGAACTTGCCGAGCGTCTTGTTGAACCCGGCCATCTCCGACTCACCCTGGAGCACGTGGATCTCGACCGACGGCTGGTTGTCCTCGGCCGTCGTGAACGTCTCGGACTTGCGGGTCGGGATCGTCGTGTTGCGCTCGATCAGCTTCGTCATCACGCCGCCCTTCGTCTCGATCCCGAGCGAGAGCGGGGTGACATCGAGGAGCAGCACGTCCTTGACCTCACCCTTGAGGACACCGCCCTGGATCGCCGCGCCGATTGCCACGACCTCGTCGGGGTTGACGCCCTTGTGCGGCTCCTTGCCGAGGAGCTCTGTCACGCGCTCCTGCACCGCCGGCATCCGGGTCATTCCGCCGACGAGGATGACGTGGTCGATGCCGGAGGCGTCAACCCCCGCATCGACGAGAGCCTGCTTGGTGGGGCCGACCGTCCGCGCAAGCAGCTCGCTCGTCAGCTCGGTCAGCTTCGCCCGCGTTAATTGCAGGTCGAGGTGCTTGGGTCCCTCCGCCGTTGCGGTGATGAACGGCAGGTTGATCTGAGTCGTCATCGTCGAGCTGAGCTCGATCTTCGCCTTCTCGGCCGCCTCGTAGAGCCGCTGCAGCGCCATCTTGTCGGCGGCGAGATCGATGCCCTGATCTCTCTTGAACTCGGCGGTCATCCAGTCCACGACGACCTTGTCGAAGTTGTCACCGCCGAGGTGGTTGTCGCCGTTTGTGGACTTCACCTCGAAGATGCCGTCGCCGAGCTCGAGCACGGACACGTCGAACGTGCCGCCACCGAGGTCGAAGACGAGGATCGTCTGCTCCGTACCTTCCTTGTCGAGGCCGTAGGCGAGCGCGGCCGCGGTGGGCTCGTTGATGATGCGGACGATGTTGAGTCCCGCAATCTTCCCGGCGTCCTTCGTTGCCTCGCGCTGCGCGTTATTGAAGTAGGCGGGCACGGTCACGACGACGTCGGTGACCGGCTCTCCGAGGAAGGCCTCGGCGTCGGCCTTCAGCTTCTGCAGAATCATCGCGCTGATCTCCGGCGGAGCCGACTGCTTGTCGTCGGCAACGACGCGTGCGTCACCGTTCTCGCCCTGGACGACCTCGTAGGCGACGATCGTCATCTCGTCGGAGACCTCCTCCCATTTGCGCCCCATGAAGCGCTTGATCGAGGAGATCGTGTTCTGCGGGTTCGTCACCTGCTGTCGCCGGGCAGGAGCCCCGACGAGCCGCTGGCCGTCCTTCGCGAATGCAACGACGGAGGGCGTCGTGCGCCCGCCCTCGGCGTTCGGGATAACGGTCGGCTCGCCACCCTCGAGGACGGCCATGCAACTGTTTGTCGTTCCCAGGTCGATACCGATTGTCTTTGCCATCTAAAATACGTCCCTTCCTAATTCTAAGTGTTAGTGACTAAGGTAAATCTGATAGAGATCATATCAGATATCAGCCGTCACCGTCGGCTACCGAGAGAGACCGATCGCGACCCCACCGGCGACGACGAAGAGCGCTCCCACCACGAGGCGCCGGCCGACGCCCTCGATGCGCCTGAGAAAGAGGGCCGAGAACCCGATCGCCCACAACGACTCGGTAGCGACGAGCGGGGCGACGACGCTGAGCCGGCCGCGGAAGACCGCCTCGTAGAGCGAGACATACGAGAGCCCGAACATGATGCCCACCGGCACGAAGGGCGGCAGCGACCGCAGGCTGAGCGGCCGGCGACTCACGAGCACGACGATCAGGATCGTCAGGACTCCCGCAAGGAGTGTGGCGCTGATCGCAAGCTCGGGCGAGACGTCCGCGTCCACGGCAAGCCAGCGGGCGAAGGTGTCGCGCGAGGCGATGGTGCCCGCGGCAGCGACGGCGAAGACAAGGCCGATGGTCTTCACGTGACCTGGCCGGTGGCTCTCGCTCACGAGCAGGATGCCGCCCGTCACGATGAGAACGACACCGGCGACGATGCCGGCGACGAGCGGCTCGCCGAGCAGCACCACGGCGAAGAAGACGGCAAAGAGCGGCGCCACCCCGACCGTTGCCGACGCGCGGGCAGGGCCCGCGTTACGCACGGCCAGGACGAAGAGGATCTGTGCCACGCCCGGGCCGAGAATCCCCGCGAGGGCAAACGGCCACACGGCGGCGACGTTCCAGTTTCCCGCGATTGCCGCGGCGACGAGGGTGACACCGACCGCCGGAACCACGCTCCAGAGGGCGCCGACGAAGGGATCGACTCCGCGTGCGAGCGCAGACCGGAGAGCAACGCTCATACCCCCGAACAGGGCCGCAGAGCAGAGGGCGAGAACGACTGCGTCCATCAGGCGACTTCCGGTGTTCTCCGCGCGAGACGGCGGAGCACGACGGCCGCCGCCGGCTCGGACGTAAGGATCCCGGCCAGCATGATCGCGCAGCCCGCGCCCCCGACGAAACCGAGGCGCTCTGCGAGGAGCACGACGGCCGTGACACGTGCGACGAGCCCACAGCGCGGGAGAACGCAGAGCGAGTGCCAGGCGAACGGCTCCAGGACGACCGGCGAGAGTCCGAAGCGGGTGGCGAGAAAGGGCGGAAAGTGACGAAGCAGCATCCGGGCAGAGTACTGCCGTGCGGTACCCGGGTGAAACACCAACATCGGCCCCCGGAGACTGGGTACGCTGCGACGGGATGACTGCAGCCACGACGACAAGAGACACGCTGGGCCGCCCGCTCCACGATCTGCGGATCTCGGTCACCGACCGCTGTAATTTCCGTTGCGTCTACTGCATGCCAAAAGAGGTTTTCGGCCGCGGCTACCGCTTCATGGACAGGAAGGAACTGCTCTCCTTCGAGGAGATCGAGCGGCTCACGCGGGCCTTCGTCGCGCACGGGGTCGGGAAGATCAGGATCACCGGCGGTGAGCCGCTCCTGCGCCGCGACCTCGAGCTGCTCGTCGGTCGTCTCACCGGACTCGGCGGCCTCGACGTCGCACTGACGACGAACGGCGCGTTGCTGCCACAGAAGGCGGAGGCGCTCGTCGCAGCCGGTCTCGACCGCGTCACCGTCAGCCTCGACTCACTCGACGACGCCACCTTCCGCACGATGAACGACGTGGGATTCCCGGTGGCCCGGGTGCTCGACGGAATCGCCGCCGCCGCCGCCGCCGGCCTCCGGGTAAAGGTCAACGCGGTCGTGAAACGCGGGGTCAACGACGACCAGGTCGTTGCGCTCGCACGCCACTTCCGTGGCAGCGGTCACATCCTCCGCTTCATCGAGTACATGGACGTTGGTGCCACGAACGGCTGGCGACTGGACGATGTCGTCCCTGCCGCAGAGATCGTGTCGCTCGTCTCTGCCGAGCTTCCGCTCGAACCGGCAGAGGAGAACTACCGCGGTGAGGTGGCCCGCCGCTTCAGGTATCGCGACGGCAGCGGCGAGATCGGCGTGATCGCATCCGTCACGCAACCGTTCTGCGGAGACTGCAGCCGGGCCCGGATCTCGGCCGAGGGACGGCTCTACACCTGTCTGTTTGCGGCGAAAGGCCATGACCTCCGCGCCCTCGTCCGCGGCGGCGCCGATGACGCCGAGATCCACGCGATGATCGGACGTGTCTGGAGCCGCCGGGCCGACCGCTACTCCGAGGAACGCTCATCGCGGACGACCGAACTGCCCCGGGTCGAGATGTCCTACATCGGAGGCTGACGTACGCGCCCCGGCAGGGGGTAGAGAGAGTCATCCCCTCTCGTTAGACTTCGGCGAATGACGAGCTATGCCCAGACCGCCAGCCGCCGCTTGCCGCGCGGCTGGCTTCATCTCGTCGCCCAGTTCTCCTTCTGGCTCATCTTCTACGCCGTCTACCAACTGGCGCGCGGGGTGGCCGATCGTGACGTGGGTACGGCGTTCCTGAACGGGATTCACGTGATTCGGATCGAGGCGTGGTCGGGCACGCTGTTCGAGCCGGCGCTGCAGCGACTCGTTGACTCCTCCTCTCTACTCGTCACCGCGACCGTGTACACCTACTGGCTCTCCCAGTTCGCCGTCGTCCTCTGCACGCTCCTCTGGGTCTACTTCAAACATCACGAGCGCTTCACCGGCTTCCGTAACTGGCTCATCGCGGCAAATCTCGTCGGCCTGGTCTGCTACATGATCGTCCCGACGGCGCCGCCTCGGCTTTTCCCCGAGTGGGGCTTCGTCGATACGCTGGCGCAGCACTCGGGCGTCAATCATGAGTCGGGGCTGGTCGCGCTCACCGCAAACCCGTACGCGGCAATGCCGAGCCTCCACTCGATGGACTCTCTCATCGTCGCCGTCGTCATGGTCGGCGTCTGCCGCAGCCTGCTCGTTCGCGTGCTCTGGATGATCTGGCCGGTGTGGGTCTGGTTCTCGGTCATGGCCACAGGCAACCACTACTGGCTCGACGTCTTCGCCGGTGTCGTCCTCGGCGTCGCTGTGGGACTCCTGCTATTTCGCCGTCGCATCTTCTCATACTGGCGTCCGGCAAAGATTCCATGAGCAACACGGGCAGGGGTAGAACCAAGACGAGCGAACTCGACCGAGTCAAGCAGGAGTACACCCAGGCCGCACGGCAGATCCTACAACGCTCCATGACGGGTGTCGCGAAGACGAAGCTGACACCGGACATGCTGACGATGGCCGGTGTCACGCTCTGCCTCGCCGGCGCCGTGCTCGTCGGCTTCGAAGCACGCAACCCGAAACTGTTCTTCTGGCTCGGCGGCGGCCTCTTCCTCGTAGGCTCCGTCGCTGACATCCTTGACGGTGCCCTCGCTCGCGCGGCAAGCAAGGGCACCGTGTTCGGTGCCTTCCTCGATTCGACGTTCGACCGGCTCGGCGAGGCGGCAATGCTCGCCGCGATCGGGCTCGTGTTCGCGCGCGAGGGTAATGACATCGCGCTGGTGGCAGCCTTCGCCGCCGTAATCGGATCGTTCCTCGTCTCGTACACGCGCGCCAAGGCGGAGGCTCTCGGGCTGCGCGGGGATGTCGGTTTCGGCTCACGGGTCGAACGCGTGGCGCTGATCTCCGTCGGGCTCGCGATCGCCCCCTGGGGCTGGCTGCAATGGCCGATCTACGCCCTTGCTGCGATGGCCTGGATCACGGTGTTCCAGCGGATCCTGTTCGTGCGACGGCAACTGCGCGAGCTCGCCGCGGCGTAGTACAGCCGCAGTCCGTTCCTGTCATCCGTCTCTTCGCGCTAGACTGCTAGCACTTTGACTGCTAGCGCTTCTGCACGAAAGGGAGTCCTCGTTCGAGCCCCGTCCTCCATCAAGGAGGCTCTCGTCCGTGAGACGGCCCGCCGGGGTGCCAGCCTCAACGACGTCGCGGTCGGTATTCTCGCCACCGCCTTCGGCGTCGACTACGTACCGACGAACCGTAGGAGCCCGTTGCCGGGCTCGAGCCCCGTCGTGCTACTCCGCATGCCCGAGGATCTCAAGACCACGATCCAGGCCGAGGCGTTTCGGATCGGCTCGAACACGAACGACGTCATCCTCGCCGCGCTCTCCGATGAGCTCGGCGTCTCCTTCGAATCCAATCGCAACAGGTCTGTCCCCTTCGGGGGCGGCCGCGGAAAGGACATATCCATGGCCGCTACCAACGGCAGAGCAAAGAACGCCACCCGTCAGAAGGACAAGGTGCGCGTCGCCGTCGTCGGCGTCGGCAACTGCGCCAACTCCCTCCTCCAAGGCGTCGAGTACTACAAGGACGCCGACCGTGATGCCTTCGTCCCCGGACTCATGCACGTAGACCTCGGCGGCTACCACATCTCCGACATCGAGTTCACGGCGGCGTTCGACGTCGTCAAGGGCAAGGTCGGGGAGGACCTCGCCGACGCTATCTGGGCGCACCCGAACGACACGATCAAGTTCTCGGACGTGCCGAAGACCGGCATCAAGGTGTCGCGCGGCATGACGCACGACGGCATCGGCAAGTACCTCTCCGAGGTGGTCGAGAAGGCTCCAGGGGAGACCGTGGACATCGTCAAGATCCTGAGGGAGACGGGTACCGACGTCGTCGTCAACTACCTTCCGGTCGGCTCCGAGGCAGCGGCGAAGTGGTACGCCGAGCAGATCCTGGAGGCTGGGGTCGCGATGGTCAACTGCATGCCGGTCTTCATCGCCCGTGAGCCCTACTGGCAAAGGCGCTTCGAGCAGGCCGGTGTACCGATCATCGGTGACGACATCAAGTCGCAGGTCGGCGCAACGATCTCGCACCGCGTGCTCACGAGCCTCTTCCGCGAGCGCGGCGTCCACCTCGACCGCACGATGCAGCTGAACGTCGGCGGCAACTCGGATTTCCGCAACATGCTGGAGCGCGAGCGCCTGGAGTCGAAGAAGATCTCGAAGACGAACGCCGTCACCTCGATGCTCGACTACGACCTCGGCGAGGGCAACGTCCACGTCGGGCCGTCAGACTACGTGCCGTGGCTGACCGACCGCAAGTGGGCGTACATCCGGATGGAGGGCACAGCCTTCGGCGATGTCCCGCTCAACCTGGAGCTGAAGCTCGAGGTCTGGGACTCGCCGAACTCGGCCGGTATCGTGATCGACGCCGTCCGGATGGCGAAGCTCGCGCTCAACAACGGCATCTCGGGCGCGCTCGAGGGGCCGTCGAGCTATCTCATGAAGTCGCCGCCCGTTCAGATCGTGGACGACGAGGCGCACCGGAACACGGAGACGTTCATCAAGCAGTACGGCCTCAAGACCGCGAAGAAGGGCCGTACGGCAACGAAGGCGTAGAAGGACGAAGGCGACAGTGGATGGCCACCCACGGGTGGCTGTTCACTCCCGCCACGCGGGTGGAGAGCTAGGTGGCGCGGGGTGCAGCGTCGTCGGCCTCGAAGCCGACATCTCGGTGCGTCACGTCACAGAACGGCTGGTTCTTCGAGTGGCCGCAGCGACACAGCACGACCGAGGTTCCCGGCGGCAGTTCGAATGGAACGCCCTTTGCATCGAGGATAGTGATCGGACCGGTGACCTTCAGCGGCCCGTTCTCGCGTACCTGGATTGTCACGTCACTCATAGAGACACACTAGCTGCAACCGGCCAAGGCTAGAATCGGAAGGGCCATGACCCTTCGGATCTGCCTCGTCACACCCTTCTCGTGGTCACAGCCGCACGACGTGAACGAGCACGTCCGGGGTGCGGCAGCCGCGCTGCGCCGACGGAGCCATGAGGTGACCATCGTCGCGCCCTCCTCACGCGCCGGCGATCTCCTCGAGGGCCGGCGGATGCTGCAACGCGGCGTGATCGGCGAGGTTGTCGCGATCGGAGCAGCGGTGCCGACATCGTTGACGGAGCGTACGGCGCTGCCGATGGGCGTTCGCGCCAACCTCGCGGCGGCACTCGCGCTCGGGTCGTTCGATGTCGTGCACGGCTTCGAGCCCGGCGTTTCGAGCCTCTCCTCCACAGCACTCCTCGAGGCCGAGACGACGACAGCGGCGACGTTCTTCTCGACCGAACGCATCGCCGTGCCGCCACGGAAGAACCAGCGCGTCAAGCTGCTCGCCCGGGTTGACGTGCTACTCGGTACCTCCGAGGAGGCGATCCTGCGCGCGTCGGAGCGCTTCCCCGGTGACTACGAGAAGGTCTCCATCGGAGTCAACTCGTCGGACTTCGTGCCGGGCAGGAAACGCAAGATCATCGTCGTCGAGCTTGCACCCGGCCAGAGCGCAGTCGCGAAGGCGGTTCTCCGGCTCCTGCCGCTACTCCCGGGGTGGGAGGTCGTCCTCGCCCGGACGGCGCACCTCACCCGCCGGCCGGCGATCCCCGCCGCACTCCGAGAGCGTGCGCGCGCACGCTCGCTCGTGAAACCCGACACACGACGGGCCTTTCTTGCCGAGGCGGCGATCTTCGTCCCGGTTCCCGGTGGCAGCTCTCGTCTCCACCTCGAGGCGCAGTCATGCGGCTGTGCGATCGCGGAGCCCACCGGGCTCGAGGAACAACCGGAGCTCGCGGCCACAGCCGTCGCGCTGCTCGCGAGGGACGAGGCGCTGCGAACACGCGCAGGGGCAGACGCTCGCTTCCGGGGCGTGCTCGCCGACTTCGACAGGTTGGCCGAGCGGCTCGAACAGGTCTACTCGAAGGCCGCAGGCCGCCGACGCCCGTCTTCATCTGGCCCGACTCCTGACGCCGATCTGCTCGGTGAGCGCGACTGGATCATCGTCGATCTCCACATGCACACGAGCCGGTCGCACGACTGCTCTATCGAACCAGAGGTTCTCGTCCACCACGCCGAGGCCGAGGGCCTCGGAGCCATTGCGGTGACCGACCACAACGTCTTCGCAGGAGCGCTCGAGGTGGTGGAGCTCGCCCGGAGACGGAAGCTAATCGTGATTCCCGGCGAGGAGGTGAAGACCGACAGCGAGGGTGAGGTGATCGGCCTCTTCCTGCACACGGAGATCCCACGCGGGATGACCTTCGCCGAGACGATCGCAGCAATCCGTGAACAGGACGGAATCGTCTACATCCCCCACCCCTTCGACCGGATGCACGCCATCCCGTCGGCCGCGACGCTGCTGCGGCACATCGCCGACATCGACGTGCTCGAGGTCTACAACGCAAGACTCCTGTTCGAGGCCTACAACGACGAGGCGCTCCGCTTCCAGCGCAAGTACGGTTTGCTCGCCGGCGCAGGGTCCGACGCGCATGTCCTCCAGGGCGTCGGCACGGGCGCCCTCCGGATGCGCCGTTTCAACGGCCCCGAGGAGTTCCTGTTGTCGCTCCGCAGCGCCGAGGTGCTACGACGGCCGAAGTCTCTTGCCTACCTGCAATCACTGAAATGGGCCGCCCAGGTCAAGGAGAAGGTCCGTTAGAGCAGAAGGTAATCGGGACACCCGTGTCTACCGCCACGCCCACTGACGAAATCTACGAACGCTATCTCCGCAAGGCGATCAGCGAGATCAACGAGCTGCAGCACGAGCTCCTCGCCATCGCCGACGAGACCCACGTTCCGGTGCTCGGATCCGGGCATCCGCTGGCGGACATCTTCCTGCTCAAGCACACGCCGCAGCAGGCGGAGATCGCAGAGGGTGTCGCCTTCTTCGGCCGCTCGGGGAACGCGCTCCTCAAGTCGCTGCAGCGCCTCGACGTTGACCCGCTTGGGATCTACGGGACGAACTGCCTCAAGTTCGGGACGGAGGACAACACGCAGGCTACTCCGTGGCTGACACGCGAGCTGCACATCGTCCAGCCGAAACTCCTGATCGTGATGGGCGACGCCTCGACATGCTTCCTCGACGGCCTCGAGTTCCCGCTCGCCGACCCCCTGGGCGGCCTGGAGATGGGAGTCCTGCACCGCTTCACGCCAACGATCGAGGCGATCGTGACGCCCGACATCGACGGAGCGCTCGACGACCAGGCCGCCAAGACAGCCTTCTGGAACGCGTTCAAGGCGCTCGGGCCGTGGTGGGCGGAGCTGCCGCCGTACTGAGCCCTCGACGGTCAGTGCTGCTCGCTGCCGTCGCCGCCCTTCTCGTTGCCTGGGACGCCGGGGCCGGCGTGCTGCCCGACGTGGGGCACTGGCCGGACATCGTGGTCGTGGCCTTCCTCGTGCTGCCGGTTACCTTCTCGGTGCCGTGGCTCGCTCTCCCGGCAGCAGCCTCGCGCTGGATTCCCGGCGTCGCAGCGGCTCTCGTGGCGCTCTCGTTCCTGCTCTACGTGGCCGGCTTCGACTCGCTCTTCAACGTCGCGAAACTCCTTGCCCTGACAGCCGTCGGCTTCTGGTTCATGTCCGTCTTCGAGGCGCTGTCGTGGGTCGTGCTCGTCGCCGTCGTCGTTCCCTGGGTGGACGTGCTCTCGGTCTGGCGAGGCCCAACCGAGTACATCGTGTCGGAGCAGCCGAGCCTCTTCGACCGTGTTTCCATCGCGTTCCGACTGCCGGGAGAGGAGGGATCGGCCAACATCGGCCCTCCCGACATCCTCTTCTTTGCACTCTTTCTCGCAGCAGCAGACCGCTTCGCGCTGCGCGTGGGCTGGACGTGGATCTCGATGGTCGGCCTACTCACGCTGACGCTGCTCGCGACCGACGCCTTCGATCTCAACGGCCTGCCTGCACTCCCCGCCGTCGCGTTCGGATTCCTGGTGCCGAACGCCGACCTGCTCTGGAAGGCCTGGCGCGAGCGCGGGTTCGAGATTCGCGACTAGGCGGCGTCGGGCGGAGCGGCGTCCGCGGCGGGCGCGACGCGTTCGAGCAGGTTGACCGTCTCGATGTGCGGCGTGTGAGGGAACATGTCCACCGGGCGACAGCGACGAAGCTCGTAGCCGAAGTCCTCGCGGAGCACCTTCAGATCCGAGGCGAGCGTCGTCGGGTTGCACGAGATGTACACGATGCGCGGCGCGTGCAAGCGAGCCAGCCGCCGCAGTGCCTTCCCAGCGAGACCGGCACGCGGAGGATCGACGACGAGGACATCCGGCGCACCGGCGCGTTCGTGGAGCTCCTCGAGCGCAAGCGAGACGTTGCCCGCGAAGAAGGCCGCATTCGTGATCCCGTTCAGCTCGGCGTTCTCGATCGCACACGCAACCGACTCCTCGGAGATCTCGACGCCCCACACCGTCAGCGCATCGGGGGCGAGCGTGAGGCCAATCGTGCCCGTGCCGCAATAGAGGTCGTAGACCGTCTCCGTGCCGGTGAGCCCCGCGAACTCGCGAGCAATCGAATAGAGCGTCTCGGCCATCTCGGTGTTCGTCTGGAGAAAGGCGTTTGGCCGCACGCGGAACCGGAGGCCGAGAATCTCCTCCTCGATCGCATCCTCGCCCCACAGGAGCACCGTCGGCAGATTCGTGATCTCCGCCGGGGTCTCGTTGACGGCCCAGTGGATAGAGCGCACCTCGGGAAACTTGCGCAGCACCTCGACGAGGTAGCCCTCCTCGAACTTCTTGCCCTTCGCGGTGACGAGCTGCACGAGCACCTGCCCCGTGTTGCGTCCTTCCCGGAAGACGAGATGCCGGAGATACCCCTTCTGATCGGTCTGGTCGTACGCGACGAGATTCTCTTCGCGCGCCCAGCCCTGCACCGCATCGCGGATCGCGTTCCCGAGGTCGGTCGTCAGCAGACACACCTCGAGGGCCAGCACCTCGTCCCAGCGGCCTGCACGATGGAAGCCAAGGGCCGGTCCGTCAGGCGTCTGCGTGAACGAGTACTCCAGCTTGTTGCGGTAGCCGTACTGCGAGGTGGCAGGCACGATCGGCTCGACCGGAGGCTCGATGATCCCGCCCAGGCGCACGAGCGCATCGCGCACCTGCGCAGCCTTCGACTCGAGCTGCCGCTCGTAGGCATAGTCCTGGAAGCGGCAGCCGCCGCACGCTCCGAAGTGCGGGCACGGCGCCACGACTCTGTCGGGGCCCGGCGAGAGGATCTCGAGTGCGGTCGCCTCCGCAAAGCCGCGCTTGACCTTGGTCACGCGGGCGCGCACCGTGTCGCCGGGCAACGCACGGCGCACGAAGACGACGAAGCCGTCGAGGCGCGCGACACCGTTGCCGCCGAAGGCGAGCGAGTCAACGTGGAGCTCGAGCTCCTCACCGTTCGAGACAGGGGCGGCCATGAGAACGGGAGCCTACCGACGACGAGAAAACGTCCCCGCCCGCTCCAGCGGAAAAACAGGCCGACGCCTCACACCCTGGCCACCAGACCGGTAAACGCTGAACCGGAAAGAGCCAGATGCGAAGACACACTTTCTCATCTTTGCCATAGTCAGACACGAGATGTCCGATTCCTACGATGCAGTCTTTGTCGGCGCGGGCCACAATACTCTTGCTGCAGCCCTGCACCTCTCGGTGCGTGGCTGGCGTGTTGGCCTGTTCGAACAGGCATCTGTGGCGGGCGGCGCGGTAAAGACCGGCGACTACACTCTCCCCGGCTTTCGCCACGACTGGGCGGCAATGAACCTGTCGCTCTTTGCCGGATCGACATTTTTCGAGACACATGGCCCTGAGTTGATTCAGCACGGACTGGAGTTTGTGCCGGTCTCGAACTCCTTTGCCACCGTGTTCCCTGATCACACCTGGTGTGGCGTCTCCACCGATCTCGCCGCCACCACCGCCCGGATCACAACCCATTCAGCCGCCGATGCCGCGACGTGGAATCGCCTGATGGCCGACTTCCCCACCGAGGCACCGCATCTGTTTGGCCTGCTCGACAGTCCCATGAAAATGCGCGCGCTTGCCTCTCGGACGATCAAGCTCCTACGCGCCAAGGGCCTCGGCGGCACGCTCGACATGGGGCAGTTTCTGCTCCAGTCGCCGCGCCAGTGGCTGACGCAAACCTTCGAGTCGCCGCACGTCCAGGCCATGCTTGGCGCCTGGGGCCTGCATCTTGACTTTGCCCCGGACATCGCAGGGGGCGCGATCTTCCCCTACTTCCACGCCATGGCCAGCCAGGCCTCCGGGATGGTTCTCGGCAAAGGCGGTACCGACACGATCATCCGTGCCATGGTCGCCACGATCGAGACCCACGGCGGCACCGTCGAAACCGACGCAGCCGTCACCCGCATCCTGCACGCAAACGGCAAAGCGTACGGCATCGAACTCGCCGATGGCCGCACGATCACCGCCACGCGTGCCGTCATCGCCGGAGTTGCGCCACGCGCACTCCCGCTCCTGACCGGCACCTCGAGCGCGTTCGACGCAAAGATGACCGCCTACACCCATGCCCCCGGCACCATGATGATCCATCTGGCGCTCCGCGATCTTCCCGACTGGAATGCGGGTCACGAGCTGCAATCCTTTGCCTATATCCATATCGCTTCCAGCCTCGATCAGATGGCGCGCACCTATCAACAGGCCGTTGCGGGCCTCTTGCCGGACGAACCGATGGTGGTCGTTGGCCAACCCACCACCGTCGATCCCACCCGCGCACCCTCCGGCCAACACGCGATCTGGCTGCAGGTTCGCATGGCCCCTGGCACGATCACCGGCGACGCCGGGGGCGAGATCACCTCGACCGACTGGGCTCAGGCTGGAGAGCCCTTTGCCTCACGCGTGCTGGATATCTTCGAATCGCACGCCCCCGGCACCCGCGCAAAGATTCTTGGCCAGCGCATCGTCACCCCTCTGGAACTGGAGCGAGACAACCCGAACCTCATCGGCGGCGACCAGGGTTGCGGCAGCCACCACATGAGTCAGAACTTCCTCTTCCGCCCCGCTCGCGGCCATGCGGACGGCTCCACTCCGATCAAGAACCTTCACCTCACCGGAGCCGCCGTCTGGCCCGGTGCGGGACTCGGCGCAGGATCGGGATTTCTTCTCGCCCGGAGCCTGGTCGGAAAATAGCTCCTGCGCCCGAGGGCGCACGTCCGACGATCGCGGCAACGCGAGTGCCTACTTGCGGATAACGAACTCGAGCAGGAGGGCGATCAGCAGCGATCCGGCGACTACGCCAAAAACTGGCGGGTAGGCGAGGCCGCCTACACCGAACTGGCCGATCAGCAAGGTGATTCCGAAGGCCGCGATCGACATACCCAACGCGAACGATGCTGTCGCGACCCCCCAGAGAGCGCGGTGCCGTGACGGATCGCCTTCGGTGATCTGCTGGCTGCGCAGAAGGAAAGTGGCGATCAACGCCGGCATGGCAAGACCTCCGAGGAAACTCGCGACGGCAAGGGTCACGGTCGAGGAGCCGGCCAGTAGCAGTGCGACCGCGACGAACTGCACACCGATTTCCACCTCCAGTGTGGTGCGAAGGCCGATCGACCGCGAGCCGAGGGTGGAGATCAGAGGCCCGATGACCGCTCCAGCGCCGTAGAGGAGAAAAAAGTGTGCGCCGACGCTCACGCCACGCCCGAGGTCGCGCGCGATGTAGTCGGCGAGGAAGACCATCTCCGGCACCACGCCGACGGCTACCAGTGCGTACTGCACGCAGAAGAGCCGCGCATGCTCTGATTCTTGCTTGACCACGACTGCGGGCGGCGCCGTGGCGGCCACATCCGCCACGTGGTCGCTGCCGTCAGCAGTGAGAGCACACCGAGCACGATCCAGCCGAGCTCGACGCTGCTCTGCAGCACCACCGGCATCAGGGCGCCGGCGGCGACGATGCCAATGGTAAAGCCGTAAAGCACCATCTCACCGATGAAGTCGCGCCGGGACTCCGACACATGGGCAAGGACCACGGGCCCGGCAAGAGTCATGATCGTGCCCCCGGCGACGCCCGAGGCAACACGCCAGAAAAAGAACCAGATGAAGGGACGCGAGGAATCGGCGCAGACGAGGAACGAGACGGCCACCACCAGCATCGCGGCACGAATCACCGTCGTGGCAGAGATCCGGCGCGCAACGCGCGAGGCGCTCAACGCGCCGATCAGATAGCCACAGAGGTTCGCGCGGCCAGCAACGAGGCGGTGCTAGCACTCAACCAGCCGTCTGCAACAAGCGCCGGTTGCAACGGCGCGAATGCAAACCGAGCGAGCCCTTCCCGGAGCACCACAGCGCCGATCGCGGCAGCGGTCGCTACGCCGACCCGTACAGACTGGTCTCCCCGCACACCCGGCTCAGCTTCCGCGCAGGTCGTCATCGATGATGATCACAGGTTGTGGGAACGCAGCTGGACGGACAGCATTCGAAGCTATGCCGCTTCACGGATGATCTCCAGGCCTGTCGCGCTACTACTGAACGACACTCACGAACACGGATCTCTCGCGTGGCCCGTCGAACTCACAGAAGAAGATGCCCTGCCACTGACCGAGAGCGAGCGTGCCGTCGTCCCTCATCGGGATCAACACGCTCGGGCCCATGAAAGCGGCTCGGATGTGCGTCGGCGCGTTCTCCTCCCCTTCCTCGATGTGCTCCCACGGCCAGCCGGACGGCACGATGCGCTCGAGGGCGGTCTCGAAGTCACGGCCGACAGCCGGGTCGGCGTGCTCGTTGATCGTCACCCCGGCGGTCGTGTGCGGCACGTACACGAGCGCGGCCGAACCGCTCTGCCCGACGAGTGCATCCCTGACGAGCTGCGTGATGTCGAGGAGCTGGGTCTGCCGCTCGGTCTGAACCCTGAGCTCGACCACGGAGATGCTAGAGCGCCACGCCAGCAGCCGTCGGCGCGCCGATCTCGAGGGGAGTCCCGGCACCGCTCGACTCGCGGACGAGGTAGTCCTCGACGAGCATCACGTTGTCCTTCAGACGCTCGACCACCTGAAGTAGGGCCGACATCGAGGAGATCTCCTCACGCTGCTCCTGGAGAAACCAGTGCATGAACTGCTCGGCAACGAGGTCGGTGCTCTCCCGCGCCGTCACGGCGAGCTGCGAGATCTGCTCCGTGACACGCCTCTCCTGATCGAGAGCGAGGGCAACCGGGGCAACGTCGTCCGCAAACACTGTTTGCGGGGCGGCGACGGCGGAGATCGTCACCGGATCGCCCGAGTCGAGAAGGTACTGCACCATCATCATCGCGTGATTTCGCTCCTCGACCGACTGGCGGTAGAAGTGCGCCGCGAGCTGCGGCAGGGTCCGCGCGTCGTAGTGGACGGCTATTGCGATGTACTGCTGCGAGGCGGCAAACTCGTACGCGATCTGCTCGTTGAGTTTTTCACAAAAGGATGTCATACGCCGGACTCTAGCGTCCCGGGCTAGCATCCCGTCATGGCAGGCATCCCTGACAGCCTGAAGGGCCGCAGTTACACGCGGGTCTCCGACTGGTCGCGAGAGGAGCTCGAACTCGCCCTCGACCTCGCTGACGAGCTGAAGCAGGAGCGGCTGCGACGCAAGGAGCTCCGGGTTCTTCCCGGCCGCACGATCGGAATGATCTTCCACAAGCCTTCGACGCGCACCAGGGTCGGGTTCGAGGTAGGCATCGCAGAGCTTGGTGGCATGGCTCTCTACCTGCCGGCCTCCGACCTGCAGCTTGCGCGCGGCGAGAGCTACCGCGACACGGCTCTCGTGCTCTCCCGCTTTCTGAGCGCCCTCCTGATCCGCACGTTCGACCAGGCCGAGGTGGACACGTTCGCCGAGCATGCGTCGATCCCGGTGATCAACGGGCTCACCGATCTCGCCCACCCGCTACAGGCACTCGCAGACGCGATGACGATCCGTGAACGGCTCGGCGGCCTCGAAGGAGTTCGCCTCACCTACCTGGGCGACGGCAACAACGTCTGTCACTCGCTGATGCGGATCGCGGCGCTCTTCGGCATGCATTTCACGGCCGCGTGCCCAACCGGCTACGAGCCGTCGGCGGCCGTCGTCGCGGCAGCACAGACCGATGCTCTCGTGAGTGGCGGCTCGGTGAGGCTGACGTCCGACCCGCTCGACGGCTCGGATGCGGCCGACGTGCTGTACACGGACGTCTGGACGAGCATGGGTCAGGAGGAAGAGCGCGCGCAGCGGCTTCTCGACCTCGAACGCTTCAGCCTCGATGCCGAGCTGCTGTCGGTTGCGAGCCGCGAGGCGGTGGCGATGCATTGCCTGCCCGCCCACGTCGGCGAGGAGATCACCGAAGAGGTGCTGTACGGCCCGCGATCGCTCGTGTGGGATCAGGCCGAGAACCGCCTCCACACCCAGAAGGCGATCATGGCGCTCGTGATCCGCTAGGAGCCCGGGTGAGCTTCGACGACCACGTGCAAGCGGCGCTCGACTCGCTGCCGCCCCACCTCGCCGCGGCGCTCGAGAACATCACCGTCGTGATCGAGGACGAGCATCCCGACGAGCCCGACCTCTTCGGTCTCTACGAGGGGGTTCCACTCCCGGAGCGCGGCGACATGGCCGGCGAGCTACCCGATCGAATCACGATCTTCCAGCTGCCGCTCGAGGACGAGTTCGACGACCCGCAGGAGCTCGAGTCCGAGATCAGAATGACCGTCTTGCACGAACTCGGCCACTACTTCGGACTCGACGAGGAGCGCCTGGACGATCTCGGCTACGCGTGACGCCCACCGGGCCGGAGTCGTCCGCGCGTGCAACGTTGCGTTTCCGTTGCGTCGCTCCGTGTCACGGGAATGTCCAGGTTCGGTTCAGCGTTTTAACAGGTATGAACATCGTCGAACGCCTCAACGCAGAGATAGAAGAGGTCAGCAAGCGCCGGACAGAGCTCTGGCATCAGCTGTCCGACCGCCGCAACTCTGACACTACGACGCAGATCAGGGAACTCGAGGCCAGGCTCGCGACTCTCTGGGACGAGCACCGCACGCTCCGAGCCCGGATCAGGTTCGGTGAGCGCGAGCAGATCATCAAGCGGGCACGGACGCAGGAGCGGCTGGATCGCGTAGCCTGAACCGCCCCGCTGTGCAAGCGGTGCAACCCGATCTTCCGCCCGCCGTACACTCTCGGCGATGTCGTTCAAACGAAGAGAACCACCGACCTCGATCGACCAGGAGCGCATGGCCCTCCGCGAACAGCACGCGGCCCTCGAGGAGCTGAAGCGCCAGCTGGCCGACCGGGTCGCAGCCGTCCGCGAGCGTGAAGTCGAACTCCAACATGCACTCAACGACGTCGTGGCGAGCGAGACGGAAGCGGCCGCCACTGCTCCCGCGCCCGTCGTGCCTCAGAACGCGGAAGGCGCCACGGACGAAGATGCCCTCCAGGCAGCACGCCGCGAGAAAGAGCTCCTCGAGCGCGAACGCACAATCGCGGAACGCGAGGTGCTCCTGGAGAGCCGTTCGCACGAGCTGGAGAGCCGTTCGCACGAGCTGGAGAGCCGTTCGCACGAGCTGGAGAGCCGTTCGCACGAGCTGGACGCAATGCACACACCGGCTGAACCACCTCATCACCCCGACGAGGCAAAGCTCGCACAGATCGACTCACGCGTGGCAGAGCTCCGTGGCGCCGAGACCCTGTTTCTCCGTACCCGTGACGAGCTCGCGGCGCGGAGTGAGGCCGTGGCCGCGCGCGAGCGGCTCGTCAGTCAGCGCGAGCGAGAAGACGCGGAGGGCGACGATCGGGCTGCGAGCCCGGAGTTCTCGGAGATGGAGGCCCGGCTCCGCCGGCTCGAGCAACAACAGCAGTCGCCGGGCGAGCAGACCCTCGGATTCTCCGGCGGGCTGCGGAAGCTCGAGCAAGGGACACGGCAGCAGCGACCAAGCTGACCGCGCTACGCTACAGATGCTCGGGGCGTTAGCTCAGCTGGGAGAGCACCGCCTTTGCAAGGCGGGGGTCGCCGGTTCGATCCCGGCACGCTCCACTGAACGACGAGTCGGCCGGCCGCGTGAAGCGGCCGACCGGCTACTCTCGACGGGATGAGCACCTCTGTTCTCAGAGCACCCGCCGACGGCTTCGCGTCCACGTTTCCTGAGACGCACTTCGACGCGATACTCGTGGTCTCGTTCGGCGGGCCAGAAGGAATGGATGACGTGATCCCGTTTCTCGAGAACGTCACCCGCGGCCGCAACGTGCCCCGCGAGCGGCTCGAAGAGGTCGCGCACCACTACGAACTATTCGGGGGCGTCAGTCCGATCAACGCCCAGAACCGCGACCTCATTGCGGCGCTCCGCACGGAACTCGATACCCACGGCATCGCGCTGCCGATCTACTTCGGCAACCGCAACTGGGATCCGTTCCTTGCCGACGCGCTCGGCCAGATGGCCGCTGACGGCATCGAGCGGGCTCTCGCGTTCTTCACGTCGGCGTACTCGTCGTACTCGGGGTGCCGCCAGTACCGCGAGGATCTTTTCAACGCCCAGCAAGAGGTTGGAAAGCAGGCGCCGGAGGTGCTCAAAACCCGCGCATTCTTCAACCATCCGGGCTGGATCGAGGCGAACGCCCATCACGTGCAGACAGCGCTCGCAGAGTTTCCGGCCGGCGAACGGGTTCATCTTGCTTTCACAGCGCACTCGATCCCGGTCGCAATGGCGCACGCGTGTCGCTACGACGATCAACTCCACGAGTCGGTCCGGCTCGTGGCCGAAGCCGTCGCTGTCGGCCCCGGTGACACGGCCCTCGTCTACCAGAGCCGGAGTGGCCCCCCGCGTGTCCCGTGGCTCGAGCCCGACATCCTCGACCATCTCCGCACGCTCGCCGAACAGGGCATCGAGAACGTGGTCGTATCGCCCATCGGGTTCGTCTCAGACCATCTCGAAGTGCTCTTCGACCTCGACATCGAGGCAGAGGGGGTGGCCCGTGACCTCGGCCTGAACCTCGTTCGGGCATCGAGCGCATCCACGCATCCCGCCTTCGTGGGAATGATCCGCTCGTTGATCGAGGAGCGGCTCGGCACCCGTGCAGGTCGGCCTGCGCTCGGTCGCTACGCGGCGAGCCACGACACCTGCCCGACGGATTGCTGCCTGCCCGGAACCGGTCGCCCGAGTCCCTGGGCGTCCGGCTAGGCTAGAGGCTCTCCTCCTCCGGGCGAACGCTGAAGGCCAGACGCCAGTCCTCGTCGCCGTCGCCGTTGATCGAGAGCCGCCACTCGTAGCGACTCCCCGGCTCGAGTGACAGCGGCCCGGAGTTGACCGCGAGAGGCAGTTCGAGCGGCGTGCCGGGCTTGATCCCGGCGGGCCTCCCTACCTCGAACTCGACGTCGTTCAGAAACACGACGGGCTCGCCGTCAGCGTCTCCCTCCTGATCCTCGGCGGGTACCGTCACGGCCCGACCATCGGCATCGACGAGCTCGAGGCGCAGCGTGTGCCGCCGGTTTGCCTGATCCCACGGCACGTGCACGAGGATCGCAATCCCGAATGGTGTGGGGTCGGGTCCCGTGAGTGACCAGCCTCCGCCGACGACCGTGAGCTTGCCATCCGCGACCTGAGCGAAATCTGCGAGGAGCATGGTCACCTTCATGACCCGTACTCTTGCAGAGCGGCGCAACCCGGGGAAGCAGAGCCATCATGTGATGGCCCTCCTGACGGACTCGAGATACGTGGAACCCCACGTTCGAGTGACGCGATTCACTCACGCACGGGGATCTCGGGCCCACACTCGCCCGCCGATGGTCTACCTAGATCGGAAGCGGCCATCCGATGGCAGATACAAGACAACCAACAAGGGAGCACCCCATGCATCGAAGGCCACTCATGATCCTCGTATTCGCCGTCGTTCTCCTCGTGCTCGCGACGTCTGCAGTCGCCGGGCGTGGCGGACACCCGGGCGACGGAAGATCGTCCGTCACTCCGCCGCCGCACAAGCACGGCCACTGCCACAAGAAGAAGCACCACCATCCTCCGTGCAAGCATGATCACAAGAAGGGCGACCGGGGCGAGCACGGTGGCGCACAGGATGAGGGAAGAAGCGATGACTAGCACCATGGAGCTTGGAGGGCCGGCGACCATCGCCGGCCCTCTCTGGCTCGAGCGGCCCGACCTCCGACTCGTCAACGAGAGCGCCCTCACGCGGCTGCCGGTTGCAAAGCTCGTCATCGTGATCCCGGCTCTGGACGAGGAAGCGACGATCGGTGACGTCGTCGCCCGGGTGCCGAGGCAGATCGCCGGCGTCGGCGTCGTCGAGGTGATCGTCGTTGACGACGGGTCGACCGACTCCACCGCCGCCCTCGCGACGGGCGCCGGAGCCGACGCCATCGTCCATCACGCGCAACGCCGCGGGCTCGTGCACTCGTTCAAGGACGGCATCCATGAAGCGCTCCGGCGGGGTGCCGCTATCGTCGTCACGCTCGACGCAGACGGCCAGCACGACCCCGCCCAGATCCCCGAACTCATTGCCCCTATTCTCGCCGGTAGAGCAGACATCTCGCTTGGTGCGCGCTCCCTCGCCAACACGTCGGAGGGTATCTCCTCGACGCGCCGGTACGGGAACATCGCCGGGTCGCGCGTGGCGAGCTCCGTGCTCGGCGTACAGCTTGCGGATGCAACCTCGGGCTATCGTGCCTTCACCCGCGAGGCCCTCCTCCGGCTCAACGTCGTCTCGCGTTACACCTATACGCTCGAGACCCTGATCGAGGCGGCGCGCAAGAACCTGACCATCGCGGAGGTCGCCATCCCCGTCCTACCGCGACTCCACGGAGAATCCCGGATGACGCATTCGATCACGCGGTACATCCGGCGAACCGGTGGCCAGGCAGCCATGTCCGTTGTCCGCGAGAACCTCGTCTCGATCCTCGTCCGGGGGGCCATCGTAGTCGGCCTGATCGCGGCGGCCTGCACGGCTCTCTTTCTCTTCGGGTACCACGTAGACGGCGCGGGCCGGCACCTGCCGTCGCTCCTCGCGTCCGTGATGACGTCGATCGCCGCTACCGGGCTGTTCGTCGCCGCGCTCCTCGCCTCGGGGATCGAGGCCAGCCGCCGGCTGGTCGAAGATGCCCTCTACCACATCCGCTGTGTAGAGCTCCTTCGCTCGAGCGACAACGACTGATCTCCGAACTGCACCCCGGCCAGCAGATGACCTCGATCACCGATCTTCCCGTGCGACTGCAGTCGGTCGCTACCCGGTCGCCCCACGTGACAGTGGTGGCGACAACCCACCCTCTCACGGTCGGTGCGGCACCGTTCAACACCGCGATGGTGGCCGCGATGCGACACCGCGGGCCGGTTGACCTGATCTCGTGGAAGCGCCCCTACCCTCCGCTCCTCTATCGCACCGCCGCCCACGACCATCTCTCAAACCCTCCCCGGGTCGAATCGGCAGCGTTCATACTCGACTGGGCCGATCCGTGGAGCTGGCGGCGGGCCGTGCGACGGATGCGAGAACTCGAGACGGACGCCCTCGTGATTCCGTGGCTTCACCCGGTCGTCGCGCCTCCCGTCTCATGGCTGCTGAAGCACGCGCCCGCCCGAACAACGCGGGTCGTCGTCTGCCACAACGTCGTCACGCACGAGCGTGTCCCGTTCGGCGACCGGATCACGGCCCGCACGCTCCGGCGCGCGGACGTGTTCGTCACCCACGCCCCACATCAGCGCGCCGAACTGGCTACTCTCGGCCTCGCTTCCACGCCCATCGTCGAAGCATTCCACCCACGCTTCGTCGCTGCCGACCTCGCACACCCACCAACGGCGGACGCCGTCCTCGGGGAGCGGGCACGGCAGGGCGACCCCGACCTCGTTCTTCTCTGCTTCGGAGCTGTCAGGCCGTACAAGGGCGTCGATATCGCGCTCGCGGCACTTCCCCACGTTGACCCGGCACTCACCGTCCGCCTCGTGATCGCAGGCCGATTCTGGGAGGGACGTGCCGACTACGAGGCTCTGATCCGCACGCTCGGGGTCGAGCGGCAGGTCGAGATTCGTGACAGGTACGTGGGCAACGACGAGGCCGCTCTTCTGTTTGCTTCGTGTGATGCCGTGGTGCTGCCGTATCGATCCGCGAGCCAGTCCGGGGTCGTTGGGCTCGCGTTTGCGCACGAACGCCCCGTGATCGCCACCCGCGTGGGCGGATTGCCCGAAGCGGTGTCCGACGGCATCGACGGGCTCATCGTCTCGCCGGAGGATCCGATTGCGCTCGCCCGCGCGATCGAGCGGTTGGCCCGTGAACGCACCGGGTTGCGCGAAGGGGTACAGCGAGGCCAGGATGCTCAATCCTTCGACGTCTACGCCGAGTTGCTCGAGTCCGGCATAGCGAAAACGACCTGTTGAGCGGCCTCGTAACCGAGTCGTTCGTCGGGCTCGAGCGAACGTCGGCGCTCCCACGGCGCTCACTACGAGTCAACGTCAGCCTCGCCTTCGTCGGTGATGTTGCGGTCAAGGCCTCGAGCCTGCTCGTACTGCTCGCACTTGCGCGCATTCTCTCGACCCCCGAGCTCGCGCATCTGGGTATTGCGCTCGCGCTCGGTACGGTTGCGGCGACCGTCCTCGACGGTGGTGCATCCACGATCCTCGTGCGGGACGGCTCCACCCCGGGCCTCCGCACCGCGCTCGCGCTCGGGTCGGGCCTCGCACGACTTCCCGTCGCCTGCGCCGTTGTCGCCGCAGGCGCCGTCATCGGCATGGTGTTCGGTCAGATCGGCCTCGGGCTGGCGACTGCTGGCCTGGCCATCGCCATGGCCTCTGCGCTCACGTTCCTCGCCGCCTACCGGGCAACGCAGGATTTCACCACCGAGGCACTGGCGAAGATCGTCGTGGCCGCTTGCACTCCTCTCCTCGTGCTCGGCCTCGCTGTCTCTCGCCCGACTGCCACTGTCGCCGTCCTCGGCTTCGCCCTCTCGTGGGTAGCAGGAATCCTCCTCCTCTGGGCTCGCGCGTCCCGCGTTGGGCCGTGGGGCATCGCCGCACCGATGCTGCCGTCTCTGCTCGCGGGGATGCCGTTCGCGGCGATGGCCGTTGCGACTCTTGCCTACTACCGCTCGGGCACGATCTTCCTGGGCCTGACGGCTCCGGCGGCAGAGACCGCCGGCTACACCCTCGCCGCGGCAATCGGATTCGGCCTGCTCGTCCTCCCGAACGCAATCACTACGGGCCTCCTTCCGCGCCTCTCGGCCGAGCCCGACCTCGCGCGTCGCCGGGATGCGGTCGGAGCCTCGCTTCGCTGGTGCACGGCCCTCTGCGGGATCCTCGCGACAGCCGTGCTCGTGTTTGCGGCGACCGGGGTAGGCCTCGTCTTCGGGAAGGAGTACGAGAACGCGGCGGTGCCGCTCGCGATCCTCGGGCTCGCACTCGTCCCGGTGGGAATCAGCTCCGTTCTCGGCACGGCGCTGATCGCGCAGCGCCGGACGACCGTGGTGGCACACCAGGTCGGCATCGCACTCGTGCTCAACCTCGCCCTCTGCGCGGTGCTCGTACCGCGCCTTGGCGCCTCGGGGGCCGCTCTCGCGACGCTGGTGACCGAGGTGTTCGCCGTCGGCTATCTCGCGTCACGGTCTACGGCGCTCACCCCGTGGTATCTCGCGCTCCCTGCAGCACGACGACTCGCTGCCGGTGTCAGCGGAGGTATTGCAGCGCTGCTCGCACTCGAGGTCGTGGCGATCAACTCGAGCTACGGGTTGCGCGTGATCTCGGACGCTCCGAGCTACCTCGCACTTCTCCCGCGTATGGCGGCCCGCCCGCTGGAGCCCGTGAGCGCATTCTTCACCACCTCCACGCTCGCCGAGAATCATGCGGGGCCCTATACCCAGGCGCTTGCATCCCTCTGGAATGTGATCGGTGGCGACACCTGGAATGCCGGCCAGCTACCCCGGTTCCTCGGACTCGTCGGCCTCGGCACAACCCTGCTCCTGCTCCACGCAACGTTCGTGTGGTGCCGCTCGCAGGCCGGGTCGCGTGCGGCGTGGATCACGCTCCCTGTCCTGCTCGTCCTCTTTGGCCCCGCTCACGTGATCTGGGCTGGCGACTTCACCTTCCACGGCTTTCTCTACGCCGCCTACTACCCGCAGACAGTCGGGATGGCGCTGATGCTGTACACGCTCGTCGTGACCGAAGGGCCACCCCGCCGCCTGGGTATCGGCTTCGGCTCGACGCTCGTCTGCGCCACCTTGCTCGTCCATCCGTTCACGGGACTGCTGCTGTGCGTGCTGCTGCTCGTGCGCGGCATCGTCGCAGCGAACGCCCGTCGTGCCGGCTGGGGAGCAGGCAGTAAATGCCTGCTGATCGGCTTCACCGTGGCGCAGGTCTGGCCATCGTTCTCGATCACGCAGGCGCTCGGTGAATCCGGTGTGCACGGAGCACTGCTCGTGGCGATCTGCACGCTCGGGCCGGTTGCCGGGCGCGTAGCTCCCCCTGTCGGAAACCGCCTGGGCCACGCCTACCGGCGGGTGCTCGAGGGACTCTCCTCGCGAGATGCGATCCTGGCGCTCGCCGTCGCCGGAGTGGGCACGCTCGTCATACTTGCCGGGTTCGAGGTACTGCTCTTCGGGCAGCCCAATCCGGATCCGCTCGTGCATACGAACCGCCTCAGCCTCTACTGGGTCGAAGACCGTTGGCGCTGGCCGCTCATGCTCGCCGGCGGCTGGGTCGGGATCGTCGGCCTCGCACGCCTTGCGCTGAAGACGACCGCGCTACCCCTTGTCTGGTTCGGAGGCTGCTATCTCGTCGGCATCGCGGGTGCAGTCGGCCTGCCCCTGCCTCTCTGGTGGCGGCTCCTCCTCTTCTGCCAGATCCCGCTCGCGCTCGGTGTTGCAGTTCTCCTCGCCGATCGGCAACGGATACCGCGTCCCGTTGTCCTCGCCACTGCGGGACTGATCGGATCGGGCACGCTCAAGATCCTCACCCTCGTCCTCGCCCCCGCGACAATCACGTACTTCGGCACGCAACTTCAGCCGTCCTACTCGCTCGGGACGATCGTCCCGAAGGCACCCGGCATCGTCGCGTCCGACCCCTTCACGAGCTACTTCGTGCCCGGAGCGACGGGCCATCGTGTCCTCGTCGTGACGAAGGCTCACGTCACCTCGCAGGCCGAGCTCGAACAGGCACAACGCGGCTACCAGCTCCTGCATCGGTTCGCAATGGACAACGACTGGTGGGATGCCGCGCAGACGATGTACCGACAGGGTGTCCGCTACGTCGTCGTCGAGAAGTCAACGTCGCTTCGAGCCCCGACCCTCGAGCGCTTCTCCACCGGCCCGACACCGCTTGTCCGCACACAGAGCGACCGCGCGCTGCTCGGTCGCTACTTCTACCGCAACAATCGCGTCGGCACCCTCCTCTACGACGAGGAGCCGTACGTGGTCTACCGGCTCGAGCCAAAGAAGCTCTTCCCGTGAGCGCGCCCGAGCCCCTGCTCACGGTCGTCGTGTGCACGCACGGCCGCCCGAACGACCTCCGTCGCTGCCTCGCGAGCATCGCGCTGCTCGACGACCCGGTCGAGGCGATCGTCGTGGACTCTGCCTCCGACCCGCCGTGTGCCGACGTCGTTGTACCGTTCCGGGCCCGGTACATCCGTGAAGACGAGCCGGGCCTCTCGATTGCGCGAAACACGGCTCTCCGCGCCGCGTCTTGCGGGCTCGTCGCGTTCGTTGACGACGACACCGAGCTCGAGCCAGACTGGGCCCGTAGGATCCTGGCGCCGTTCTCCGATCCACGCGTCGGCTGCGTGGGCGGCACCTGCGTGGCACGCTTTGCCACGACCCGGCCCGCCTGGCTCTCGGATCGACTTCTGCAGTACGCCGGGATCACGCACTTCGGGCAGCAGGCTCGTCTCTCGACGACGACGGCAGACCTCCCGTTCGGCGCCAATCTGTGTGTTCGGCGCGACGCGGTGCTGGCGGCCGGCGGCTTCCCGGAGACACTCGGGCGGATCGGCACCGATCTCCTCTCGGGCGAGGAGTCGGCGCTCATGGTGTCGCTGCGCCGGGACGGCTGGCTGATCTGGCTGCAGCCGGATGCGGTCGTCCACCATCACGTTTCGGCAGAACGGTGCGCGGGCGACTACTACTGGAGGCGACTCTGGTGGCAGGGCATCTCACGGGCCCGGGGCGGCCCCACGGTAGGCATCACGGCACGGTTGCTGATTGCCGCCCCCGTGCGTCTCGCCCTCTGGGCACTCACCCGCGACCGCTTCTACCTCTACCGTACTGCGGAGACCGTGGGCTACCTCCGCGAGGCCGCCCGCTCGTGAGTGTTGGCGCGGATCCCCTGATCACCGTGGTCATCCCGGCCTGGGGCGACTACGTCTCACTGCTTCCCGGATGCGTCGCATCGGTGCTCAGCCAGGAAGGGCCATCGATACGCGTCGTTGTCGTGGACAACGCATCTGATCTCCCGCTTCCCGGGCTTCCAGAAGCGGTGGACGTTGTCCGGTTGCCGGAGCGCCTGGGAGTCGGAGGCGCGCGGAACGCGGTGCTGGGCCACATCGAGTCGCCGCTCGTGTGCTTCTTCGATGTAGACGACCTGATGCTTCCCGGGATGCTCGCGGCACTGACTCGTGGCCTTGCTACGAGGGAGGACTCCGTCGGATGTGTCGGGAGATTTCTCTCCTGGAACGCCGCCACGGACGTGCGAACGGATACGGCGCGGATGCCTCGGCCGGTCGTCTACCGCCTCTCGCCTCACCGGCGGCTGTTCGCCGCATCCAGCCTGCTGTTCAACTCGTTCCTCGTCGCGGGCGGGGTCTACCGCACGCAGGCCGTCCGCGACGCGGGCGGCTTCGGTGACGGCAACCTCGGGGAGGACTGGCTCCTTGCGATCGGCCTCTCACTACGCGGCAGCCTCGTGTTTCTCCCTGACCCGCTCTTCCTCCACCGTATCGAAGCCGGGTCGCTCTGGCACCGACGGCACGAACGCGCTGACGTCGAGCGCCTCTACGCCGCGGCCAGGGAGAGGATTGACCGGGACACCGCGGCACCGTCGTGGGTACGCCGATCGCTCCCTGCCGCACACCTCGTCCATCGGTTCGAGGTCTTCCGCCGCACGCGCGGAGGGTCACTCCACCCGGCAGTGCCATGAGCGTGCTCCAGGGCACGGTACGGACGGCACGGCCCGCGACACGGTTCACGACCACGGTCGTTGCCGTGTCTGCAGCCACGGGCCTTGCTTCGGTGGTCGCATTTATGATCCGGACGGCACAGGCCCATGTGGGCCTCCTCTACCCGGACGGCTACCAGTACCTCCTCATGGCCCGCGGGCTTGCCGAGCACCTGAGTCCGACCACGCGACTCGGGCCTGCGGGAGACCTGTTCGTTCCGAGCCTCGACGCCGCCGTCAAGCCACTGTTTCCCGCTCTGATCGCTGCCGCAGACCGGCTCGGAGCCGACCCGCTCGTTGCGGCACGCACGATCACGACGCTCGCTGCAGCGGCCGTGGTCGTCCTCGCAGGCCTCCTCGTCCTGCGACTGACGGGATCGGCCGCAGGGGCGATCGTCGCGGGGGCGGCGTGTCTACTCAGCCCCACGCTGACGTTCTGGTCCGGCTTCATGGGGGCCGACCCCCTCGCCCAGGCGCTCGCTCTCGGTTCGGGGCTCGCCTGTGCGTCACGTCGTCCGGTCGTTGCCGGCTCCCTCGCGGGCCTTGCGATAGCCACGCGGCCAGAGTTTGCCGTCATCGGGATTGCGGCGACGCTCGCAGCGCTCTGCTCCGGGCGGCTTCGACACGATGCAATCCGTGCGGCCGCAAGCGGCGCACTGTCCCTCACAGCGGCCTACCTCGTCGTCCACCCCACGCTTGCACTTCCCGCCCCTGCCCTCGTTGTCGCCGGTTTGCTCGCAACCTGCCTCGCCGCCACCGGCATGGTCGCCGCCTACCGCGAGCCCCGGGTCGGTGTGGCAGCAACCGCCGTCACGGCCGTGTTCCTCGCATCCGGGGCAGCGGGTCACACCGTTGTGCGAGCCGACGCTCTCGTCCTCGGGCTCGCCGTGGCCGGCGTGCTCCTCCTGGCCCTCACGGGCGGTGACCGCCTGATGACCGCGTTCGTCACCACCTCCGCCGTCTCGCTCGTCGTCGTCTACACGCTCAAGAACCCGAATGCCGACCGGTACCTCGCCGTCCTCGTCCCGATGGCCGCCGTCGTGGCCGGCGCCGCCGTCGCGCATCTCGGCAAGATGCCGGGCCGCCGTACGCTCGCAGTTCCCGTCGTCGCGACACTCCTCGTCGCGGCACTCCTCGTCGCGACGACGGTTGCACCGACCCGGCCCGACGTCGGCCCGGACGCGTTCGCCACACTCGCCCCGCAGCTCACCGATGAGCCTGCTCTACCGCTCGTGACAGCTGCCCCGGACGCGTTCGGCTGGCTCCTGCCAGAGCGGAGCGTTCGCGCACTGCGCCCGGGGGCGCGCGGCCTGATCCTGCTCGACGGCGCCCAACGGCTCTACGCACCCGACCTCGATGCCCGCGGCTCCGAGGTTGCGCGGTTCGACCAGGCGTCCTTCCTGCGGCCGAACGGCTCGGTGGACACCGGACAGATGTTCCTCGTCACGGGCGTCGTCACCCGTCGTTCGCACTAGCTGCTCTCGGGCAGCAGACGGTCGCACCCGGCAACGAGAGCCTCGAATCCTGCACGCTCCTCGAGCGGCAGGGGGTGCAGCGGCGAGAAGACGATCGCCGCTGCACCCGCGGCACGGTCTCCCGCCGCACGCACGGCCGCTGCGATGTCGTCCACGATCACTGCGTCTACCTCTCGCTGTTCGAGCAACGGGCCGAGCCTCGCGCCCCCGGCCCCGAAGAGGACAACGCAACGGGCTGCGCGTGCGATCTCGTCGCAGGCACGATCGAGCAACGCAGACTCCTCTGCAGTCGCATGGACAGGGCCTCCACCGGCATCGTCTCTTCCTCCCGCGATCAGAACGACGGAGCAATCGGGATATCCGGCAAGCAATGCGGCGGACTTCATGGGGGTCGCGGCCATCCCGTCGTCAACAACGGGAACTCCTCGTAACGAGGCGACGGGCCGGGCGCGGTAGGGCAACGACGCGGTCGAGCCGATGAGGCCGGCGATGGCGCCGGCCGAGACGCCAGCCGCTCTCGCGATCGCAGCCGCCGCAACGACGTTTCCCCGGTGAGTGCCGCCCTCGGCCAACGGGCCGAGGCGAACCTCCGCACCTGAAGGCTCAACGAGGACGACGTTCGAGCCGTGGTCGAGATACGCACCTTCCCCGGGCGAATCTCGGAGCGAGAACGCGACAACGCGGCCCGGCGCGTCATCGGCAAACCGCACCGAGGCGTCGTCTGCGTTGACGACGAGCACATCGTTGACGCTCTGGTGTCGCACGATCGTCGCCTTTGCCGCGTGGTAGCGCGGGAGGTCACCGTGGAGCTCGAGATGGTCGGGCCAGAACGAGACGACAGCGGCAACCGTCGGGCTGTGACACATGAAAGCGAGATGCGAGCTCGTCAGCTCGACGAGAAGCACCTGCTGCCGAGAGAGGCCTGTGCGGGTCAGCAGGTCGAGCAGGTCGGCGGTGGGCCAGAGGTTCCCGGCGCGTGCACCTGCGCTCAGGGCAATGTCTCGTCCATCCGCGCGGAGCATTGAGGCGACGAGCGACGTGGTCGTCGTCTTGCCGGCGGTGCCCGTGATCCCGATCGTGGGGCCCTGCCAGCGTTCGAGGAGAAGGTCTCCGAGACACGAGATGCGTGTTCCCTGCGCGCGAAGCCGAGCGACGCGAGGGGCGACCTCCGGTGTCCAGACATCGAGGTAGGCGACCTCCGCTTCTCCCGGCTCGGCGTCGAGATCGGTATCAGGCTCGACGCTGATCCCGAGGCCGCGCAGTGCCGAGACCTCGGCCGTCTCCGACTCCGGTGCGGCGATCCGTACCGCCTGCCCTTCGCCTGCGAGGAAGCGAGCGAGTCCGCAGGCGTCGGCGTCGAATCCCTCGACGAGCGCCGTCATCGCTCGCAGGCCCGGCGCCGCTCATGCGGGCGCCGGGCTCGAGCGTCCACTATCGCGTCTGCGGGAATCCGAGATCCACCCTGCTCGTGGCAGGGTCGGGCCAGCGGCTCGTGACGACCTTCCCCCGCGTGTAGAAGTGGATGCCGTCGGGTCCGTAGATGTGGCTGTCGCCGAAGAGAGACGCCTTCCAGCCACCAAAGGAGTAGTAGGCAACGGGAACCGGGATCGGCACGTTGATCCCCACCATGCCGACGTTGACGTCGAACTGGAACTGGCGGGCAACACCCCCGTCACGGGTGAAGATCGCCGTGCCGTTGCCGTAGGGATTGTCGTTGACCAGCTTCAGCGCCTCGTCGTAGGTGCCGACGCGGACGACCGACAGCACCGGCCCGAAGATCTCGTCGCGGTAGCAATCCATGTCCGTCGTGACACCGTCGAGCAGCGAGACCCCGAGGAAGAAGCCGTCGCCCCCGGGCACCGACTCGCGCCCGTCGGCAAGCAGTCTGGCACCCTGCTGCGTCCCCGATTCGAGATAGGATGCCACCTTGTCGCGATGCGCCTGCGTGACGAGCGGGCCCATCTCCGAGGCCGGGTCCATTCCGTCCCCGACGGTGATCGCGGGAAGGCGCTCCTGGATCGCCGCGACCAGGGGATCCGCCACGTCTCCGACGGCGAGGACAACCGAGACCGCCATGCACCTCTCGCCCGCCGAGCCGTAGGCCGCACTGACGGCCGCATCCGCCGCCATCGAGATGTCCGCGTCGGGAAGGACGATCATGTGATTCTTCGCGCCACCGAGCGCCTGCACGCGCTTGCCGTGCTTCGTCCCGGTCTCGTAGATGTAGCGGGCGATCGGTGTCGAGCCGACGAAGCTCAGCGCGGCAACGTCCGGATGCTCGAGCAGCGCGTCAACCGCGACCTTGTCGCCGTGGACGACGTTGAAGACGCCGTCCGGCAGACCCGCCTCCCTGAGCAACTCGGCCGTGAACACCGATGCCGAGGGATCCTTCTCCGACGGCTTCAACACGAACGTGTTACCGCAGGCGATCGCCGGGGCCCACATCCACATCGGGACCATCGCCGGGAAGTTGAACGGTGTGATACCCGCGACGACCCCCACGGGTTGCCTGATCGAGTACACGTCTACGCCCGTTGAAGCCTGCTCCGAGAACTCCCCCTTGAGCAACGTGGGAATACCACATGCGAACTCGATCACCTCGAGACCCCGCGTCACCTCGCCCATCGCGTCGGAGAGCACCTTCCCGTGCTCGGCGACGAGCAGCTTCGCGATGTCCTCCTTGTGCGTGTGAACCAGCTGGCGGATGTTGAACATCAGCTCCGCCCGCCGGGCAAGCGAGACGGTGCGCCAGGAGACGAACGTCTCCTTCGCAACCCGCACGGCGGCGCCGACCTCGTCGGCCGATGCAAGGTCAACTGCACCGGTCTGCCGGCCGGTTGCCGGATTGAAGACCGGACTCGTTCGGCCCGATGTCCCGGCTACGCCGCGGCCGCCGACCCAGTGGTGGATGGGCGCGATAGCATCGTCGGTCGTTTTCCCGGCGCTCTCACCTGATGCCGATACGAGTTCTGTCATGTCTGCCTCCTGGAGATGTTCCGACAGGGTATCTCGTCTTCGCCCCATGGCCGCGGCGAACACGGCCCGCATCGTGCACGCTCATCTCCAGAGGCGCGCTCCTGCACTCGACGGCGCTCTAGCTCTGGAGCCCGGCCTCCGTAAGGGGGCGACGTGCCCACGCGAACGTCTTCGTGTACCAGCCTTCGAGCGGCTGCAACGTGACCCCCGCACCCGAGGAATGGGCGAACCATCCGTTCCCGATGAAGATACCGGTGTGTCCGACCTCCGCCGCAGACGACCGCGGGCCCTTGCTGCCGAAGAAGATGACGTCACCCGGTTGCAGCCCGTCGATGCCGATCCGGGCCGGCTGTTTCACCTCGGCGCTCATCGCGTAGGTCGTCCTCCCCTTGAGCATGTCGCTCAGGAGAAGCGCGCCGGGATACGGCTTCGTCTTGTACACCCGCCAGACAAATCCCGAGCAGTCGAAGCCGCCCGGCAGCGTGACCGTCCCGCCGGGCGCAGTGGCGCTCCAGAGCTGCTGCGTCCTCTCCGAGGTACCGGCCCAGACGTAGGGATACCCGACGAACCGAAGGGCCCTCGTGAGAACTGCGCGTTGCCAGTCGCCGGTCTCGGGTACCGAGAACGTCTGACTGACCTGGTCGAGCCAGGTGATCTGTCCCGATGTCAACGCCAGCGCGCGCGCCAGTGAATAGGCAGCTTCTGCCCGTGTTGCAGGCTGCTGCGGAAGAAGCTCGAGCTCGTCCGACCCCAGCGGATGGTTGACCCTGAGGCCGAGCAGCCGGGCAACCGTCTCCGTCCCGAGCATGGATGTCGGAGCGAGCCCGGCGTCCCGGGCCGCAATCCGGATCCTGCGCGCAGCCGGCGTCAGCCCGAGCGCGCCCACGAGCTGTGCGTCGAGCTCGCGGATCGTCACGAGGTGGCCTGGATCGGCGGGTGCGACAGGGCTCTTACCCCAGGCGACGAGCGCCGCTGCCAGCTCACCCCGCGTGAGCGGGTCGTCGGGACGGAAGGTGGCGGGGTCGGTGCCCAGGATCGATGCCGCCGTAACAGCCCTGATCTGCGCGCTGGCCCACGATACGACGACGGGCGGCAACGAACCACCGGGGACGCCGGTGAACGACACGGCAGGGAGTGACGCAGTGGAAGCGCCCGCCACGCCGAGCGCAACGAGAAGGGTTGACAGGAACGCGATCATACGTCGCATTTCCCGTGTATCGGGCAGTTCCCCCGGGGACTTGAGCGGCCCCCGGACGATGCAGAGCAGATCAGCGAAGGGCCGAGCTCTTCCACGTTGATGAAGAATGACGGGCGAGGGACCTCCCGGCCGCTACGATACCTCTGTGCTCCGGCGGCTGACCCCACTCCTCCTCACCCTCACGGCGCTCGCGGTGCTTGTCGCAGTCGCGACGGCTGCCGCTGCTGTCCGCCCGCCTGCACCGGCAACCGCAGGCCCGACGGTCACGGGTGGGAAGGCCTCGCTCGCCGCTCTCCGCGGCAAGCCGGTGTTCATCAATGTCTGGTCGTCCTGGTGAAGCACGTGTCAGGGCGAGGCAGTTGCCTACGCACGTTGGGTGAAGCAACAGGGCAAGGCCTACGGCTTCCTCGGCCTCGACGCCGGTGACGCGATCGCCGACGGACGCGCGTTCGTGAAGCGTTATGGCTGGACGTGGCCGTCGATCGCCGATCCGCAAAGGATTCTCTCACGCAGATTTGGCGCGAACTCCCAGCCGGCCATCCTGCTGATCGACGCGCAGGGCCGGTTCGTTGCCGGCTTCCAGGGACGTGGAACGCCCGCGCGCTGGAACGATCTGAAGCGCAAGCTCCGCTCGCCGTAGGAACTCGGGCGCGAGGCCGCCGTGACAGGATGACCCGATGACCTCCGACGAAGCGCTTCTCGGTGCTCTCCAACAGGCCGAAACCGTCACCCCGGAGGAGCGGTCTGTCCTCCTCTGTTTTCTCGCGGGGCGCTGCGTTGTCCCGGATGCGGTGGAGCTGACCGCCGCCCTGCGGCGCTCCGAGCTCCTGCTCGCAGCAGGCGGTGACCCACGTCGCCCGCTCGAGCTCTATGGCCGCGCGGTGACCGCTCTGGCAGACGACCTGGACGACTCGACGCTGCGCGCACAGCTCGCTACGGGACTCGCCTCGCTCGGCCCCGCAGCCGAGGGACTCCCCTCCACCACCACAGCCGTGGCACAGCTCCGCCACGATGCGGACCTCGCGTGGCAGTGCTACGCGATGGCCCTGCTTGCAGAGGCGCTCGCCGACCCCGGGTGAGCCAGACATCCGTCGAAAGACTCTCGCTACTGGCAACGATCTCGGTCCGCGCCTTCGGGGGTCCGGAAGCGGGAAGGTGGTTCGCGCACCGGATCGTCTTCGGCTTGCGGGCCGACGAGGCTGGTAGAATACGTTTCCGGCCGCCTCGGAGCCTTGCTCCGGGCCGCATGCTTGTCGTCAGATCGAGGCGACAGCCATCTCTGACAACCGCGTGCCGTCCCGGCACCGAGCCAGGAGTCCGACCCGCGCGTGCAAGATGTGAACCCTCCCGATCTGACCCTCGGCCCGACATTGCGCCACCTCTACCCGCTGTGGCGCGAGCAATGGCGTCTCGTCATGGTCGGCATCCTCTGCGCACTCGCCTTTACGGGCCTCTCGCTGGCGATCCCGATCCTGATCCAGCGCACGATCGACAATGCGATCGACGGCGGCGACACCTCACTCCTCCTTCGCTATCTCGGTCTGATGCTCGTGATCGGAGCGCTTCGCTTCGGCGTCAACTTCATGCGTCGCTACTCGGCTGCCCGCATCGGCATCACGGCCGAGGCGCGGTTGCGCGGGATGATGTACGACGCCTACCTCCGCTTCCCGCGCGCCTTCTACGACAGGCATGCGACCGGCGAGGTGATCTCCCGCGCAACGAACGACATCTACCCGGTGCGCTACTTCATCGGCTGGGGCGTCATCCAGGCGATGCAAAGCGCGATGATGCTGATCGGCGCTGCCGTCGTCCTCACCTCTGTCAACGCCAGGCTTGCCCTCTACGCGGCCCTCGCGATGCCTGCGGTTGCGGTGCTGACATACATCTTCGCGCAGAGGGTTCATCCCATCTCACGCGCCGTCCAGGCGAGGAAGGGAAACCTGACCGAGGCCACCGACGAAGCGGTGATCGGGATCGAGATGGTGCAGGCATTCGGCCGAGAGGAAGATATCCGCAACCGCTTCGGAGACAGAGCCGATGCTCTACGCGCCGAGACGATGCGACAGGCGGGCCTCGAGGCGCGGTTTCTTCCCGGCCTGATCTTCCTCCCGACACTCGGGATCGCCGCCGTTCTCTACTTCGGCGGTAAGGATGCGATAGCCGGAACGCTGACAATCGGTGAGTTCGCGCTGTTCACGACACTGCTGCTGCAGCTCGTGTGGCCGCTCGAGGCACTCGGCTGGATCATCAACCTCGGCCAGCGGGCGACGGCCGCGGCGTCCCGGTCGTTCGCCTGGCTGAGATTTATCGAGCCACTCGCCGAACCGGCACACCCCATTCACCTCCCGGATGGCCCTCTGGCGATCCGGTTCGAGAGCGTCCACTTCAGCTACGGGGTCGGCAGCGAGGTGCTCTCCGGCGTCGCCCTCGATGTCGCTCCCGGCGAGATAGTCGCGGTCTGCGGAGCCACCGGAGCCGGAAAGACCTCGCTGCTCAACCTGCTGCCGCGGTTCTATGACCCCACCGAGGGCCGCGTGCTCGTTGGAGGGATCGACAGCCGGGATATAGCGCTGCAGGAGCTCCGCGGCGCCGTGGCTCTCGTGACGCAGAAACCCGTTCTCTTCTCCGTGCTCTTACGCGACAACCTGCTCGCGGGCCGCCCCGACGCAGACTGGGCCGACGTGCTTGCCGCCTGCGAAGCAGCGGGCGTGGCCTCGTTCGTCAACGGGCTCCCGAACGGCTACGACACGCTCATCGGCGAGCGCGGGGTCAACCTCTCCGGGGGCCAGCGCCAGCGCGTCGCACTGGCCCGGGCGCTCGTCGCCCGGGCTCGGGTGATCGTGCTCGACGACCCACTGTCGGCCGTTGACACCCAGACCGAGCGTCACCTCGTGGCAACCCTTCGTCCTGCGGTTCTGGGGCGCACCGTGCTGATCGCCGGGCAGCGCCTCTCGACCATTCTCGTCGCAGACCGGGCGATCGTCCTGAAGGACGGCCGCGTGGTCGAGAACGGGGCCCCACGCGACCTGCTCCGCCTCGGCGGCGTCTTCACCGCCCTCTTCGGAGACGAAGTACTTGCCGCCTGAACCCCGCACCGGGCTCTCTCGCCTCCTGCGCTACACGGTCGGCCGCCGAAGGCAATTCGCCATTGTCATCCTGCTTGCAGCCGTCTCCGCCGCCGCACCCGTCGTCGGGTGGGCGATCATCGGGGACGCGATCGACAGCGGGATCAAGGCAGACAATCCCTCACGGCTCACCGTTGACGTCGTCCTCTACATCGCCGTCGGCCTGACCGCCTGGATCCTCGGGTCGCTGACCTGGCAGATGCTCGCGGGAATCGGCCAGCAGATCGTGCTCGACCTGCGCCGCGACGTGTTCGGGCACCTCACGTCTCTCTCGCTCCGGTACTTCTCGCAACAGAAAGCGGGCTGGATCATCGCGCGTCTGACGAGCGACGTCGATGCGCTCTCCGAAGTGCTCAACCAGGGTCTGACGACGCTCGTGATCAACTCGATGACTCTGGTTGCCGCGGTCATCGGGCTCTTCGTCCTCGACTGGCGACTCGGCGTCGTCGCGCTCGTCATCCTGCCACCGGCCGTCGTCGCTACCCGGTGGTTCCAGGCCACGTCGCTCATCGCCTTTGCCGACGTGCGAACCCGGATCGCGGTCGTCACGGCCCAGCTCGCCGAGTCTGTCTCCGGGATGGCAGTGATCCAGGCCTTTGGCCGCGAGCGCGCGTTTCAGTCCGAGTTCGACGGCCTGAACGAGGCAAACAGGGTCTCGAACGTCTACGCACAGAAGCTCTCGTCGTTCTTCTTCCCCGCGATCGAGTTCCTCGGCGTGATCGCCACGGTCTGCGTGCTCTTTGCCGGCGCGAGGATGATCGGCGCCGGCTCGCTCGAAATCGGGACGCTGATCGCTGCGATGGGGATGCTTCAGCTCGTCTTCCAACCACTCCAGGAGCTGTCGGAGCTGTACGGCCAGGTGCAGGCGGCGAGCGCGGCAATGACGAAGATCTCGACCGTCCTCGATGCCGAACAGGACATCACCGACCGTGAAGGCGCTCCCGAGATCGGCCACATCGCGGGTCATCTGCAACTCGAGAACGTCGTCTTCGCCTACGGCGACGAGACCGTCATCCACGGCATCTCGATCGACGTCCCGGCGGGCGGATGTGTCGCCCTCGTGGGCGAGTCGGGGGGCGGCAAGTCCACGACCGCGAAGCTGATCGCCCGGTTCTACGACCCGCTCGAGGGGTCGGTAAAGGTAGACGGCGTCGATCTTCGAGACATCCAACTCGGGTCGCTACGCCGGCAACTCGGTGTCGTGCTCCAGGACCCGTTCCTCTTCAGCGGCACGATCGCCGACAACATCCGCTTTGGTCGCCCCGGGGCGACCGACGAGGAGGTCGCCTCGGCGGCCCGGGCGATCGGCGTAGACAGGGTCACCGCACGATTCGAGGATGGCCTCGCTCACGTCGTACGCGAAGGCGGATCGGGCCTGTCGGCAGGCGAGCGACAGCTGATCTCGATCGCACGGGCCCTGCTCGCCGACCCACGAATCCTGATCCTCGACGAGGCGACCTCGAACATCGACCGCCCGAGCGAGATCCTGATCGAGAAGGCGTTCGACACGCTGCTCCGCGGACGAACGTCCGTGATCATCGCCCACCGCCTCGCGACGGTGCGGAGAGCCGACGAGATTCTCGTGATCGAGCACGGACATGTGACGCAGCGTGGCACCGAGGCGAAACTGCTGTCCGAGGACGGCCCGTTTCGCCGGCTAGCGGAAACGATGCACGGCATGCCCATCCGCGATGTCGCGTAGCTGCCCCTGGGGGCGGGTGAGAGCGCGTACCAGACCTGCCGCCACTCCCTCGCTTCAAACCACGGCAGGAGAGACCTACAGTGTGCAATGCCGCATCACGGCATGCTTCGAGGTCAACTCAAACCGCTGATCGATCGCCGCCTGGCGACAGGTCAGCCGGGTCGAACGACCACCCGGAGATGCTCTATCTACTCGCCCCAGTCAAAATCGCGCGAGCGACCCCAGAGGCCTTCTTCGAGCACCGGAGCTTCGGCGTCCACGACATTCTCGACGGTGTCCTCGCCGGGCCAGGGCAACGCGAGCGAGTGCAGTTCGATGGCGGGCTCACCGTCGAGGGTCTCCTCGATCCGGGCCTGTTCCTCTGACTTGAACAGCGGGTGGTTCTCGAATGGATCCTCGACCTGATAGCCGTCGAGCGGCATCGCCCCGTCGAGCTCGGCGTTCTGCTTCTTCAACTCGAGGTGATCCTGAATAACGCTGGCAAAGGGTGATGCGGGAAACTGCGTTTCGGTATCAACAGCCATAGAATCTCCTGGCTCGGGGACAGAACAGGGGACACGGAATCTGGCCCCGCAGGGAATCGTAGCCGAACCGCGGGCCGCGCGGAACCTCACGTTCAAACGCCGCATTCGGTGCCCTTCCGCCCCGGGGTGTCATACTGAACAGATGCCAGGACCGATTCCGACGAATCCGGTAGCCGCCGGCTGGCTCGCCTACCGTATGTGGCAGAAGCTTCCGCCCGCCCAGCAGCGTCTTCTGCTGCAGGCAGCCCGCACACACGGCCCCCGCGTCGCTGCTGCCGCAGCGGCAGCGGCGTCTACTGCCGCGGCCGCAGCGAAGACGCGAAAGCGAACCTGATCCCGGCTACGGAAGTGCAGCCCCGCCTGCGTCGTTGGGAGCGAACCGGTTGCTCCGAAGAGCCGATCACCCGGCGGGAGTCCCGAGTGCGACCCGGACGATCCGATCCTGCTCGAGCTGGTGTGCCGTGGGATAGCCTTCGCTCGGAGATGCCTGCCACGAGCGGCCGGTGTAGGTGACACCAGGAACCGACGAGCTCGACCGCGCTGCGTCGTCGAGGCGATGCCTGATCGAACGCCATGCCCCCATGTTCTGGGGCTCCTCCTGGGCCCACACGATCTCCTCGAGCCGCGGCAGGCTTGCGAAGAGTTCGGCCACGGCCTCGACCGGAAACGGGTAGAGCTGCTCGAGTCGCGCGACAGCGACTCCGACCGCGCGAGACCGCTCTTGATGGCCGACGATGTCGTAGTAGAGCTTCCCGCTGCAGATGACGAGCCTCCGCACATCGCTCCCGGCCTCCACATCCGGGATGACGGGCAAGAACGAGCCTTCGGAGAGATCCTCGAGGGCCGATGTGGCCTGCTTCAGGCGCAGCAGGCCCTTGGGTGTCATGACGACCAGCGGCCGCGCGGTGACGTCGAGCGCCTGCCGCCGGAGCAGGTGGAAGAACTGCGCCGCCGTCGTACAGTTGGCGATCCGGATGTTGTCCTGCGCTCCCTGCTGCAGGAACCGTTCGAGTCGGGCGCTCGAGTGCTCGGGGCCGTTGCCCTCGTACCCGTGGGGAAGCAGCAGAGTGAGCCGTGACGTCTGACCCCACTTCGACCGTCCCGCTACGAGGAACTGGTCGATCACGATCTGGGCGCCGTTGACAAAATCGCCGAACTGCGCCTCCCAGAGCACGAGTGCATCCGGCGCGGCAACGGAATAGCCGTACTCGAACCCGAGTGCCGCATACTCCGAGAGCGGTGAGTTGTAGATCTCGAACGATGCAGCGGCGGTGACGAGATTCTTGATCGGCGCGTACGTCTCACCGGTGGTCGGGTCATGGAAGACGAGGTGCCGATGGGCGAACGTGCCGCGCTCGGTGTCCTGGCCCGAGAGCCGGAGTGGGATGCCGTCCTCGAGCAGTGATGCATAGGCAAGAGCCTCGCCCTGGCCCCAGTCGATCCCGCCCTGGTCGATCATCTCGTGGCGGCGGTCGAGTTGCTTCGCAAGCTTGTCGTTGATCGTGAACCCCTCCGGAACGGCCAGCAGTTGGTCGTTCAGAGCGCGCAGGCGATCGGCGGCGACAGCCGTAACGACGTTGGCGGACGCATCGCCGGGCATCTGCTCCGGGGTGTCGTCGGCGACCGCCACCGGAACCGCCCCACCACTGATCGAGGTTCGGAGCTGCTCGTGCGCGCGACGAAGCGTGGCCGTCACATCGGCAGCGTATGCCTCGCACTCCTTCTCGGTGACCACGCCGTCCTTCACGAGTCGTGTTGCGTAGAGCGCACGGACGGTCGGCTGCCTCAGGATCCGCTCCACCATCAGAGGCTGGGTATACGAAGCGTCATCCTGCTCGTTATGGCCGAACCGGCGGTAGCCGACCAGATCGATCACGAAGTCGTGTCCGAACTCGACCCGGTAGGCGAGTGCCAGCCTCACAGCCGACAGGGCTGCCTCGGGGTCGTCGGCGTTGACGTGGACGATCGGGACGTCGAACCCCTTGGCGAGGTCGCTCGAGTAGCGCGTAGACCGGCTCTCCGTCGGGTCGGTGGTGTAGCCGATCTGGTTGTTCGTGATGAGGTGCAGCGTCCCGCCCGTCGAATACCCCTCGAGCGACTGGAGGTTCAACGTCTCCGCGACGACGCCTTGCCCCGGGAAAGCTGCATCACCGTGGATCAGAACAGGAAGAGCGACCGAGGGATCGTGGATGCCCGCACCGCTCGAACGATCCGTCTGCTCGGCTCGGGCGCGACCCTCTACAACGGGATCGGCCGCCTCGAGGTGGCTCGGGTTGGGAACGATCATCACGTCTATCTCGCCGGCGTCGGTGAGGCGGGTGCCCGAAGCCGGCAGATGATATTTGACGTCTCCGGTGCCGCCCTCGGGATCGACAACCAGTGCGTCCATCGACCGCTCGCCCTCGAACTCCCGCAGGATCGACTGGTACGACCGGCCGACGGTGTGCGCGAGGGCATTGAGCCGTCCCCGATGTGCCATGCCGATCACGACCTCGTGCGCTCCAGCGGCGGCAGCGAGGGCGATGGTCTCGTCGAGCATCGGCACGAGGGAGTCGAGACCCTCGAGAGAGAACTGCTTCTGTCCGAGGAACGATCGGCGCAGGTACTGCTCGAACCCCTCGACCTCGGAGAGGCGCCGGAGGAGCGCCCGCCGCTTCTCTGCGGGAAGCGGTTGCCGGAAGCGTCCCGACTCGATCGCCTGCCTGAGCCAGACGCGCTCCGCGTGATCCGAGATGTGCTCGATCTCGTAGGCCATCGACCCGGTGTACACGTCCCGGAGAAGCGGCAATGCCTCGAGCAACGTCTCCCCCCCGACGTAGAGACGGAGGAGCGACGCCGGAACCCGGGCCTGCAGCATCGGCGTGAGCGCGGGCACGAGTCGTGACTCGTCGAGTGCAGGATCACCGATCGGCTCCGAGCCGAGTGGGTCGAGTCGCGCCGCAAGATGACCGTGCATCCGGTAGGCCTTGACGAGTGCCATGGCCGCCGCAACCCCGCCGAGAAGCGTCTCGTCAACCATCGCGGAGACCGTCGCGGGCCGATGGCCGGGTTCGGCCGGTACACGAGGCCCTGGCCCGGCCGGCGCGGGCACTGACACTTCGAGGCCGGACGGTTCCGGCGTAGCGCTTGCGGGTGCGCTTGCGGACACGACCACCGGTGTAATCACCGGAGCCGCAGCCCTAGTTTCGACGGGAGTCCGGGGGGCAAGTCCGACAACCGGCACCGCTACGGCCCCGGGAACGGTAGGCCCGGCGCTCGGCCGGTCGAGCGCGAACGGGTCGGCAAGCCCTGGCGGTGCTGGGGGAAATGCCTCACGGTCACGCTCGAATAACGCACGCCACTCGTCGGGCACGCTGTCTGGCGCATCGAGATAGGACTCGTGCATCTCGGCGACATACCCCGCGTTGAGACTGCTCAGATCGATGCCACTCATACGGTGCGCTGCACCGGCCCTGACCGACGCAGCAACACTCAGATCAGGGGATTCTCGGTGATCACGGCGAGTGTCATTCCGATCACCCATGCGACCGTTGCAAACAGAACGGCCTTGAGGGCAAGCGACTGATAGCGCTCACTCAATCTCGCCGCTACGAGCGCCAGGATGACCGCGACGGTCTCCGTCCGCACGGGTCGGGCATCCAACTCCAGCAACAGCCCGAGACCCATCGCGATCGCAGAGAGCACGATCGATGCGACGGCGAGCAGACCGGCGACGACATCTGCTGCCGAGTGGCGATCGCTCTGACTCTCGATGGTGCTCACGACCGCACCGTACCCCTTGACGCAGACGTGGTGGCACGACTACCGCGTCCCGGGGTGTGTGGGCGACCCGGGCGCCTGCTCCGTGTCCGCCGCGAGCGCGGGGAGTTACCGGGCACGGGAGTGTCTTCGAGCACGGCAGCACCAACGGTGACCTCCGGCTCCGGCTCTGCCCGGATCGCCCACCAGACGACGACGCAAAGGTAGACGATCGGGATCTTCAGGATCACCATCATGAAAAGAATCTCCCAGCCCATGAAGTTTCATTCTACGCGATCGCGATGACGTCCGGAGCGATGCCTGATCAACTGTGCCGCCGCAAGGTTCGCGATTCCACCCAGCAAAGCAACGAGAAAGAGGCCGGAGCCGAAGGTCGTGACGGCCGTCGTCGTCTCGCGGGCGACCGAGACGACGACGAACGGCCCGAGTGCGACGTCGAGGGATCTGCCGGCAGCCTGGGCCGTCACCGCGAGTGCTGCAGCAATCGTGTATGCGAGTACGGCGACCGCCACCGCGCCGAGAGCAAAGGCTTTCAGATCCCGCATGCAACCCTCCCGTCGCCGCCGATCATGGTCAGTGACAGCGCGTGTGCCGTAAGCGGGAGCCCCAGGATCACGAGACCCGGCGTAACGATCGCCACGCCGGCGACCACGAATGCCAACCCGACCATCACCACCATGCCGGGGCCACAAAGAGCGACGAAAGCCCGCCGCCTCTCATCGACCGGGGCGTGCAACACGAACGTTCGGCGGCCACGGAGCACGAGGGCGCTCGGAACGCCTCTGAGTGACGCAACGTGGCCGGCCTCGTGAAGCCCCAGGCCGATTCCCGTCCCGGCCCCGAGCGCCATTGCGAGAAGGAAGACACTCCCAGTTGCTCCAGATGCCGCCGCAAGCTGCAGGGCGACCGCGGTTGCGAGGAGAGCGACAGCGGCGATCCGTGGCCCGGTCGCTGTCAGCGCGCTAGCGAGAGCGCGCGGCACGCTCCGGGTGTCGAGCGAATGCCGACGCGCAAGCGGGATCGGGAATGCCCCGGCGGGCGCCAACCGCAGGGCGAGAGTAACCCAGTCAGCCAGACGGCGGATGCGAGATCCACGCTGGACGACGTTGACGAGGGCGAGCGTGTTGAGCGCCCATGCGAATCGAAGCACGTCGAGCCGGGCCGCCTCGAGTGGAAGCTCGAAGGCGTCCGAAATCTCACGCACGATCACGTCGAGCGGACAGCCCACCCGACCGAGAACAAAGGCTCCGCTGCCGTTGAGCGCCCAGCTGTCGCCCCGCACGATGTCTTCCAGGCGTCCCTCCCGCAGCGAAACACCGGGGGGGAGATCCACGCTGTCTGTACCGGCGATCACTGCGCATCGCTCTCGAGACGGCGGCGAAGACTCAGTAGCGCAGCACTGATAAGGGCTCCGCAGACGAGAACGGCAACGGCCGGGCCGGGGAGCCCCAGAGACGTGAGTCGCGGAGCCACGAGGCCCATGAGAAGCGATGCTGCGACCGCAACCGCAGCAAAGACGGCAAAGGAGCTCAGCTGATCGCCGACTCCCTCTCCTCGCCACAGGGCGAGCGAGCCCGCGATCGTCGCGACTGCCGCGCCTGCGACGACGACCACGGCCACGAACTCCAGAGCTCGCCAGGATGCGCCGGACCCGGCGGCAGCGACCGCGGCAACGATTGCGACGGGAACAGCTGCCCCCACGAGACCGACGTACCAGGCGGTCGCGATGATCGACGGGCGGCCGTGAGGGGAGCTCCACCACATCCAGTACCCGGTCGAGAGAATGCCGCAGACGGCGAGGGCCCCGACGACAGAGCCGAGCAAGGTGGTCGTCGCCGCAAGCAGGAATGGTCCCGGTGCCTCGGCTCCGGCGGCGACCGCGACCAGAGCGCCGACGGCGCCAAACCCGAGCGCCGCGACGTTTGCGAGCCGCACATCGTCTCGTCGCACGACGAGCGACGAGACAGCGGCAGGAACGGGAATGCGCCAGGCAAGCCCAAGGCTCCGCCGTCGCCTCACGGGCGACCGCCGCTCCGGGCGGCTAGCAGCGAGCACGATCCACAGGAAACCCAGTCCCGCGGCCGTGCTACCCGCTGCGGCGATGCCCTCCCAGGCCGGACCCGACCCGGCTAGCGCGCGGCCGACCGGGGCGAGCATCCCGAGAGGTGCTGCTCCCGCTGCGGCACCGGTCGCCACCCAGGCACCGACCCCGACTCCCACTCCGAGGGGCCGAGCCCACTGGCCCCGGCCGGCAGCCTGGACGCCTTCGGCAACGACGGCCCCCGCCGGCAAGGCCGAGACGACCGCGAGAGCGAGAGCCACTCCCGCGACGCGTCCACCCGGAAGCTCCCCGGCAAACGCGAGACAGAAGGAGACGAGGGACGGCAGCAGCGTGAGCATTGCCAGAAGAGATGGGAAGAGCAGGCTCGCAGTGACCGCGGCAAGATCACCGCACGGGCCGGCCGCGATCTGCTGACCAAGCGCTTCTCTTGCCGGGAGCGACACGGCCAGCGCTGCGCCTGCTGCCGCCGCGGCGAGAACCGGGCCGAGCACGAGTGCCGTGGAAACGTCCGCCGAGCTCCCGGCGGCGGCGATCTCGGTACCGACGGCGCAGCCGATGCGAACGAGAGCGAGCGGAGCAAGTGCAACGAGAATCACGACGAGGGCAGCGGGGAGCGGAGCAGCCGCGGCCATCGCACGCAGGCGCCGCGCCTGACATCGCGCCACGGCCCTACAGAGCTCGAAACGCATCTCTGACCCTCGATCGAAGTCGGCTGTCCCCGAGCGCAGCGAGGAACACGTCCTCGAGGGAGTCGGCGGAGTGGCGTGCACGCAGAGCCGATGGTGCGCCACGGTCGATGACGACCCCCCGGTGGAGAAGAACTATCTCGTCGCAGACCTCTCCCGCGAAGTGGAGGTCCTGCGTTGCGAGCAGAACACCGCACCCGCGCGCTGCACGTGCGGCAAGAGCCTCACCGAGAACGACGACCGCTTCGGGATCGAGGGTTGCAGTCGCCTCGTCTACGAGGATGAGCGGAGCACCGAGCGAAAGAGCGGCAACGGCGCTTGCCTGCCTCCGGAGCCCGCGCGAGAGCGTGCCGAGACGTTGCTCGAGTCGGTCGCCGAGGCCGAACGCCGTCGCAAGGATGAGCGAACGCTCTCGGGCCTCGTCGCCCACACCCCAGAGCGCATGGGTGAGAGAGATGAACTCGGCACCTGTCAACTCGTCGAACCCACTCGGCTCGTCAGGCACGAGCGCAATCGAAGCGCGTGCGGCGCCAGACCCGGCGGGCGCTCCTGCCACCGTGATCGCCCCCTCGTCGATCGTGATCAACCCTGCCGTCGAACGTAGGAGCGTCGTCTTGCCCGACCCGTTCGGGCCGACAAGCCCGACGATCGACCCGGCGTTCACGCAGAGATCGACGCCTGCCAGCGCGACAGATGCGCCATAGCGTTTTCCGACCCCCTCGACCGCGAGTGGGACAGGATCCACCGCCCGGACGGGAGGGCAGCCAGCGGCTGCCCTCCCGTCCACTTCGTGCCCGAAGGCCCTACTAGCGGCTATGACAGGCAACCTTGAACCCTGTCCAGCCAAACGAGATTTCTGCGCTGCCGCCGTTGCGACGGCACCACGTCGCCCAGGCGAGAGCGACCGCGTAGGCGAATCCTACGACCACGATCCACCAGACGACATCCTCCGTCTCGGCGGGGTCTCCGGTGAAAGCGAGCGCCGGTGCCGTATACGGGCCGACGAGCGCGAGTGCTGTGTGCATGTTGCCTCCTTTGAGTTCACCTGCTGATGTCGTGTACGCTAGAGAGGCAAGACGCGCGGGTGTGTGCCGACTTTGTGCCTAAACCGTGTCGGCGAGAGCGTTCTTACAGATACCTCACAGCCCCTCGCTACGCTGTGCCGCAGACCTGATCAACAAGGAGGAAGGCGTGCGCTACACCCCACTCGTTGCTGCCGTTGTCGTCGCAGTCGTTCTTGCCCCAATCGCAGCCTCCGCCGATCGGATGTGGATTGGCTTCCACGACGACCCGATCCTGCGGTACGACGCAAACCGGCAGAGCGAAATAGAGTTGGCAACGGGAACGAACAACGCATCGGTCATACGGTCGCTCGTCACCTGGGCCGATGTCGCACCCACGAGACCGGCGAATCCCGCTAACCCGTTCGACTCCGCCTATCACCTCGATGATCTCGACGAGTTCGTCCGCACCGCACAGAAGGACAATGCCGAGGTTCTCCTCACGCTCTGGGGTACGCCGAAGTGGGCGAACGGCAACAAGGGCCGCAACTATCTACCGACGGCCATGGCCGACTTCCAGAACTTCGCCAGGGCCATCGCCTCTCGCTACTCCGGCCGTACCCCGGGATTTCCGTTCGTGCGGTTCTTCGGGATCTGGAACGAATCGAACCTGGGCCTCTTCCTGAAGCCGCAGTTCAACGCACAAGGGCAGATCGTAAGTCCCGCTGCCTACGCGAAGCTGGCGGCTGCCGGGTATGCGGGGATCAAGGCCGGCAACTCGAAGGCGCTCGTGGCGGTCGGCGAGACATCGTCGAGCGGGCGGGACAAGCCGAAGGCCGGAGCGAGCGACGCAGTAGCTCCCGGCACGTTCGCCCAACTCGTCGCGAAGGCGAACAAGAAACTGAAGTTCGACGCCTGGGCGCTGCATCCGTACCCGGTGCCGGTGAACCAGAAGCCGACGCAGAAGGTGAAATGGCCGAATGTCGCCCTCACCTCGCTGCCCCAGTTCGAGAAGTCCCTCGACACCTGGTTCGGACGCAAGAACATCCCGATCTGGATCTCCGAGTACGGCAGCGAGACGAAGCCCGGCGAGCCGAACGGCGTCACCGAAGCGCAGCAGGCGGTGTACGTTTCCCAGGCGATCGACATCGCGAAGAAGGACCCACGTGTGCCGATGTTCATCTGGTTCGTGCTGCGGGATTCCAAGGGAAGCCCCTGGCAGAGCGGCATCTACAGGGACAACGGCGTGTCGAAGCCCGCGCAAGCAAGGTTTGCCACCGCTGCGAAGCCACTCAGCCCGGTGAACGGAAAGGTCAGCATCAAGGCCGGGACGAAGAATCCCGCGCTGACGATCTACCTCCGGTCGTTCTGTGCCAATAATCCGATCGGAGGCAGGGTCGGGGCAATCGTGCATGCGACGAAGGGCGGGAAGCTCGTCGCCGTATCTCAGCCCGAGACGAAGCTCGCAATCGACTGTACGGGAACCATCAGAGTCTCCGGGCTCACCGTCGCAAAGGGCTCGACGTACACCGTCACGGTCGATGCCAACACGACCAACGGGAACACGGCCCATCGAGTGTTCACGATCATCGGGGTCTGATCTGACCGTGGCCCCGGCGGCAAGGTACGCCTCGCGCCGCCGGGAGCCATGGTCGTGCGGGGGGGCGCCCTCTGATTACCCGAGTTGTTCGACGCGAACGGCCCAGCTGACGCTACCGCGCGGATGAACGTGCGCCGTGTACGTCCCTGCGCCGCTCAGCGGGGCGACCGTTTCGGAACCGACCGTCGGACGCCGGATCTGCCCCGAGCCGGTTCCTTCCCACGAGAAGGTCGCGGAGCCAGAGCCGAAGATCAGGTAACGCGGGCGCAGTTCGACGACGATTCTCCAGTCACCTTCGGGGACGGTCACCCGGAAGGGGGCCGAATCGTAGGTGCCCGAGCCACTCTCTGACCACGCGGTTTCCCATTCGGGCGTTCTGGCAACCGTGAGCGTCACCGTCGAGCCGAGAACTGCCCGGCTACCCGGGCCGGGGGACTGGCGCAGAACCGACCCCGGCTCGGCCGTCTTCGATCCCTCCGTCACGACCTCGGTGTCGAAACTGCCGTCGAGGCGCGCGACCGCATCGTCGGCAACGACTCCGCGGACATCGGGGACGGGGGCGCGAGGCGGCCCACTCGAGACGACGATTCCGATCGGCCCGGGCCGCCGGGCCCTGTCTCCACCTGCAACGTCGCTCGAGACGACCCTTCCCGGAGGAATCTCCCACGAGGCCTCCGAACGAACGCGTGCGGCGAACCCGGTGGCCCGGAGCGCGGCTGTCGCATCCTCCAGCACCGCTCGCTCGACGTCGGGTACCGCCGCGTACGCCGTCCCCAGGCTGACGCGCACGACGACGTCGAGCGATGCACGCTCGACCCGGGCCGCGGGTCGCGGTACCTGCGAGACGACCTGCCCCGCAGCAACCGACTCCGAGTAGATTCGCGCCCCGATGGCCAGGGGTGCATCTGCCGGGTCAACGTGCGCGGCAGTCGCAACGGTGGCCCTCGCCTGCGCCACGGTCATCCCCGTCACGCGCGGGACGTCAACCACGCGGTCGGCATTCGCGATCGTCGCGCCCACGAAGGCAAGGGCCGCAGCGGCTGCGATGCCGACAATCGCAAGGGCCATCCGTCGAACCCGCCGGCGCTTTCGGGCAGTATGTCGGTTCGGAGGGTCGAGAACAACGGTGCCGGGAGGGGACGGGAACAGGGCCGTGACCCGACTGGAATCTTCGACCGCAAACGCGGCGGCATCGGCTATCGCAGGTCGCAAGACCCCGAGCAGCTCCTGAATCTCGATCGCGGTCGGCCGGTTTGACGGGTCGGCAGAGAGAAGTGCGTCGATCATGTCGGCCGCCTCGGGCGTCGCTTGAGGGACGAACGTCGCGAGGGCCGGGGCATCCTCGTGGGCGCGCCGTAGCCCCACTGCGAGCCGGTCGTCTCCCTCGAACGGCGTCCGCCCTGCAAGGAGCCAGAAGAGCAGGCATCCGAACGCGTACATGTCCGAAGCGGGCGAGCTCTCGAGCCCACACGCCTGCTCGGGCGACCAGTATTCGGGCGTCCCGAGCAACATCCCCCGCGTCGAGACGCTCGTCGAGGAGCGGGCGATCCGCGCCAGTCCGAAGTCCGAGACGACAACGCGCCCCGTCGCGCTCTCGATCAGGACGTTGCCCGGTGAGAGGTCGCGGTGAACGATTCCGCGGGCATGCGCATACGCAAGCGCTGCCGCGATGGGACGCGCAAGCTCCGAGACCTGCTCCCACGTCCAGTTGCGCCCGCTTGCGACAGCTCCGAGGCTCGCTCCGCCCACGTACTCCATCACGAGGAACGGCGTCTCACCGTCCTCGCCGTAGTCGTAGAGGCGAACGATGTGCTCGTGTTCGAGTGGCGCGAGAACCTGTGCCTCTCTGGCAAACCGCCGGCGCAGCTCTGCATCTTCGGCAATCCAGGGATGCAGCAACTTGACTGCGACATCACGCTGCAGATGAAGGTCGTAGGCCTGCCAGACGGCACCCATGCCCCCTTTGCTGATGCGAGCACGAAGCTCGTAGCGACCGGCGAGGAGGTCTGTCATACGCATGGGAAAACGCGTTCCAGAGGAGAGAAACAGCGAAGCCCGGCGTGACTGTAGCTGCGAGACCCCCGGGGCAAGTTGTAAAGAAAGAGGAAAATTCCTGCGACTAGGGAATGACAGGAGCCAGAGAACGTTATACACTGTGAGGACATCGTTCCCGCGGGAACGCGTTTGACGGGGTCACGCGCAGCGGGCACCGAACCGAACGATGTCAACGGGACTTACAGAGACAAACACGCGTTCCATAAGTGTGCGCGGACGATGATGAGAGAGCGAAAGGATTTACGCTGACCACCACGATCGATATTCCTGCAGTTGACACCTTCCTCACGGACGCACAGGAGCGCGGCCGGGTCGAGACCCCCGAGCTCGAGGCGCTTGCGCTCGAGCTCGATCTCGGCGAAGTCGCACTCGAGGAGGTTCGCGCAGCACTCGCCGACCGGGCTATCCCGGTTGACGGTGCCGACGACGCGGACGAGACCGATGCCGTCGCAGCTGCGGAGGAGGCCACGTGGGCCGCAGATACCTCCCAGATGCTGACCGACTCACTCCAGCTCTTCCTCCAGGACGTTGGCAAGCACAAGCTGCTGACGGCCTCCGAGGAGGTCACGCTCGCGAAGAAGGTCGAACGCGGCGACCTGAGGGCCAAGGAGCGCATGATCAACGCGAACCTGCGGCTCGTCGTCTCGATCGCGAAGAAGTACCGCGGCCATGGTGTGCCGTTCCTCGACCTGATCCAGGACGGTGTGATCGGCCTCAACCGGGCCGTCGAGAAGTTCGACTGGCGCAAGGGTTACAAGTTCTCCACGTACGCCACCTGGTGGATTCGCCAGGCCTGCCAGCGGGCGATCTCGAACCAGGGCGCCACGATCCGCGTGCCGGTGCACGTGCAGGAGCGGCAGCAGAAGCTCGCCCGAGCGCGCCAGCGCCTCGAGGTGAAGCTCGAGCGCGAGCCGACGATCGAGGAGCTTGCCAAGGAGACGGGCCTGAAGGAGTCGCACATCGAGGAAGCTCTCTCGACGGCAGATGCTTCGGTGTCCCTGAACCAGTCGGTCGGTTCCGACGGTGACGGCGAGCTCGGCGACCTGTTCGCCGACCGCAGCGCTGTCGATCCGGCAGACGAGGCCGACGAGACCCTGCAGCGGCTCGAGGTGCGTCGCGCAGTCGAGGGTCTGCAGGAGCCCGACCGCCGCGTGCTCGAGCTCCGCTTCGGCTTCACGGGCGACCAGTGGACGCTCGAGGCGATCGGCAAGGAACTCGGGTTGACCCGCGAGCGCGTACGCCAGATCGAGTCCCGCGCGCTGACGCGCCTCCAGCACCAGCTGAAGGATGTCGTGCGGGCCGACGGCGGCGACGTGGTGCTGGCCGCGTAGCAGCCACGGGTGAGGCTTCAGCCTCACCCTCCCGTCGTTTCTGCTCCGTCGGCCTAGCCCGTGTTTCGAAGCGCAGCGGCAATCCCCGCGATCGAGCGGAGCAGAGGTCGCCGCGCGGCCTCGTCACCGGCGCGCCACGCACGGAGCAGCTCGACCTGGATCGCGTTCAGCGGATCGACGTAGGGATTGCGAAGCCGGATCGACGTAGGGATTGCGAAGCCGGATCGAGCGTTGCACGACCGGGTGGCGATCGAGCAACTCGTCCGCCTCGACGATCGTGAGCACGGCGTCGACGGTACGCCCGTGCTCGTCGGAGAGGGCCTCCCAGAACCGGTCGCGCTCGGCTCCTGCGAGCACGAGCGAGACGTACGATTCCGCGATCTCGAAGCTCGACTTGGCGAGCGTCATCTCGGGGTTCTCGACGAGC
>SHVL01000010.1 GCA_009694305.1 Thermoleophilia bacterium
GGACTTTGCAGTGCAGATCCTCGCCCCAACGAGCTAAGCGGCTCTCTGGCTCGGGCGCGCGCCTGCCGCGCGCCCGAGCCAGCTGAGGCGGGCCAGTGACGCTGAGGTCAGCCCGTCGCCACGATCTCCGTGATGTACTCGCTCACGGTCTTCGAGGCCGACCAGCCGAGCGCATTGGACTTCGTCACGTCGAGCTTCGCCGTCATCCGGTTGCCCTTCGCCTCGGGCTGCATCACGATCGGCGCGCCGAACATCTCCGCGATCTCGAGGATCGAGTGCGAGTCGGACGCACCGAGCCCGAATTCGTCACCAACGCCCCTCTCCCCGATCAGAAGGAGGCCATCGACGATGTCGTCGACGTGGGTGAAGATGCGCTGCTGGGTCCCGGGCGATCTAACGGGGAGCGGCTCGCCCGCGAGCCGCTTCTGCCGGAAGATCTCGATCAGGGTTCCGTAGGTTCCTGCTCGCTCGCCCGGCCCGAAGACGTTGTAGAAGTACGTGATCGCGAACGGAAGCCCGTACCACTCGCCGTAGTTGCGCACGAACTCGGAGTTCGTCGCCTTGGTGAACGCGTACGGGCTCTGGTCACGCCCGAGCCCACCGTCGGCGAACTTCGTGGACGAGCCCGCGTAGACGAGCTTCGGTCGCTTGCTGCGCCAGTGCTCGAGGACGTGGAATGTCCCGTGGACGTTCAGATCCCAGACGACGTCGGGCTCGACGAGGCTGGCCGCGACCCTGGAGTACTCGCCGAGGTGATAGACGAGATCCGGCGCTTCCGGCACCGTCGTCGCGATGTCGCGTGTGTGCGCGTCGCGATAGTCCACACCGGGCATCTCGTTCTCCCGGGTGCCGGCGACGTAGTTGTCGAGGGAGATGACGGTGTCCCCGAGAGCCACGAGGCGCGCACAGAATCGGGAGCCGATGAAGCCGGCACCGCCGGTAACGAGGATTGTCCGTGCGCCCGGCTCCATCAGTCTCCGCGCCCCGACGGGCTACAGGGCGGTAACCGCGGCGTTGTCGTGCTGCGGCAGCCGCCGCGAGATGACCTGCGAGATGCCGTCGCTACCCATCGTGACGCCGTACAGAACGTCGGCCGCCTCCATCGTGCGCTTCTGATGGGTGATCACGATGAACTGCGCACGGTCGGAGTAGCGACGCAACAGCCCCACGAAACGCAGGGTGTTCACATCGTCGAGGGCGGCCTCGACCTCGTCGAGAAGGTAGAACGGGCACGGCCTGGCGAGAAAGAGGGCAAAGAGGAACGAGATAGCCCCGAGCGCCTTCTCACCACCCGACAGCAGGCTGAGGCGCGTGATCCGCTTTCCTGCAGGCCTGAGCTCGACCTCGACACCGGCCTCGCGCCTGCTGTCGGCGTCGTCGGCGTCGTCGTCTGGGTGCACGAGCCGCAGCCGGCCCTCGCCTCCCGGGAAGAGGGTCGCCGAGACCTCCTCGAAATGGCGCGCGACCGTCTCGAACGTGTCGTCGAAGCGCCGCTCCACCGTCTCCGCAAGCTCATCGCGGAGTTTCGCGATCTCGGCAAGGGACGCCTCGAGATCCTGCCGCTGGGTTGCCAGGTCGTCGAGCCGCTCCTTTTCTGCCTCGTACTCCTCCTTGGCCAGCGGATTGACCCTGCCGAGATCCTCACGCCGGGCATCGAGCCGGTCGGCTCGCGCTGTGAGCTCACCCCGGTCGTCTCCCTCGGCCGGGACGTCCGCACCGGCCGCGTCAAACCGGCGCTGCGCCTCCTCGGCCTCGGCCTCAAGACGCGCAAGTGCAACCTGCACCGTCGTCGCATGCTCGGTCGCATCGTCGGCCTGCCGACGGGCCTCGACCTCTGCCGCACCGAGACGGCGCAACTCCTCACCGAGGAGCGTCGCCCGCTTCGCACCCGCGTCTACGCGCGCCCTGACCGGGGCCTCGAGGCGCGCAGCCATCTGCACCGCCTGCTCAAGGCCGGCACCGAGCGACACCACGGCATCACAAAGCCGCACGAGCATGTCGGGGTCGAGCGCCGACCGTCGGGGGCGACGCTCGAGCAACGCCGCGTCGGCGCTGCGGGCCCGGGCGGCGGCCTCCTGCGCGCCCTCGGCTGCCCGGTCGGCAAGATCGAGCAACGACACCGCCTCGGCACCGAGCTCTTCTCTGCTGCCCGACTCGTCCGCGGGATTCGCGCCGACACTGCCTCCGAGTCGGGCGACGACGACCTCCGCCTCCTGTGCGCGCGCCACCGCAGCGGCCGCATCGCGGGTTGCATCGGCCTCGAGGACAGAGAGGCGACGAAGCTCGGCCCCGAGATCACCCGCTTGCTGCGCACCGACCGTCAGCCGTGCCGCAATGGGCTCCTCGAGCCCGGTCGCGAGGAGACGGGCACGCCCGAGAGCCGATTCCAGCTGCGCAACGCATTCGACGAGCAGACCCAGGAGCTCCGGGTCAACGTTCCGCACCCTGAGATGAGCGACCTTCGCAAAAGCCTCTTCCGCAACAGCTGCCGCCGCCGCGGCCTCCTCTGCTGCGTGTGCCGCACTCGACGACCGCCCGGCAAGCTCGGCCGCCCCGTCGGCGAGCGCTCGGCGACGTGCGTCCATCTCGAGCAGCACCGCCTCCGCTGTCTCCCCGGCGAACCACAGCTCACCACGCTCGGGGTCGTAGCCGTGCCCCTCGCTCGTGATCACCGTTGCGTGGGTTGCATCGAGCAGACGATCGGCAGCGACGAGCCAGAAACCGTCGAGAAGGCGCAGCGCCGCGGCGCTCCCGGTCGCAAGCGAGCCAAGCGGCCGCGCGCCCTCGACGGGTGGCGTTGTCACCGCTGCAGCATCGCGGTCAACGATCACCGTGAGGCTGCCAAGGCCTTCCCGGCGTGTCTGCTCGAGCAGCTCGAGCCCGTGGCGGGCATCACCGGTGAGGACGGCCGACGCACGCCAGGCCAGTGCGGCAGCAACGGCGCGCTCCGCTCCCGGCTCGACCGCGAGGGCCGAGAGGGCGAGCGTTTCGCCGGCGGCCGCGAGGGCACTTGCGGCGGGCGGGATGCCCTCGCGCTCGGCAAGAGCCCGTTCGAGAGCCTGGAGGCGCTCGTGCGCCGATCGAGAGCGCTCGGCAACGTCATCGCGTTCCGATGCCGCGGCACGCGCCGCCGCTGTCAGCTCGTTTGCCCGCTGCTCGAGCTCGAGCGGTGAAAGCCCTTCCCGTTGCTCGATCTCCCGGGCCGTTACGAGGTCTATCTCCAGTGCGTCCCTCAGGGACGCGGCGGACTCCTGTCGCAGGCCGAGACGCTCGCGTGAGGCACCGAGCGCGACGAGCCGGCGATTCGCACCCTCCTGCCCTCCCGTCGCGTCTGCAAGCGCAGCTTCGACGCGGCCGCGGTCGGCACGCAGCTCCGCAACGGTTGCCTCTGCCTGACCGGAGAGGCGGCGCTCGAAGACCGCGACGCGCGAGTGCGCGAGACGGGCACGCTCCGACGCCTGGCCGTACGCCTCCGCCGCGTCGCGCGCCACCGTCGCAGCCGCGCGGGCCGCATCCTCGAGCACGAGCACGGCGGCGGCGCTGCGATCAGCAACAGCCTGCTCGGCCTCGACCAGATCGCCACGCAGCCGCTCCTCGAGGGCGGCGGCCGACTCGCGTCGGAGGCCGAGACGTTCACTTGCACCCTGCAGGCGGAACAGCGCTCCGAGCGCAGTCTCGCGGCCACCGGCTGCGTCGGACAACCCGTCCTCCGCCTGCCGCCGTTCCTCGAGTAGCGCCGTGAGCCGCTCCTGCGCACTGCGCCGCACGATCGCGACAGCATCGCGGCGGGCCTCCGTGTCGGCACGCCGCTCTGCCACGGCGAGCAGGTCGAGCTGTGCGATCCGCGCCCGCAGCGCCGCGATCTCGACCGCGAGCTTCTCGGCGCGCTCCGCCGCAGTAGCCTGGAGTGCCAGCGGGCGAAGACGTTTCTTCACCTCCTCCTCGACGTCCCGGGCACGCTCGACCTGGATCCCGACGCGCGCAAGCTTGAGCTCTGCACGGTGCTTGCGACGCTTGAATTTTCCGAGGCCCGCAGCCTCCTCGACGAGGTGACGCCTGTCCTCGGGCTTCGAGGCCAGCACGGCATCGACCTTGCCCTGCGAGACGATCGAGTGCATCGAGCCGCCGAGACCCACATCCGCGAGCAACTCGACGAGATCGGTGCGTCGCACGGCCGCCTTGTTGACGAGGTACTGGCCCTCGCCGCCGCGCACGAGGCGACGCGTGATCGAGATCTGACCGAAGTCCACGTCGCCGCCAAAGCCGCCATCCTCGTTGTCGAACACGAGCTCGACCTCGCAGTGATCGGCAGGCGGGCGGGTCTCCGAGCCACCAAAGAGCACGTCGTCGGGCTTCTCGGCCCGCATCTCCGACGGCGCCAGCGACCCCGCAGCCCACACGATGGCGTCGGCGACGTTCGACTTGCCGGAGCCGTTCGGGCCGACGACGACCGCGACACCCGGCTCGAGGGTCAGCTCGAGCGGGTCCACGAACGACTTGAAGCCGCGAATCTTGATGGATTGGAGGTGCACCGCCGACCCAAACTAACGACGCCCACGGACGGTGGCGACAGGCCAGAGCCTGTCTCACGCGTCGCGGCGACTACTGTCACGGCATGATCTCGTCGCCCTGGCTCCTCCTTCTCGTCGGCGCAGTCGGTGCGAGCACGATGATGATCGGCGTCTGGCTCGTCTCGATCCGGATCTCGAACGCGAGCTACGTGGATGTCGCCTGGGCGTTCGGGATCGCCGGCACGGCCATCGCCTACGCTCTGCTCGCGGAGGGATCGACCCTCCACCGCGTGCTCGTGGCCGGCCTCGGCATGACCTGGGGCGTGCGGCTCGGAACGTATCTGCTGGCCCGGCTCGCAGGAAAGGAGGAGGACGGGCGCTACCAGGAGCTGCGACGGCGGTGGACACCAAACGTCAACCGGGCGTTCTTCGTCTTCTTCCAGGCGCAGGCCGGCTTCGTGCTCGTGTTCTCGCTGCCGTTCGCCTTCGTCGCTGCCGACCGCGGCGAGATGACCTGGCTCTCCTGGGTCGGCGTCGTCCTCGCGCTCGGCTCGATCGCAGGGGAGATGACGGCCGATACACAGCTGGCCGTCTGGAAGGGTAACCCGGCAAACAGCGGGAAGACGGCACGGAACGGGCTCTGGGGCTGGTCGCGCCACCCCAACTACTTTTTCGAATGGCTGCACTGGGTCGCCTGGGCGGTGATCGCGTTCTCGTCGCCCTACGGGTGGGTCGCGATCTTCGTCCCGGTCTTCCTCTTTGCATTGTTGTTCAAGGTGACGGGGATTCCCGAGACCGAGGCGCAGTCTCTCCGCAGCCGTGGGGACGACTACCGGCGCTACCAGGAAGAGGTCTCGGTGTTCGTCCCCCTGCCGCCGAAGCGGAAGCCCGCGGCGTGATCGCCGACCGCGTGGTCGGACGGGGGCTCCTGCCTGACCCGCTCCTGCGCGCCGCGATCAGGCAAAGCTGCCGTCTCCGTCTCCGTCGTGAGCGGCTCCGCGGGATCGACGCATTCGAGCAGACGGTCGCCGGAATGGCGACCGGCCCGATCGCGATCGAGACCGCCGCCGCGAACGACCAGCACTACGCGGTACCAGCCCGATTCTTCGAGCTCGCGCTCGGGCCACGTCGCAAGTACTCGGGCTGTTTCTGGCCGGACGGAGTCGAGACGCTCGCGGACGCAGAGGAGACGATGCTCGCACTCACGTGTGCCCGCGCAGGGATCGAGGACGGGATGGAGATCCTCGACCTCGGCTGCGGCTGGGGCTCGCTCTCCGGGTGGATCGCGGAGCGGTATCCGGCCTGCCGCGTCCTTGCAGTGTCGAACTCGAGCCCGCAGAAGGCGTTCATCGACAACCTCGGACATCCCAACATCGAGGTCGTCACGGCCGACGTCAACGTGTTCGAGACGAGACGACGCTTTGACCGGGTCGTCTCGGTCGAGATGTTCGAGCACATGCGCAACTGGAGCGCGCTCCTGCACAGCGTGCGCGGAATGCTCTCGGACGACGGGAAAGCGTTCGTGCACGTCTTCGCCCACGTGCGCTACGCGTACGCGTTCGATCGATCGTGGATGGGCCGCCGTTTCTTCACCGGCGGGATCATGCCGTCGGACGACCTCCTGCTCCGGTTCACGGACGACCTCGTGGTGCGTGAGCACTGGCGCGTCGGAGGCTCTCATTACGCGAGGACGGCCGAGGCGTGGCTCGAGAACCTCGATGCAGGGCGAACCGAGGCGCTCGCCATGCTCGGCTCCGAGGGTGCGCTGAACGAGTGGCGCGCCTTCTTTCTCGCCTGCGCGGAGCTCTTCGGATTCGCGGGCGGGAACGAGTGGATCGTCAGCCACTACCTGCTCGAGCCGCGCTAGCCCGGCGAACGCCAGGCGCAGGCGGGGAGACGACGAACGCGCCGCATGAGATGCGGGCGGGACAGGTCCCGCCCCTACGGAAGGCGGGGCGCGACGTGTGCCATCGCCTCGAGTGCCTGCCTCGCGGCACCCTGCTCGGCTGCTTTCTTCGTCGAGGCCCGGCCAATCCCGACCTGCTCTCCGGCAATCACGGCCACACACACAAACCGGCGGTCGTGCGGTGGGCCTTCGACGTCCACGACGCTGTACTGCACCTGGTTGCCCGAACGCGCGAGCGCCTCCTGCAGTTCCGTCTTGTTGTCTATATGGCCGGTGCAGGCAAACTCGATCAGCGAATCGAACGCCTCGACAACGGCCCTCTCGGCCTCCTTGAACCCGTGCTCGAGATAGACGGCGGCGATCGCCGCCTCGAGCAGCGCCGCGAGCACATTGCGGCTACGCACGATCCTGTCGAGCTCGGCCTCCGGCACGTCACGGGCCTGCTCGAGGAGGAGCCGGCCGAGGTCGAGCTCTTTCGCCACGGCCGCGCAGCTGTGACGGGAGACGACATGCGCACGGATCTTGGCGAGCCTCCCCTCGGGCGCGTCGGGGAATCGGTCATAGACCGCCCGCGCGATCGACAGCTCGAGCACCGAGTCGCCAAGGAACTCGAGTCGTTCGTAGGACGACCCGCGATCGGTTGCCCAGGAGGTGTGGGTGAAGACGTGGTCGCGACGCGCCGGGGGAAGAGATTCGATCAGGCGCGCGAGCGCACACCCCTTCCCTTCGCTCTTCGACTCCGGCCTGGCATCCCCCCGTTCAGGAGTCCGAACACGTCGCGGCGTGCCCTTGTCGTCCGACATTCAGGCCACGAGCCTGGTTGCCGGGCGACAAGGGCGCGCCGCTCGTTTCAGGCGATTCCAGGGAGGGATGCTCACTCGCAGCAAGCCCTCACGCGACCGCTACTCCTGATGCGCTACGACGTAATCAACAGCCTGACCAACGGTCGTGAGCATCTGTGCATCTTCGTCGGAGATCTTGATCCCGAACTGATCCTCGAGCTCCATGATCAGCTCGACGAGATCGAGGGAGTCAGCATCGAGGTCGTCCTGGAACGACGCCTCCTCCGAAAGAGCGCCCTCCTCCGCACCGAGTTGCTCGATGAGAACGGTCTTGACGCGCTCGGATACTTCTTCACGGGATAGTGCCACTGTTCTTCAACCTCTCGTTGTGCCGGACAGGTTCGTGGAGCGTGACGACTCTACCACGCGTTCCGGAAGGGCCACGGCCAAACGGCCGACGATATCGTGGCCTACCCCGCGGGCAGCCAGCCTGACAGCGTTCTCGATCGCATATCGTGAGCTCGATCCGTGCGCGATCACGACGAGACCACGAAGCCCCAGAAGATAGCCGCCTCCCGTCGTCTCGGGATCGAGCCGAGACCGGAGGCGCGTCACCGCCGGACCGATCAGAAGACCGCCGACCTTCCCTCGAGTCGTCTCCGTGATCTCCCCTCGGAGGGCGCTGAGCAGGCTGTGAACCGTGCCTTCGAGCGTCTTGAGGGCCACGTTGCCGGTGAAGCCGTCACATACGATGACATCCGTCTCGCCGGAGAGCAGCGCGTTTCCCTCCATGTTCCCCTCGAAGCGAAGCGAGCTGGCCGAGAGCAGTGCGTGCGCGTCCAGGGTCAGCTGATTCCCCTTCTCCGGCTCCTCCCCGATAGACAGAAGGCTGACCCGGGGCCGCTCGATACCGAGAACTTCCTCGGCGAAGATCGATCCCATGAAGCCGAACTGCAGCACATGCTCGGGCTTCGCATCCGCCGTCGCCCCGGCGTCGATGAGCACACACGGCCCGTGATCGCTCGGGATCACGACGGCGATGCCGGGACGGAACACGCTTTCGAGCCGACGGATGTGAAGCAGGCTCGCCGCGAGCACGGCCCCGGTGTTGCCCGCCGAGACGACCGCGTCGGCATTCCCGTCACCGACGGCACGGACGGCACGGACGAGTGACGAGTCCGGCTTGCCGCGCACAGCGTCGGCCGGCTTGTCGTCCATCTCGACCATTCCATGCGTAACGACATGGTCGAGGCCGCAGGTGTCGAGACCGGCGGGGCCGTAGATAACCGGCTGCACCTCGGACGTCTCGGCAGCCAGAGCACCGGCCACCCTCTCTACCGGATCACGGTCGCCCCCGAGGGCGTCCACGGCAATCCGGACGCGCATCCGACCTACGGTGCCGGGGTTCCGAGCGGCTGAATCTCGCGCCCCCGGTACGTCTTGCACGTCGGGCACGCGTGGTGAGCCCGTGTCGGCGCACCACAATTCGAGCAGACGTTGACGCTCGGCATGGCAATGCCGTGCTGGGCGCGACGCTTGTCGCGGCGGGCCTTGGAGGTCTTTCGCTTGGGGACTGCCATGGGCGGGTGCAGAGTGTACCGGAACCCGCCCGGCAGGGCTCCGGTTGGGAGAGATACCGACCTGCACACCGGCGGGGCAAGGCTCAGATCGCTAGCAGGGTGCCGAGCGCGCGTGGCCGGATGTCCAGCCCTCGGAGTTCGTCGAGCGGAATCCATACCGGCTCATGCGTGCCACTCTTTTCCCGCTCCTCGTCGGTCCGGAGCGCATGATCAGGCCATGTCCCCGTGCCAAAGCTGCCGCCGACGATCCAGGCGTCGTAGTAGAGGAAAGTGGAGCCTCCAAACGCCTCCTCGTGGACGAGCGGCCCCAGTTCGACCTCGACCCCCAACTCCTCCAGCGCCTCCCTTCGTGCTGCCTCCTCAGACGTCTCGCCCTCCTCGACGCCGCCGCCAGGAAAGAGAAAGTACGTTCGCCCTGCGCGGACACGGCGGATCAGGGCGACCCTGCCATGATCCACGAGAACGATCCGGGCACGAGAACGAAGAGTCATGATGCGTCGCGCAGCGGCTCGAGTGCCGCCCATCGTGGATCGGCAACCGTCTCCTCGTGGCCGTGAGGCTCCTCGTTCAGGTCTTTGCCGCAGACGGGGCAGAGCCCCGAGCAGTCCCGACGACAGAGGATCTGCTCGGGCAGGGCCGTCGCGATCGAATCCCGGGCCCACTGCGAGAGCAGCAGCTCACCCCCGACGACGTACTCCGACCGGAGATCCTGCGGCGAGTCATCGGCGGTCGCGTGATACTCACGCGCGTCTATCTCCACGCCAACCGCAGCATCCTGCAAGCAACGCATACAGGGCCCGTGGAGACGCGACCCGAACGTCAACCGGAAGACATCTCCGCTGACGGCCCGCTGAGCCTCGAAAACGGCCTCGGCCTCCGCCGGCACCGGGAGATACCGCTCGCCTCCGAGCTCGAACGGCTGCAGCGCAACCGTCACTCCTTCCCGGTGCTCGTCACCGAGCCGCAGGCGAAGACGGCGCAGAGGGTACGTTGTCATCGACCCAGAGTAGCCTGCGGCATCCGGGGAGCCTCGTCGGCCTACACGTAGGAGTCGTCGTCCGAGCCGGAGCCGACCGGTTCGATCGGGCCGATCCCGGACATGACCGATTCCTGCGAGCGCTCGTGCAGCCGCTCCCGGCCACGACGGACAGCGACGAGGAACTTGTCGAGGTTGACCTCGAGCGTCGAGAGAATCCCGTCGGCCCAGTCCTCCATCTCGAGCCGCGTCTCGCGCGCCTGCCTGCGGGCGTCGTCAACGATGTCCTGCGCCTGCCGCTCGGCGATCTTCACGATCTCCGTCTGTGACGCCTCACGCACGGCCTGATCGCGCGCTTCGCCGATCAGCCGGTCGCATTCGCGCTTCGCCTCCGCGAGCATCTCCTGCCGCTCCTTGACGATCCAGCGGGCCTGCTTGATCTCCTCGGGGATGGTGGCGCGCATCTGGTCGAGAATGTCGTAGATCTCTTCACGGTCGATACGCACCTGGTCGGTCAGCGGCACGGCCTTCGAGTTGTGTACGAGATCGTCGAGCTTGTCGATGAGTACGAGAACGTCCATGACTCGATCTTACTCCTGTGGGCTCAGAGGGGCACCGGGTCGGCCGTTCGGGAACAGTTCCCTGAAGCGGCGCGCCACGGCCTCGGGCACGAGTTCATCAACCTTTCCGCCGAACGACGCAATCTCCTTCACGCCGCTCGACGAAATGAAACTGTACTGCGGGCTCGCCATCACATACATCGTCTCGATCTCCGGCGCGAGCAGCCGGTTGAGATGGTTCATCTGCGCTTCCCATTCGAAGTCGGCAATCACGCGAAGCCCTTTGACCATCGTCTTCGCGTCGTACTTGCGGGCAAAGTCGACGACGAGCTCGTGGAAGACGTCAACCGTGACATTCGGGAGAACGGCGAGCGCCTCTTCGAGAAACTCGACCCGTTCCTCGAGCGAGAACATCGTCGCCTTGTGGTGGGGATCGCGCACTACACCGACGACGATCCTGTCGAAGATCGACGCGGCCCGACGGATCACGTCGATGTGGCCATTTGTGACGGGATCGTAGGTGCCCGGGTAGATAGCGGTGATCATCGTGTGTACAGGGTAATGCGCGCGGAGCCGTAGCGTCGGCTGGTGATGAGCTCGAGGGGCAGCTCGGGCTCGACTCGCGCGGCGGTCTCGACGACGAGGAGCCCTCCGGGGGTGAGCGCCGCAGGGAGCGCTTCGCCGAGGCGAGGCTCGAGATCGGGCCATGTCCCGTACGGCGGATCGACGAGAACGAGGTCGTACGTGCGACCTCGTTCCTCACGCAGGGCCTGGAACGCATCCTTCCGGAGGACGAGCGCCCCCGTCAGGCGAAGCTTCTCGAGGTTGTCCTGGATCACCCTGCAGGCGGCCCGGTCGGACTCGACGAAAACGCAGCGCCGCGCGCCCCGTGAGAGCGCCTCGAGACCCATCGCGCCCGAGCCCGCGAAGAGGTCGAGCACAGCGGCACCCTCGACCGGGCCGATCAGGGTGTAGGCGGCCTCGCGCACGCGGTCGCCCGTGGGTCGTGTCGTATCGCCCTTCGGAGCGGCAATTTTCGCTCCGCGGCGGTCACCGGCGATGATCCTCATCGGGGCAGCGTACGCCCCCCGGTCAGAAGACGTTGGCCCCGGGCGCCTCGACTGCCAGCCCCGCCGCAGCGGCGGCAGCCGCGAGCCTCCGGTCGTACACCAGCATGATGTCGGGAGCAACTGCGATCGCGGTCGCGAGATGGATCGCGCCGAGCGGGCGAAGGCTCTCGGAGGCGATCCCGGCGGCGACCCGTGCTAGTGCGACGTCGGTGTCCACGAGTACGACTCCGTCGAGCACGTGCGCGAGATCGTCGGCCTCGGTCTCCGCAACGAGGCCGGCGACGCGAAGGGCACGGGTCACCTCGGCAATCGACACGACACTCGTGACAACGTCGGCGCCCCCGGGAATCGCTGCCACGAGAGCACGGCTCTCCGGTTCGCGAACGATCAGCTTCAACAGCGCGGACGCGTCGGCGTAGACGACGCTAGAAACGGTCTTCCCGCCCTTCCGCGACGATCTCGGACGTGGAGCGATCGAGAGGCCACTCGAGGGATGGCTCGCGGGGCTCGAACGGCCGCCCCGGTGTCGCGCGGCCTTCTGCGATGAGCCGATCGATACCCCGCCCGGTGTACGGGGCGATGACCGCGACGGGTTTGCCGTCGCGGGTGACCTCGATGCGCTCGCCGCTCTCCACCCTGCGGAGGACGACGGTGAGTGCGTCGCGGAGTTCGCGGATTCCCATTCTGGTAGCCACCGGTGGCTACACACTAGCAGCGCTTGTTGACCTCGGCGCCGCCGGGCGAGCCTCAGGAATCGCCGATGTGCTCGGAATCCCCCAGCAGGCGATCGACTGCGGTCGCAAGCTCACCCTCGTCCTGGAGCGCCCGCGCGACGTCTCGCGCCCGCTCGAGCAGGCCCGTGTCCTGGCGCAGACGGGTGAAGTGGAGGTCAGAGAGGCCCGCCTGCCTCGCGCCGAGCAGCTGGCCTTCGCCGCGGATCTCGAGGTCGCGTTCGGCGAGCTCGAAGCCGTCGCTCGTCTGCACCATCGCCTCGAGCCGATCGTGGGCGACGTCCGTGAGCTCCTCCTTCGGCCCCGAGACAAGGAGGCAGTACGACTGCTCCGCCCCACGCCCCACGCGGCCGCGCAGCTGGTGGAGCTGGGCGAGGCCGAAGCGGTCGGCCTCCTGCACGATCATGATCGTCGCGTTCGGCACGTCAACGCCGACCTCGATCACCGTCGTCGCGACCAGCACGTCGATCTCACCTGACTTGAAGTCGGCCATGATCGCGCGCCGCTCCGACGGCTTGCGCCGGCCATGCAGGCAGCCGACACGGAAGTCCTTCAGCTCGGCTCGGCGCAGCCGCTCGGCCTCATCCTCTGCCGCACGCGCGACGGTCACCTCCGATGCCTCGATCAGCGGACAGACGACGTACGCTTGCCGGCCGTCCCGAAGATGCCGCGTCAGCCGCTCGTAGGCCTCGGAGCTACGGTCGTCGGTGACCCACGCGGTCACGATCGGCTTGCGGTTTGCGGGAGGAAAGGAGACCTCGGAGACCGAGAGGTCGCCGTAGACCGTGAGCGCGAGCGTCCGGGGGATTGGCGTCGCTGTCATGTGGAGCACGTGCGGCGCCCGGCCTTCGGCGAGTGCCGAGCGCTGCTCGACGCCGAAGCGGTGCTGCTCGTCGACGACCGCGACCGCAAGGTCGCGGAAGCCCACCTCCTTCTGGATCAGGGCGTGGGTGCCGACGGCGATCTGCACGTCGCCCGATGAGATCAGCTGCCGGACGTTCGCGTGCTCCTTCGCCGTGAGTGCGCTCGTGAGCAGGGCGACGCGCACGCCGAGTTCGGCACAGATCGCCTCGATCGTGAAGAAGTGCTGCTCGGCGAGCACCTCGGTGGGCGCCATCAGAGCTCCTTGCCGGCCCGCCTCGACGGCGCGCAGGAGCGTGGCAAGCGCGACGACCGTCTTGCCGGAGCCGACGTCACCCTGGAGCAGCCGCTGCATCGGTGTCGTCCGCGCGAGGTCGCCGTCGATCTCGGCGATCGCCTGCTCCTGTGCGTCTGTGAGCGTGAACGGGAGCACCTCGCGGTAGCGCCGCAGGAGGCCACCGGCGGGAGGCAGCGCCTCGGCAACGAGCAGCTCCCGCTCGGCGGTGCGACGGGCGAGCGCGAGCTGCAGGACGAGGAGCTCGTCGAAGGCGAGACGCCGGCGGCCGACCTCCGCCTCCTCGGGCGAACGGGGCCGATGCAAGGCGACGAGCGCATCGGCACGGAGCGGCATCCGCTCGGCGGTTACAAGCGACGCCGGCAACGCATCACCCTCGGCCCGCACGAACTCGAGCGCCGCACCCACGAGCGCGCGCAGCTGCTTCTGGGCGAGCGCCTCGCTCGCCGGGTACACGGGCGCGTAGTCGGCGGTCTCCGTGGCCTCGCCGAGGTCATAGCTCGCCACCTGGAACCCGTAGCGGCTCGGCTTTCCGCGCAGGCGCACGCGCGTACCCGGGACGAGTTGCGCCTCGAGCCACGGCTGGTTGAACCACGTCGCTTTGATCTCACCGGTGTCGTCGGCCACCCGTGCTGTGAGGATGCGTAGCCGTCCGCGGCCGCGGCGCGACGAGGTGCCGAGCACGACTCCCTCGATCACCGCCTCCTCCTCGCCGAAGAGATCGCGGATCGCCCTCTCGTCGATCGGCCGCTCGTAGCGGCGAGGCCGGTGCCCGAGCAGGTCACCGACGGTACGGAGGCCGAGCTTGGCCAGGCGGCCGCGCACCGCGGGGCCGACCTTCGGCAACGTCTCGACCCCGGCCTCGAACACCTCGGGCCGAGGGGCGCTACGAGGACGGGGCCAGGCCGTCGGCGGGTCGGCACCGGCGAAGCCGACCGGAAGCAGGATCGGTATGAGTGCGTCTGGCACCTGCAGCGAGTATAGGACCACGACCGGCGTGGGTCGAGCAGCCTCTCTCAGCCTGGATCCAGGCTCAGCCTGCTGGGACGCAGACGACGACCTCGCGGCCGCCGCCCTGCGCGTCGAGGAGCTCGATCGTGCCGCCGTCCACCTCGACGAGCCTCCGGGCGATCGAGAGCCCGAGGCCCGACCCGCCTGCTCCTGATTCGCTGCGCCAGAACCTGTCGAAGGCGCGCTCCTTCTGCTCGGCGGTCATTCCGGGGCCCTCGCCGGCGACATGGAGTTCGACGATCCCACCCGCTGCTCGGAGCACGGAGACCGTGACAACCGGGCCTTCCGGTGCGTGCCGTAGGCCATTCGAGACGAGATTGTCGATCACCTGGACTGCCCGATCGCTACCGACCCGCGCGTTCACGGGCACCGGGGCGTCGAGGCGTAACCGCACCTCGCCCGCCGTCGCGCGCCACGCGCCAACGCGCGCGACTGCCACTCCTGCGAGGTCAACGACCCGCGCAGGCGCGACACCTCCTCGGACACGCACGTCCCCGTACCGGGGCCCGACGACGGAGACAACGACAGAGACGACTAGTCGTCCTGGAACCAGAAGAACCCGACTGAGCCGGGGCCTGCGTGGGTGCCGACGACTGCGCCAAGGTTCTCCACCAGCTCGATCTCGGCCAGGGGCCTCGACTCGAGCGCGAGCGCGGAGACGTCCTCCACCCACTCCGGGGCGTCGGCGTGCGCGATCGCAACCCTGAGCCCGGGGCGGTCTTCGGTTGCCTCCTCGAAGAGGCGACGGAACTCGGCGAGCGCCTTCTGGCGGCCACGGACCCGGCCGACCGGGACGACGACGCCGCTCTCGACAGACAGGATCGGCTTCACACTCAGCAGGGTGCCGGCGAGCGCCTGCGCCTTGCCGATGCGCCCCCCCCTCTGCAAATACTCGAGCGTGCCAACGGTGAAGACGACGCCGTTGTCGCGTTTGAAACGGTCGATCAGCTCCTCGATCTCGGCATCACTCGTACCCCTCGCAAGCCGCCGCTCGATCGCGAGCGCAAGCATCGCAACCGCGAGCGACGCGGTCTCGGAGTCGATCAGCCGCACCCTGTCGGCCCCGAAGATGCCCGCAGCCTGCACCGCGGAACCGTAGGTGCCCGAGAGCTCCCGGGACAGATGAAGCGAGTAGATGCGGTCGTAGCGCGCGAGGTCCTCGTAGGCGCGCAGGAACTCACCGGGCTTGGGCTGCGCCGTTGTCGGCAGCGCCGGGGCGCTCCTCAGGCGCTCGTAGAAGTCGTGCCCCGAGATCCCGACGTGGTCGAGGATGTCCTCGCTGCCAAAGAGGACGTGGAGGGGGACGACCCGGATGTTGTCGAAGCGCTCACGGGCCTTCGCCTCCGGAAAATCGGAGGTCGAGTCGAGGACGATCGCGGTATTCTCGGAGGTGAGGTTCACGGGGTGCCTGCTGACCGTATCGCGTCCACGATCTCGGCCGTCGAACAGCCCTTCTCGAGAAGGGCCGATACACCGGCGGCGAGCACCCGAGTGCGCTCCTCGGGCGTCGCCTCGGCTGTCAGGCAGATGACGGCGACACCCGGGGCGATCGCATGGACGGCAGCGGCAGCCTCGTCTCCCTGGAGCCCCGGCAGGCGATAGTCCATCACGACGACATCGGGAGCGAACTCGGCAACGGCAGCGGCGACCTCGCTCCCGTCGGCCACCTCGCCGACGACCTCGATCCCGTCGCGGCCATGCAGGAGCAACACGAGCGTCGAGCGGTACACGTCGTTGTCGTCGACGAGCAGGACGCGCAGAGGAAGCGGTGTCACGCGAACACGAGCAAGGCGTAGTGGGGCTGGCCGCCGTCGAGCACCTCGAGCTCCACCCGCGGGAACGCGTGCGCAAACCGCCTGCAGAGCTCGTCGAGCCGTGGCCCGTCAACACCCGTGATCGCGGTGAAAGTGTCCGCCCCGTCGGCAAGAACGCCCCTTGCTACCGTCAACACGACCTCGTCAAAGTCAGAGCCACACACGAGAACGCGTCCGTCGGCACGCCCGAGCCACTCGCCTGCTCGCACCTCGACGCCGTCGATGATCGTCGTCTCCACAGCCGTCGCCACGTCGCCCGTCCGGAGGCCGTCGAGCGCAGCGGCCATTGCCTCCATGTTCTCTTCGGCCCGGTCCCCGTGGGAATACGCCTCGTTGACCGCGACGAGGCCCGCCTGCAACGAGTCCGTTTCGACGACGCGAACCTTCCTGGACGTGAACTCGGTTGCCTGCAGGGCTGCGCCGACGGCGTTCGGGTCGTTCGGCAGGACGACCACCTCGGGAGCGCGAGCTCTCTCTATCGCAGCCAGGATCTCCTGCACGGACGGGCTGCCCGTGAGACCGCCCTCGATCACGATCACCTCCCCGAACTTTCTTCCAAACAGCCGCCGGTTGCCGGCACCGGGCGCAACCGCGACGACGGCCGTCTGCAGGTCGGTGAGCCTCTCGCGGATCTGCTCGTCCATGTCCGCGACGGCGACGCTCGACACGATGCCACGAGACCGCGCACACTCGATGGCGCGTTCTGCGTCGTCGGTGTGGACGTGGACACGAAGCAGCGAGGGGCCGCCGACGACGTGCAGCGAGTCGCCGATCTGCCCCAGCTCCTCCGCGAGTGCCTCCCGGTCGAGGGCGCTCCCCTCAACGACGAAGTTCGTGCAGAACTGGAAGGTCGAGAACTCGTGCTCGATCTCGGGAAACCCGTCCTCGTCCACGGGTGCACTCCCGGGCACGGGGATGCCCGCAACCGAGAAGTAAATGCCGCGCAGGATCTCGACGAGGCCGACGCCGCCCGCATCGACCACACCCGCATCACGGAGCTTCGGCAACTGGTTCTGCGTTTCGGCAACGGCGACTTCACCGCGTTCGACGACGAAGGCGAGCAGTTGCGATTTGTCGAGCCCTCCGGCCTCGGGCAACTCCGCTGCCGTCGCCATCGCCTCCATCACGGTCAGCATCGTCCCGTGCACCGGATGATCGATTGCGCTCATGGCCTCGTCGGAGGCAGAGCGGAGCGCGTCGCGGATCGTCACCGCTTCGACCCCGGCCTGTTTGCCGAGCACCCGGGCGAGGCCCCGGACGATCTGACTCAGGATCACGCCCGAGTTTCCGAGCGCGCCCCTCAGAGCTGCATCCTCGAGCTCCTTTGCCACGGCCGCGTGCCCCGTCGCCAGCGACCTCTCCAGCTCATCGACGATGAACTGGACGGTGAGCGTCATGTTGGTTCCCGTGTCACCGTCCGGAACCGGGTAGACGTTGAGACGGTTGATGCGCGCGCGGTGCGCCTCGAGGTTCCGGAGCGCGTCACGCGACACCCTCCGGGCGACATCCATCTCCATCAGGACTGTCGCTCGCCGTTCATCGGCCGGTCGCCTGCCTGCGCAGCCGCTCTGCCCGCGGCCGAGATCCGATCAAGGCCGATTATCGGAATCGGGTAAAGGCGCTGCTGCACCCCGCGAGAGTAGACGACGCAAGGCCGCTCGGAGCCACGTCGTACCCACGGTGACAGACCGAAGCCTGTCGCCAACTGCTAGATCGCCTTGGTGACCTTGCCGGCCTTGAGGCAGCGGGTGCAGACATACGCCCGCGTCGCCTTGCCGTTCAGCATCATGCGCACCTTCTGCAGGTTCGGGTTGAAGCGGCGTTTGGTGGCGACCATCGAGTGGCTCCGGTTGTTACCGAAGCCGGGCTTCTTCCCGCAGAGTGAGCAGATCTTCGACATCCGGCTCCGGAGTGTACCGAAAGCGCGAACGCCGGTATGACGGGAGCTATCTGGCAGCCGCCGCTCGGAGGTTCGCGAACAGATCGGCCATTTCGAGGCCCGTGCGGACAGCCTCGGCTCCCTTGCCGTAGCGACTCTCGGCCTGGTCTGCGTGGTCGAGGGTGAGCAGTCCGAAAGCGACCGGAACGCCGGTCTCGATCCCAGCCAGCTGCAGACCGCTCGCAGCCTCGGCCGAGACGTAGTCGAAGTGGGGCGTATCACCACGGATCACGCAACCGAGGGCGACGATGCAGCTGAAGCGGCGCGTCTTTGCGAGCGCCATCGCAGCGAGAGGCAGCTCGAATGCACCTGGAACAGGCATCACCGTGACCGATTCGCGCGCGACGCCGAGAGCGTCGAGCTCGGAGAGAGCCGAGGCGAGCAGCTCGGTCGTGACGTCCCCGTTGAACCGTCCCACGACGATGCCGACGCGCCGGTTCTCCCCCGTCGTCTCGCCCTCGAGCACGGCATACCCCTCCGGCACCGAGAGATCACCGGGCGCATGTTCCGACACGCCGGTGACACGGTCGACGACGGGCGCCTCCACAGCCTCCGGAACTACCTCCACATCCGGCACCTCGGCAGGAGCAGGATCGCCTTCGAGCTCGACCGGGGTCGAGTCTGCAGCGGGCCACCCGCCGAGAACGTTCTCGCTCGACGCATCGAGGTCCGAGATCTCCGTGGCCTCACTCGCTGCCTGGACGGGTGCATCCTCGTCGGCCAGAAGGTCTCGGGGCTCGTCGTCCCAGCTGGGTGAGTCGTAGCGGTCGCTCATTCCCGCCAGCCTAACGATCGCTCAGGAGGTCTCCGGGTCGAACCGCACCCGCTGGTGGTGTTCGATGTCCCCGATCGTATGTCCCAGCTTGTTGCGCTTCGCGTCGAGGTACTCCCGATTCTCGGAATTCGGCAAGATCTCGATCGGCTCGTGCGCGACGACCGACAGCCCGAAACCGGAGATGCCGCTGATCTTCTTCGGGTTGTTCGTGAGCACCCGGATCGTGGTGAGACCGAGGTCTGCGAGGATCTGTGAGCCGATGCCGTACTCCCGCGCGTCGGCTGCGAAGCCGAGCTGCAAGTTGGCCTCCACGGTGTCGAGGCCCTGCTCCTGGAGCTCGTAGGCCCGCAGCTTGTTCAGGAGGCCGATGCCCCTCCCCTCCTGCGCGAGGTAGAGCAGCACTCCAACACCCTCCTCCTCGATGCGACCAAGGGCGCGGTCGAGTTGCTCGCCGCAGTCGCAGCGCCGGGAGTGAAAGACGTCGCCCGTGAGACACTCGGAGTGGACGCGCACGAGCACGTCGGCTACCCCCGCGACCTCGCCCTTGACGAGCGCGACGTGGTGCTTCCCGGTCAGCACCTCCTCGTAGGCCACCGCCTCGAAGAGGCCGTGATCTGTCGGCAGCCTCACCGAGACGATGCGGTTCACCAGCTTCTCATGCCGACGCCGGTACTCGATCAGGGCGGCGACGGTGACCATCTTGAGGTCGTGGCGCTCGCAGTACCCGGTCAGGTCGGAGACCCGCGCCATCGTTCCGTCGTCATTCATGATCTCGCAGACCACGCCCGCCGAGAAGAGGCCGGCGAGGCGGGCGAGGTCTACCGCGGCCTCGGTCTGTCCGGAACGCTGCAGAACGCCACCGGTGCGGGCGCGCAACGGAAAGACGTGACCGGGTTGGACGAGGTCGTAGGCCGTCGAGGTCGGATCGATCGCAACCTGAATCGTGTGCGCACGGTCGTGCGCGGAAATGCCCGTCGAAACGCCCTCACGCGCCTCGATCGAGACCGTGAACGCCGTACCGAAGGGTGTCTCGTTCTGATCGGTCATCTGGCGCAGGCCGAGTTCCTCACACCGCTCGGGCGTGAGGCAGAGGCAGATCAGGCCCCGGCCGTGCATCGCCATGAAGTTGACGGATTCGGGCGTGACGAACTGCGCCGCAATCGTCAAGTCGCCCTCGTTCTCGCGATCCTCGTCGTCCACCACGACCACGAACCGTCCACAGCGGATCTCCTCGATCGCCTCCTCGACAGAGGCGAACACGGTGTCGGGTGCCTCGATGCTCACGACCACATCGTACCCCGCCGAAGCACGCTGGCTCCGCCCCCTACGCGAGAGGCGGCAGCAGGCGCTCGACGTACTTCGCGAGCACGTCTACCTCGAGGTTGACGTGGTGCCCCGGCATGAGCCCGGCAAGCGTCGTCCGAGACACCGTGTGAGGTATCAGCGCCAGTCCAAATACGTCCTCGTGAAGCTCTGCGACCGTCAGCGAGACGCCCTCCACCGTGATCGAGCCCTTCTCGACGCAGTAGCGCAGAATGTCAGGAGGAGCCTCGACGAGCACCCTCAGCCCCTCCCCCTCGGTCTCGGCCGACCGCACCCTGCCGATGCCGTCCACGTGGCCCTGGACGATGTGGCCGCCCATCGCGTCACCCGCAAGCAGGGCCGGTTCGAGATTGACGGCCGCTCCGCTCCCGAGGCCTGCGAGCGTTGACCGGGAGAGGGTCTCGGGGCCCGCATAGAAGGTCAGCCGAGACCCCTCGACGGTCTCTGCTGTCAGGCAGACGCCGTTGACTGCGACCGAACCGCCGATGCCGACGAGCGGAGCCGTGAGGGGCGCTACGATCTCGAGCCGAATGCCTTCTTCACCGCCGCTGACGGAGGTGACCGATCCCACTTCGCGGACGATTCCCGTGAACATGGCCGGAAGGCTACCGCGTCGGTGGCCTACGGCTCACGGAGGTAGGCCTCGAGGAGCACGTCGCCGCCGACCGGCCGCGCCGAGAGGCGAGAGAGCTGCATTGACGCGGAGATCTCGCCGAGAAAGCGTGGCCCGTCGCCCGACAGCGTTGGCGCGACGAACAGGAGCAGCTTGTCAACGAGGCCTGCCTCCAGGAATGCCGTTGCAAGCGTCGGGCCACCCTCTAGCAGGAGCGACTGCACGCCCTCTGCCGCTAGAGCAGCCAACTCGTCGAGAAGAGGGGCCTGGCGGAGCTCGAGTCCCGAGCCGGCCGGCAGCGGCCCGCTGCCGAAGGCAAGCCTCCTCGGTTGGCGCACGACCGGGACATCTCGCGCATCGAGGCGTGGCGCGTCCGCACGCACGGTTCCCATCCCGACCGCGACCGCGTCCGAGGCAGCGCGCAGCTCGTGCACGAGACGTCGGGACGCCTCCCCGGTGACCCAGCGCGCCCCCGGAACCGTCACTCTCCCGTCGAGCGTCATCGCGACCTTGTAGGTGACGAGCGGACGCGCGAGGGCCTTCCACGTGCGCCAGGCCTCGTTCTGGTGCCGCGCCTCGAAGCTGTCCTCGATCTCGACCTCGAGCCCGGCCTGACGCAGCCGTTCGACACCCCCCGCTGCTTCGGGGTTCGGGTCGAGGCAGCCGACGACGACACGCGAGATGCCCGCCGCGACGATCGCGTCGGCGCACGGCGGGGTTCGCCCGTGATGGGCGCACGGCTCCATCGTGACGTAGAGCGTGGCTCCACGGGCACGCCCGGCGGCAGCGGCGAGCGCCACGATCTCACCGTGGCGGCCGCCGTAGGCTTCCGTCACGCCCTCTCCGACAACCGCGCCCGCTGCGACGACGACGGCGCCGACCGTGGGATTCGGGTAGGCAGCCCCCGCTGCGTCGTTCGCAAGACCGAGTGCGCGCTCGAGGCTCATCCGGCCGCGGCAGCGGCGATGCGACGATAGGCAGCGACCGGGTCGGGGTCTGCGAAGACGGCGTTTCCGGCGACGAACAGGGTCGCACCTGCCGCCCGTACCGCCGCCACGTTCGCCTCATCGACACCGCCGTCTACCTGGATCGGGATCGCGACGAGGGCTGCGAGCTCCTCGATCCTCCCGTATGCCTCGGGCATGAACGGCTGCCCGGAGTAGCCGGGCACGATGCTCATACAGAGGATCATCTCGGCTCCGGCTTCGTGGGCGAACGCAGCCGCCTCCGCGGGCCCGGTGTCCGGATTGAACGCGACGCCCACCGCGAGCCCGAGCGCGCGGGCGGCGTCGGCCACCCCAAGGGGATCATCCGACGTCTCGAGGTGAAAGGTGACCGAGTCGGCACCGGACTCTGCGAACTCGGCAAAATGATGGGCCGGACGGGCGACCATCAGGTGGCAGTCGATCACGCCGCCCGCCGCGTGAATCAGCGGTGCGATCGAACGCAGAACGACCGGCCCGATCGTTACCGGCGGAACGAAGTGGCCGTCACCGACATCGAAATGGAAGATGCGGCAGCCGGCACCGAGCAGCGTCTCGACCTCCTCGCCGAGGCGGGCGAAGTCGGCGGCGTACAGCGACGGCTCGACCTCACTGGTTCCGCGAACCCACGCTGCCCATCCCATGGCACGAGTCTACGGCCTCCACCGGCCCCGGCGCGACGGAACAGTGGACACTGCGTCACAGGATTTCGCTCACGGAATGTGGAGACGTGCGATGAAGAACCCGCTCGTCCGGTGGACGTGCGGCAGCGTCTGCAGGAAACCGGGCCGGGTGAGATGCCGGAACTGCGGCCACTCCTCGGCAAGCGAGAGGTCAACCTCGAGGCCGGACGCGTCAACCACGGCCTCTGCCTCGTCGCGGTTGACGGTGCAGACGGAGTAGACGACGGTGCCGCCCGGTCGCACGCGCGCCGCCGCTGCCCGGAGGAGCTCGAGCTGCAGCTCGGGTAGTGGCTGAGAGCGCCACCGGAGATCGGGCCGCGCAGCGAGCACACCGAGCCCCGAGCATGGAGCGTCAACGAGCGCCCGGTCAAATCCGGTGAGAGCGACGGGAAGCTCACGGCCGTCGGCGCAGACGACCTGAACGTTCGTGGCGCCGAGCCGAGCCACATTCTCCTCCAGCTCCCTGGCACGAGACGCACTCGCCTCGACCGCGACCACGTCTCCTGCGAGCATCGTCGCCTTGCCGCCTGGCGCCGCACACAGGTCGAGCACGCGCTCTCCCGCCTGCGAGCCGACACACAGCCCCGCAAGCTGCGAGCCGACGCTCTGGGGCCAGACCCGCCCCTCCTCGAACATCCGGTCGTCCATGTGATCGACGTGCCAGGCACCCGGCACATCGGGGTCGGCCACGCCCTCGACCTCGCCGCGCACGAGCCGCACGACGGTCGGCGGGGCCTCGTTCTGGGCCTCCATCAGTGCGACCGCACCCGCGGCTCCGAGGTCGCGCCACCATGTCTCGGCCACCCAGTCGGGGTAGGAATGGCGCAACGCCGCCTCCTCCCACGTCACCTCGGGGAGCGCCTCGACCGAGGCCCTGCCCTCGTCGGCTATTCGTCGCAGCACGGCGTTCGTGAACGGCACCGCCCGCTCGAGCCGAGCCCGGCGCACGAGCTCGACCGATTCGTTGACGGCCGCGTACCGGGGAACACCGTCCAGGAAGACGAGCTGGAAGGCGCCGAGCCTCAGAGCCGCGCGAACGGGGTCGTCGAGGCGTCTGACGGGCCGCCGACCGACCGTCTCGATCACGTAGTCGAGCGTCCGCGTTCTCTGCACGGTGCCGTAGGCGAGCTGCCGGGCGAGGGATCGGTCGCGATCAGCAAGCCCCGCTGCGGCAGTTCGCAGGGCACGGTCGGTGTACGCCTCGTGCTCGAAGACCCGTCGAATCACGTCGAACGCCGCCGCGCGCGCCGGCGAGATCGCTGCAGCTTTCACTGCAGGCCGCGCAACCAGGCGGCCGCGTCCATCCGCCTGCCGCCGTCGGGTTGAACCTCGATCGGCTCGAACGCCCCGTTCGCCCCGACGCGCGCCTGCCACACCGTCACCGGCCGGCCGTGCAACTCGGCCCGCGCACCGATGTGCGGAGAGAGCGCCCGCACCCGGCGGACAAGATCGTCGGCCTCGAGCGCGAGGTCGAGAACCCGATCCTCGGGCGTGATCTTGTCGGCGTAGACGACGCCACAGCTTTCCTGGGCCACGAAAGACGGTTGCGCGGCGGAGAGCACGTCGGCGAGAAGCTCGACTGCGACCCGCGCAGCCTGCTCGAACACGGCGGCGGCATCGTCCTGCGGGCCGATCGGGAACGACCGCCGGGCGGCAATCGGGCCTGCATCTAGCTCGGCGACCGTCTCGTGGATCGTCACTCCCGTCTCGACGTCACCGGCGAGGATCGCCCGCTCGACGGGCGCCGCTCCGCGCCAGCGTGGCAGGAGCGAGGGGTGGACGTTGAGCCAGGATCGTTCCATGAGCACCTCCTCCGGGATCAGGAGGCCGTACGCACAGACGACGACGACCGGCGCGCCGAGATCGAGGCCTGGCTCCGGGCGATCCGGCTGCAGCACCGGCACGCCAAGACGCTCCGCCACGACCTTCGCAGGAGGTGGTGCGATCAGGCGCCCACGCCCACGGGGTGCATCGGGACGGGTCAGGAGAGCCGAGATGTCATGCTGCGCGGCGAGCTGCTCGAGCACGTCCGCCCCGAACGGCGCCGTCGCAGCGACGGCGATCCGCGCCACGCCTATCTCGACAGAACGAGCTTCGGCCGCAGCTGCGCCAGTGCCTCGCGCCGCGACTCCGGATCGGTGCGATCGATGATCAGCTTGCCGTCGAGATGGTCGAGCTCGTGTTGGGCGACGAACGCCGTCCATCCCTCGAGCTCGAAACGCAACGGCGCACCGTCGGTGCTCACCCCCTCGAGCGTCACCTCGACAGATCGTTCGACCGGCACGCGCACGGGCCCGAGCGAGAGGCAGCCCTCTTCGTGGACGTCAACGCCCACGCCCATCTTCGTGAGCACCGGGTTGACGACCACCAGATCTTCGTAGTCGCCGTTGTGGAACACGAATACCCGGCGGAGGATCCCGACCTGCGTTGCGGCGAGGCCGATCCCGTCGGCATCGTGCTCGAGCGTGAGCATCCGTACCGTGAGCTGCACGAGCTCCTCGTCGAAGCTCTCGACCTCGTTCGCACGCATCCGCAGAATCGGGTCGCCGTACTGGCGGATCTGTGACAGCGCTGCCTGCCGCCGCGCACGCGCCTCCGCCTCGAGCTCATACTCGTCCCCGTCACCGCCGTGGTCGTGGTCGCCGTGGTCGTGGTCGTGGTCGCTCATGCCGCGAGTCTAGCCGCGCAGGCTGATCATGCGCCCGTTCCTAGAGCGACTGTGGATCCACGTCTACGACCACTGTGAGACCTCGTTTGCGCAGCTCGGGACTTGCGGCGACGAGGAGAGCAGCGGCTCGCCGAGCGAGCGCCCGCGGCGCGCGCGTCTTTGCCACGAGCTGTGCCCGGTGGCGGCCGCGCAGCCGCAGGAGCGGCGCAGGGCCGAGAACGGTTCCCTCCACGTCTTCGAGGCCGGTGCGAATCTCGCGGAGCAGCTGGGCGATGCCGACTGCGTCGGGCCCGGAGGCGATGATCGAGACGAGATGGCTGACCGGGGGATAGCCAAGCGCCGTCCGCCGCTCCAGCTCCTCGGCGAGAAAGCCGACGACGTCGTGCCGCTGCGCAAACTGAAACGGCATCGCGTCCGGCTGAAAGGTCTGTACGAGCACGAGCCCCGGTGCGTCGCGTCCGCTGCGGCCCGCGAGCTGAGTGACGAGCTGGAAGGTGCGCTCCTCGGCACGGAAGTCGGGGATGGCAAGGCCGGTGTCAGCATCCACGACGGCGGCGAGGTCTACCCCCGGGAAGTGGTGGCCCTTGGCGACCATCTGGGTACCCACGAGCACGGCCCTGTCGGCTGCCCGGAAGCGTTCGAGCACCTCGCGCAGGGCACCCGGGCGGGCAGCCGTGTCGGCATCGAGACGGATGCGCTCGAGCTCGGGGACATGCCGTTCGAGCTCCTTCTCGAGACGCTGTGTACCGGCACCGATGTGAACGAGCTCCACGGAGCCACAGGCAGGACACGTCTCGGGAATCGGCTCTCGATGACCGCAGTGGTGGCAGTGAAGGCCGTTGTCCCCGTGCAACGTCAACGCGACATCGCAGCTGCCACATCGCCGCGACACCCCACAGGCCCGGCAGTGAATCGCGGGCGTCACTCCCCGCCGGTTGAGCAGGAGAATCGCCTTCCCGCCGCGATCGACCAAGCGGCCGAGTTCGGTGAGCAACGGCGCCGACAGCGGATAGCCACTCTCGCGACGGAGATCGACGATGCGCACCCGTGGCATCGGTGCGCCGATGCGGGAGGAGAGGACGATCCGCTCGAGCGTCGCCCAGCTCTCCGGCCGCGGCGTGGCGCTGCCGTACACCGCGACTGCGCCCTCGAGGACAGCACGCTTCGCAGCGACGGTGCGCGCGTCGTACCGCGGGTCGGACTCCTGCTTGTACGAGGAGTCGTGCTCCTCGTCAACGATCACGAGCCCGAGGTCGCGCATCGGGGCGAAGATCGCCGAGCGCGCGCCCACAACGACACGCGCCTCACCCCGCGCGACCCGATCGCGCTCGTCCCGGCGCTCGGCCTGCCCGAGCGCAGAATGGAGAATCGCGACGGTGTCGCCGAAGCGCTCGCGGAATCGACCGACCGTCTGCGGTGCAAGCGCGATCTCGGGGACGAGCACGATCGTGCCGAGTCCCCGCGCGAGAGCGGCCTCACAGGCCTGCAAGTACACCTCCGTCTTGCCGCTCCCGGTCGGCCCGACGAGCAGAAGGTGGGTGCCGACCTTCCCGTCCATTCCCGCAACCACGCGTTCCACGGCCACGGTCTGCTCCGGCGTCAGCGCGGCAGGGCTCGGCTCACCCGGAAGCGACTCGCGCTCCGCGGGTGAAGGTCGCTCGCCACGCGGCGCCCTGCGCCCCGGTGCGACGAGCTCGAGCGCGCGCGCAGGCGTCGTGCCGTAGTAGTCCCCGAGCCAGAGTGCGAGGTCTACGAGCGCCGGCGGAACCTCGTCGAGCACCTTGCCGACGGTCGCGAGCCTGATCCCGGGGGGAGGCTCGACTCCCACCTCGACAACGACACCGCGCGTCGTGCTCCGCCCGAGCCGCAGCTGCACGACCGCCCCCTTGCCGACATCGTCCGGCACCTCGTAGGTGAACAGACGCGCGACCGCACGTGAGGAGACGAGGGGATAGACGGAGGCCAGCGGCATCCGCCGAGGCTAGCCGTTGCTCAGGCGGATGCCGACTTCCGGCCCACCGGCCGGAAGAAGAGCCACAACGTCGGCGCAGCGAGAAGAGCGAATGCGCCCCAGAGGATCAGCTGATTGGAGGGGATCACGCCGGCCTCGGCGAGCTCCTCGAGCCCCTTTGCGAGCAGCCAACCTGCGAACAGGAGCAGTATTGCGCTTGTCACCGTGAAGAACCGCCGTAGGTCGAGCCGATGCGAACCACGGTAGAACGCATACCCGAGCCCGATCGCGAGAACGAGGCCAACGACGGCAGAGGCGAGCGACACGAGCGGACTCGTCGCTCCCGTCGTCGAGAACAGAAGCAGCGAGGTCTCGATGCCTTCCCGCACGACGCCGACGAAGGCCACGGCTCCAAGGCCGATTGCCGAGCCATCGGCAAGCGCGGCCTGCGTCTTCCCCTCGAGGTCGGTACGGATCGACCGGGATTGGCGGCGCATCCAGAAGATCATCCAGACGAGAAGGGTGGCGGCGGCGATCGTGGTGATTGCCTCGAACAGGTACTCGGATGTCCCCTCCAACTCGGCACCCACCGCAAACAGCGTGATCCCGACGATCGCACTGACGCAGAGGGCGAGAGCGATGCCGATCCAGACTGCCGCAAAACCGTCTCGACGGTTACTCCGGTCGAGGAACGCGAGCACGGCTGCCACAACGAGTGACGCCTCGAACCCTTCGCGCAAAACTACGAGCCCTGAACCCATCCTGTCCTTGCCACCCTTCCGTTGTAAGGTCTGCCTTACATACTACCGGTACTATAGTAATAAGCGAGCAGGGGTGTCAATCGAGAGGTGACGCGTGGCGCAAGGGCAGGGGCATTCGGTGGACGAATACCTCGAGACGATCTATTTTCTCGCATTCCCGATCGGCGAATATCGCCCGGCAACCGCCTCGAATGCGATCGCCTCGCGCGTGGCCGAGATGCTCGGCGTCTCCCGGGCCTCCGCCGGCGAAATGCTGAAGCGGCTCGAGGCCGAGGGCCTCGTCGAGCGAGGAGAGCAGAAGGAGGCGATCCTCACGTCGACCGGTATCGAGCGGGCCGAGCGCGTCGTCCGCAAGCACCGTCTGATCGAGCGCTTCCTGACCGATTTCATGGGATACACGGCCGCCGAGTCTCATGTTCACGCCGACGAGCTCGGTGACACGTTCTCGGATGACATGGTCGAGCGGATCAACGAGCGTCTCGGGTTTCCCGACCGCTGCCCGCACGGCTGGCCGATCGCGACCGACGTCGAGCAGGCAGAGAACGCGGAGCTCGTTTCGCTCGCCGACCTCTCGCCGGGAAGTGAGGCCGAGATCGTCCGGCTCGCCGAGCACGACGGTGATCTCCTCCACTGGTTCTACGAGAACGGGTTCGCACCCGGTATCAGGGTGCTCCGCCAGGCCCCGGTCGGTGACGGGCCCCTCCTCGTCGAGATCGACGGGGACACACGGGCAATCGACGAGAAGCTCGCGCAGGGCCTGTACGTCCGCCCGGCTGCATAGCCGGCGGTCCGGAGGAACAGGGCAGAGGCGGCGGCAGGCTTCAGCCTGCTCTCCCGGGTGTCGGCTGTGAGGAAACCTACGCCGAAGCGAATGCGGCAAGACCGGCGGCGGCCCGGAGCTCCTCGGCCCTGTCCGTTCTCTCCCACGTGAAATCGGCGTCATCACGGCCGAAGTGGCCGTACGTGGCGGTCTTCTGGTAGATCGGGCGACGCAGGTCGAGGTCACGGATGATCGCACCCGGACGCATGTCGAACCGCTCGTGCACGAGGCTCTCGATCATCTCCTGCGAGACGACGTTCGTCCCGAAGCAGTCGATGAGCACGCTGAGCGGATGCGCCACCCCGATTGCATAGGCGACCTGAATCTGGCACCGGCCGGCGAGGCCAGCGGCAACGACGTTCTTTGCCACGTAGCGCGCCGCGTAGGCAGCCGATCGGTCTACCTTGGTCGGATCCTTGCCCGAGAAGGCCCCGCCACCGTGTGGTGCGGCCCCGCCGTAGGTGTCAACGATGATCTTGCGTCCCGTCAGGCCCGTGTCCCCCATCGGGCCGCCGATCACGAACTTGCCCGTGGGGTTGACATAGACGAAGTCGCGATCGCCGAAGCGCTTCTCGTCGTAGAGGTCCGCCGGGAGGATCGGTCGCAGGACGTGCTCGATCAGGTCGGGCTTGATCAGCGATTCGGCGTCGAGCCCGTCGCGATGCTGCGTCGAGATCAGGACGCGCTCGATCTCGACCGGATGCTGGTGACCGTGCTCGTCTACCTCGTAGCGGATCGTCACCTGCGCCTTGCCGTCCGGCCGCAGGTACGGCAGAACGTCGGTCTTGCGGATGTCGGCGAGCCGACGGGTGATGCGGTGCGCGAGCTGGATCGGCAGCGGCATCAGCTCCTCGGTCTCGTCCGAGGCATAGCCGAACATCATTCCCTGGTCGCCGGCACCGACCCGGTCGATCGGATCGGTATCGCCGTGCTGCACCTCGAACGACTCGTCCACGCCCTGCGCAATGTCGGCCGACTGTTCGTCGAGCGCCACGATGATCCCACACGTCTCGGAATCGAATCCGTACTTGGCACGGGTGTAGCCGATCTCGGCCACCGTCTTGCGGACGATCCGCGGGATATCGACGTAGGTCGTGGTCGTGATCTCGCCTGCCACGACGACGAGGCCCGTCGTGATGAGCGTCTCGCAGGCGACTCGCCCCTCGGGGTCGTTGGCAAGGACGGCGTCGAGGACGGCATCCGAGATCTGGTCGGCAATCTTGTCGGGGTGACCCTCGGTGACCGACTCCGAGCTGAAGCTGAACGAACGGGAACTCATCGAGCGAAGACTAGCCAAAGGTCGGCGGGGCACGAGGAGATCACTCGAAGGTCGGATCACGCTGCATCAGTGACCCCATGAGGTCGGTGAGAGGGACGCCCTCGAGCACTGCGCAGACGCCCTCGGTGATGGGCATCTCGACCCCGAGTCGGCGCGAGAGGTCACGAAGGACGGGTGCCGTCGCGAGGCCCTCGACGACCGTGCCGATCTCGGCAACCGCCTCGTCCGGCGTGGCTCCCCGCGCGATCAACTCGCCTGCGCGGCGGTTGCGCCCCGCCTTCGACCAGCACGTGACGATCAGATCTCCCATGCCTGCGAGGCCCGCAAACGTCTCGGGGCTCGCGCCGGCCGCCTCCGCAAGACGCCCCATCTCGGCAAGGCCACGGGCGACGAGGGCGGCCTTTGCGTTGTCCCCGAGCTCGAGCCCGTCAGCGCCTCCTGCCGCAAGCCCGATCACGTTCTTCGCAGCAGCGCACAGTTCGACACCCACGACATCGTGGTTCACGTAGACGCGGAACACGGCGGAATTGATCGCCAGCTGGATCTGCACGGCGAGCGCGTGATCCTCACCCGCGACCACGACGGCGGCGGGGAGGCCGCGGGAGACCTCCTCGGCGATGGTCGGTCCCGACAACACCGCCACCGGCCGGTTCCTGACGAGCATCGAGAGGCGATTGCCGGTGGCCGGGTCGAGCCCCTTCGTGAGGCTGAGGATCGGGCACCGGCCCGGAAGAGCGGCGACGGTCGAGCCGAATGCTGCACTCGTGACCGCGACGACCACGAGGTTTGCTTCCGCAACCGGCGCGCCATCGACGGTGGTAGCTGCGATTCCCTCGAGATCGAGATGCGAGAGATAGCGGGGATTGCGCCCCGTCGCCGCAATCGCCGCTGCCTGGGCGGGGTCGCGGCAGGCGAGTGTCACCTCGTGGCCCCGGTCGCGGAGCACCGCCGCAAACGCGGTGCCCCAGGAACCGGCGCCGATCACGCTGACGCGCACGCCTACTCGCTCTTGACGAAGTCGATCGAGACGGGAACACCCTCGAGCTCGAAGCGCTTGCGCAGCTCGTTCTCGACCCAGTAGCCGTAGTCGCGCGTAACGAGGCTCGGAGCATTCACGAAGATCCGGAACCTTGGCGGGCGGGTACTCACCTGTGTCCCGTACATGAGCTTCAGGCGCCTCCCCCGCTCGCCCTGCGGCCCCGGGCGCGCCTCCTTCAGCTCGCCGAGCGCCCGGTTCAGCTCGCCCGTCGGGATTCTCCCGTTGTGCTTTGCAAAAAGCTCCTCCACCTTGTCGAGCAGCCGGCCGACGCCACGGCCCGACTTCGCGGAGACGGCGATCACGGGCGGCCGCTGCCGCAGGCGGCGTCCCAGGTGCCCCTGCGCTTCAACGATCTCGAGCTCCGTCACATCCCATTTCGAGAGCACCGCGAGCGTCGAGCAACCGGCCTTGCGGGCCACGTCGGCGACGGCGAGGTCCTGCTCGACGATCCCCTCCGAGGCATCGAACAGCACGAGTGCCACGTCGGCGCGGTCGGCGGCCTGAAGCGCGCGCAACTCCGAGTAGTACTCGATCCCCTGCCGCTGCTTGCGACGGCGGCGCAGCCCCGCTGTATCTACGAGCACGAAGGTCGTGTCACCGCGCTGCAACACCGTGTCGATCGCATCGCGGGTCGTCCCGGGAACCTCCGAGACGATCACCCGCTCGCGGCCCACAATCCTGTTCAGGAGCGACGACTTCCCCACGTTAGGGCGGCCGAGAATGGCGACCCTGATCGCCTCCGTCCCGATCGCGACCTCGCTCGTGCCGGGCAGGCGAGAGACGATCTCGTCGAGCAGGTCACCCGTCCCATGGCCGTGGAGGCCCGACAGAGGCCAGGGCTCACCCAGCCCGAGACGGTGAAACACCGCCGATTCGCTGTCGCGGCTCGGATCGTCGATCTTGTTCGCAAGCACGATCACCGGCCGCTTCTTCTTGCGGAGGATCACCGCGAGCTCCTCGTCGCCGGGGGTGATCCCGGCGCGTGCATCGACGACGAACAGTACGAGATCGGCCTCGTCGATCGCGGCGAGCGCCTGCTCGGTGATCTTCGAGCCGAACGGCCCTCCGTCAGCCTCGTCCACCCCGCCGGTGTCGATCAGCCGGAACCATGTACCCGTCCATTCGCAGAGAAGCTCCTTCCGGTCACGGGTCACGCCGGGCGTCTCGTGCACGACCGCTGCCCGCGTCTGGGTGAGACGGTTGATCAACGTGGACTTGCCGACGTTCGGAAAGCCGACGATGGCGACCGTCCCGGCGATCTCTCTCGGGGACTCGACCTCCTCGAACTCGTCGATGTCGTCGAGGTCGTCGAAGTCGTCGATTGCCTTCGCGTCTGCCTCTTCGATACCGCTCATGCCGGTGGCACCGCTTCGGGACGGCCGAGCTCGTGCATCTCGACGAGAAACGCGAAGAGCCCGTGGATCTTCTCCTGGAGCATGGCCGACGCCTCCCTGTAGCCCTTGCCGCCCTTCGGCAGGCCCTCGAACCGGATCGGCTCGCCCCAGGCAAGCGAGATCGGATGCAGGTTTCCGGGCTTCCACGTCTGCGTCCCGTGGATGGCGACCGGAATCACCGGGACATCCTCCTGGAGCGCAACCATGGCCGCCCCCGGCTGAATGTCCCCGGGCACGCCACCCTTCTGACGCGTTCCCTCGACGAACAGGCCGAGCGCGAGACCGTCACGCACGATTGCCCGCATCGTCCTCACGGCATCGCGGTCGGACTCGCCACGGCGCACCGGGAAGGTGCCGAAGGCTCGGATAGCCGTGCCGAGCCCGGGAACGCGGTGCGCCTCGACCTTCGCCATGTAGTAGATCGTACGCGGGCAGGCGGCACCCAGTGAGATCGGGTCTACCCAGTGAAAATGGTTGCAGGCGATCACGAGGCCGCCGCTCTGCGGGACACGATCCTTGCCGTAGACCTTCAGCCGGCCCGTGAGCTTGACGGCCGTTCCCAGGGTCGGGCGCCCGAGGGCCCAGACCCTGTCCGCCGTCGTGCTCATACGGCCCGCTCCCGCAGCAGCCCTTCGATCCGGTCGATGACCTCGTCCAGGCTCAGCAGCGTCGTATCGACCTCGATCGCATCGGGCGCCCGATGCGTGTTTGCCGCGTCACGCTCGTCCCGGCGACGCATGTCGTCGGCGGTCATGTCCACCGTGATGCCGTCTCTCTCCGCGTGGCGACGTTCGGCGCGCACTCTCGCATCGGCGACGAGCCAGACCTTGAGCTCGGCCTGTGGAGCGACGATGACGCCGATGTCGCGTCCCTCGATCACGGAGTCGCCCTGCTCACCGAGGATACGCTGGCGCTCGCGCATCACTTCACGCACCTCGGGATGGCGGGCAACGATCGGCACCGAGGAGTCGATCACGGGCTCCCTGATCTTCGTCGTGACGTCATGGCCCGCAATCGAGACCGCGTCTCCGTCGTCGAATTCGATCAGGTTGTCACGCGCGAGCTCCTCGAGCGAGGTCACGTCGTCGAGCGCGATGCCCCGGCGCAGAGCGAGCCAGGTGAGGGCCCGGTACATCGCCCCGGTGTCGAGATACCGAAAACCGAGCCGTGCGGCGAGCGCCCGGGCAACCGAGCTCTTGCCCGCCCCTGCGGGACCGTCGATCGCGACGATCATTCTGCCGCCTCTCTACGGAGTGAGTCGAGAAGATCGAAGAAGCCCGGGAAGCTTACCGCCACGCACCCGGCGTCCTCGATCTCGACACCGTCGGCCGAGGCGAGAGCCGCGATTGCGCCGAGCATGGCGATCCGGTGGTCGCCACGACTCTCGATCCTGCCACCCCGCGGGCGGGTCGGGACCCCTCGAATCCGGAAGCCGTCGTCGGTTCCGAGCACGCGCTGGCCCATTGCCCGCAACGCATCGACCGTCGCCTCGACGCGGTCGGACTCCTTGGCACGAAGCTCCTCGGCCCCGCGCAGGCGGCTGTTGCCGTGCGCGCACGATGCGGCGAGCGCAAACAGCGGCAGCTCGTCGATCGCGAGCGGCACCTCGGGGCCGAGGACGGTAGTCGCCACGAGCTCGGCGGAGCGCACGTCGAGGTCGCCGGCGGGCTCGCCGCCGATGCGACGACGGTTGTACACGGTCACGCGCCCGCCCATCCGCTCCAGGATCGTCAGCAGGCCGGTACGCCGGGGGTTGAGGTTGACACCGTGAATGTGAAGCTCGGAGCCGGGAACGAGCGTCGCGGCGACGATGAACGGCGCCGCCGAGGAGAAGTCTCCGGGAACCTCGATCTCGCTCAACTCGAGCCGCTCCGCGGGCTGCACGGTGACACTCTTCTCGCGCCGCGTGATCATGACTCCCGCCGCCTCGAGCATCAACTCCGTGTGATCGCGTGTCGGTGCCGGCTCCACCACCGTCGTCTCCCCGGTTGCAAAGAGGCCCGCGAGCAGGATCGCCGACTTCACCTGGGCGCTCGCAACCGGCAACTCGTAGGTGATCGAGCGCAGCTGCCGGGCGTCGATTCGGAGTGGCAGATGACCGTCCTCGGTCTCGATGCCCGCGCCCATCCGAGAGAGCGGCTCGGTGACGCGCTTCATCGGACGGGAGCTGAGTGATGCGTCTCCCGTGAGCTCGAACCGCTGCCCGTTCTGACCCGCGAGGATGCCGGTGAGTAGACGCACGAGCGTGCCCGCGTTCGCACAGTCGATCGGCCGCCCCGGCGAGACGAGCCCGCGCAGCCCCTGGCCGAAGACGTGCAGCGTGTCGTCGTCGTGCTCGTAGACCGTGACCCCGAGGGCGCGGACGGCCTCGATCGTCGCCTCGGTGTCGGCCGAGCGGCCAAAGCCCGTGACTCGCGTCTCGCCGTCGCAGAGCGCCCCGAGCAGCACGGCCCGGTGCGAGATCGACTTGTCGCCGGGTACGGCCATGTGCCCCACGATGCGGGTGAGGGGATCGACCTTCACTCGTCGATCACGGGCGCAACGACGACGCCATAGCCCTGCTCTTCGAGCAACGTGCAGGCGCGCGTGGCCTCGTCCTCGCCGGCAACGATCACCGTGAGCGTGCCTCCACGATCTGTCGAAAGATGCTCCAGCTCGAAATCCTCGACGTTGATGCGCTCGGCACCGAGCGCCTGGAAGATGCCGGCGAGCACGCCCGGGCGATCCGGGAGATGGACTCGCAGCCGCTGGAGCGCGCCGGGGTCACCGTAGGCCGTGGTGAGCATCCGGCGGCGGTTGACTGCTGCCTCCGCGATCCAGCGCGCAATCTGACCACCGTCCTGCGCCGTCAGCGCGGCCTCGAGTTGCTCGATCCGACTGCGGTACTCGGCAAGCGCAGCGACGACGGCTTCACGGTTGTCGAGAAAGATGTCCACCCAGATCCGGGGGTTCGCCCCCGCGATCCGCGTCATGTCACGCAGCGAGCCGCCCGCAGCCTGCAGCGGATCATGACCGTCCACCCTGGTGGCACCCGCCTGGTTGAGCAGGACGTTCGCCAGAGCGTGCGGCAGATGACTCGTGACAGCCACGAGCCGGTCGTGCGCCCCGGCGTCGATCACCACGGGCCGTGCGCCGAGCGCCGTCACGAACCCGTGCACGATGCGGAGAAGCTCGGGCCCTGTACCCGGCGTCGGTGTCAGGAACCACGTGGCCCCCTCGAAGAGCTCGGCGTTTGCTCGGTCGGGCCCACGCGTCTCCACGCCACAGATGGGATGCCCGCCGATGAAGCGAGCATCGTCCCGGGCCGCGGCACAGACTGCGCTCTTCGTCGAGCCGACATCGGTGACGACGCAGTCCGGGTCAGCGAGGTCGAGCACCTCGCAGACGACGTGCGGCAACTCGGCGACCGGCGCCGCGACGAGCACGAGGTCGGCGCCCGCAACGGCCTCAGCGAGCGTGGCAGCGGGATCGACGGCCTCACGTTCGTGCGCCACGCGCAGAACGTCCGGGTCGGGATCCCAACCGCGCGCACCCACGCCGGAACGCCGGGCCGCGAGCGCCACGGACGCGCCGATCAGGCCCGTCCCGACGACGGTGATGTTCCGGAGCGCCATCGCCTCTACCCGCGCATCAGCTCTGCGACCCGAAATGCCAGGTCGAGCGACTGACGGGCGTTCAAGCGCGGGTCGCAGAGCGTTTCGTATCGGGTGTCGAGCTGATCCTCGAGCACGGCTTCCGAGCCGCCGAGGCACTCCGTCACGTCCTCACCGGTGATCTCGAGGTGGACGCCGCCGGGCCACGTTCCCACCTCGTGGTGTGCGGCGAAAAAGCCCTCGAGCTCGAGGAGGATGTCGTCGAGGCGACGCGTCTTGTGCCCCGAATCCGTCACGAAGCCGTTTGCGTGCATCGGGTCGCAGACCCAGACCACGGGAATCTCTGCCTCTCGCATCGCCCGCAGGAGCGGTGGCAGAAGCTCCCGCACGCGACCTGCTCCGAGGCGCGTGATCAGCGTCAGCCGGCCCGGCTCCCGCCGCGGATTGAGCTTCTCTGCGAGCGCCACGAGCTCGTCCGGCTCCATCGCCGGCCCAACCTTGAGCCCGACGGGATTGTGCAGCCCCGACAGGAACTCGATGTGGGCACCGTCGAGTTGCCGGGTGCGCTCGCCGACCCAGAGGAAATGGCACGAGCACGCATACCAGTCGCCCGTCGTCGAGTCCTTGCGCACGAGCGGCTCCTCGTAGTCGAGCAGGAGCGCCTCGTGGCTCGTCCATACGTCAACCTCGTGAATCGAACGCTCGTCGCCGAGGTCGATGCCGATCGCCTGCATGAAGCGCAGCGCCCGGCCGATCTCGTTGGCGATCGTCTCGTACCGCTGGCCCTCGAGCGATGTCGAGACGAACTCCTGGTTCCAGGTGTGCACCTGGGTCAGGTCGGCAAAGCCACCCTTCGTGAATGCGCGCAGCAGGTTGAGCGAGGAGACCGCCTGATAGTAGGCCTGCACGAGCCGCTCGGGGTCTGGCGTACGGGCCGCCAGCGTGGGCTCATCGGAATGAACGGCGTGGCCGCGGAACGAGGGCAACTCGACGCCGTTGACCATCTCGGTGGGCGAGGATCGCGGCTTCGCGAACTGCCCGGCGATGCGGCCCACCTTGATCACCGGCAGCGTCGCACCGTAGGTCAGCACGGCGGACATCTGCAGCAGCAGCTTCAGCCGCTCCCTGATCGCGATCACCGACAGCTCGTGGAACGACTCGGCACAGTCGCCCGCCTGGAGCAGGAACGCCCGGCCCTCCGCAGCCTCACCGAGCTGGTGCCGGAGGGCACGAGCCTCACCGGCGAAGATCAACGAGGGCAGCAGTCCGAGCCGCTCGCGAACGGCCGCGAGCGCGTCTGCATCCGGCCACTCGGGCTGTTGGAGCACCGGAAATCGGTGCCATGAGGAAGGACTCCAGGTCGGGTCGATGGACGACATTGCCCCATTGTAGACACGGGTCGTTTTGACGCTGCCGCTCAAAACGGCTACAAACTCAGGACAGTGTCCTCGCTCTCCCTCCCCGGCCTCGTGCGGGGCTCGTGCGCCAGCAGGACCGGGCTTCTCAGCAGGGCCGGGTGCGCTCGCGCGTTTCGGCCGTGACCGCGAGCGAAAGGACCCCCATGCGCATCTTCTCCGGCATCAAGCCGACCGGCGACTCCACGCTCGGCAACTACTCCGGCGGCTTCCGGCAGTACGCCGCTACCCAGGAGCAGGGCGATGCGACCTTCTGCATCGTTGACCTCCACGCGATCACGGTGGAGTACGACCCAGCCGACCTCCGCGAGAGAACGCTCGACCTCTTCGCGATGCTGATCGCCACCGGCCTCGATCCCGACCGCACGACCGTGTTCGCCCAGAGCCACGTCACCGCGCACGCCGAGGCGAGCTGGCTCTTGTCGGCGGTCGCCGGATACGGGCAGCTGGGACGGATGACGCAGTTCAAGGAGAAGGGCCGGGAGCAGGAACACGTTGCCTCGGCTCTCTTCAACTACCCGGTCCTGATGGCGGGCGACATCCTGCTGTACCAGACCGACATCGTCCCGATCGGTGACGACCAACGGCAGCATCTCGAGCTCACCCGCGACATCGCGGAGCGGTTCAACGGGCGCTACGGCGAGGTGTTCACGGTGCCCGAAGGGGTCTACCCGGAGGTGGGGGCACGCATCATGTCCCTCCAGGATCCGTCCGCGAAGATGGGGAAGACGGGCAGCTCTGACCAGGGCACCGTACGGATGCTCGACAGCCCGGAGGCGATTCTGAAGAAGTTCAAGACGGCGGTGACCGACTCCGGCCGCGAGGTGCGGCGGGCAGACGACAAGCCGGGTATCTCGAACCTGATCGACATCATGTCGGTCGCGACCGGGAGCACCCCGGCGGCCGTCGAGTCCGAGTACGTGGATGCAGGCTACGGAGCGTTCAAGCTGGCCGTGGGAGAGGCGGTGGTTGCCCTGCTCGAGCCGATCCGGCTGCGCTACACGGAGCTACGCACAGACGAAGGCGAGTTGCTGCGCCTGCTTGCAGGAGGCGCGGACAGGGCACGGGCGACGTCGGCGCCGACGCTCGAGCGGATGTACGAGGCGATGGGATTCGCGCGGCTCTAGCGGTGCACGCGGCCGACGATCCGGGAACGACGAGCACCGGCTTCGAGCCCCTGACCAAAGATCCCCCAAAAGGGGGATGAGCCACCGGGTGCCTCTGTCGATACTTGCAGTACCCTCCCCAAAAGCTTCATCCGAAACGGCCCTTCCCCCGGGGCCGTTTCACTTTGTGGGACGACCCGCGCGTACGGTGACCGGCCGCGAGCCGTACGGGCAGGCTAGAGGCCGACGAGTCGCCGGAGCCCTTCCACCTCGTCACGGGTCAACGGCCGCGATTCACCTACGGCAACCCGACGGGCATCGAGGCACGCGTAGCCGGTGCGCCGCAAGGAAACGACCGGATACCCGACCGCCTCGCACATTCGCCGCACCTGCCGGTTCCGACCCTCGTGCAGCACGAGCTCGAGGCGTGAGCGGGCGAGCTGACGCGCCCGCGCCGGAGCAGTGAGGCCGTCCTCGAGCTCGACACCTGCGGCGAGAGCCGCTATTGCAGCGGGTGTCAGATCTCCTTCTACCTCGGCGACGTACGTCTTCTCGACGCCGTAGCGGGGGTGGGTCAGCCGGTGCGCGAGGTCACCGTCGTTCGTGAGCAGAAGCACTCCGCTCGTCTCGATATCGAGCCGCCCGACCGGCACCACACGCGCCTCGTGCCCGACGAGGTCAACCACGGTCGGTCGCCCCTCGGGATCGCTCGCCGTCGTGATCACCCCGGCCGGCTTGTTGAGAAGGACGTGGGCAAGTTCCTGCTTGCCCACCCTCTCCCCGTCCACCTCGACGACATCCCTCGCAGCGACGAACGTGTTGAGCTCGCCACGCTGCCCGTTCACCGTCACGCGACCCTTTTTGATCAGCTCGTCGGCGGCCCGACGCGACGCGACACCGGCCCGGGCGAGATAGCGATTGAGGCGCACGCAGAGGATTGTCGTCTACTCTCATGCGCGGTGCGCGATTACACCGACCTGACCCGGAGACTTGCCGACCTGATCGTCGGCTACGGAGCGAACGTACAGCCGGGCCAACTCGTCGGGATCACGAGCTATCTCGGGAAGGAGGAACTGACCCGGGAGATCGCCCGTGCAGCCTACGAGCGCGGTGCCCGCTACGTGGATGTCCTCTACTGGGATCACCGGGTCAAGCGCCAACGGCTCTTGCACGGCGACCCCGAGACGTTCGACTACATCCCACCGTGGATGAACTCCCGCATGCAGACCTTCTCCGACGAGCATGGGGCACGGATCGCACTGTCGGGCACCCAGGCACTCGACGCGCTGGCAGGGATCCCCGCCGAGCGCACCGGGATCGACTCTCTCCCCTCACTGCCCGTAACCGGCGAGATCATCAACCTCCGCACGACGAACTGGTGCGTGGCCCCGGCGCCGACGAAGGAGTGGGCAACAGCTGTCTACCCCGACGCCGAGCCCGATGACGCCTACGCCCGACTCTGGGACGCCATCGCGCACATCTGCCGTCTCGACGCCGAGGATCCGGCCGTGGCGTGGAACGAGCGGTTTGCCGAGATCTCGCAGAACGCCGCTGCCCTGACAGCCCGCCGATTCGACGCGATCCGCCTGCACGGACCCGGAACCGACCTCACCGTGGGACTCTTCGCATCGTCTTCCTGGCAGGCGGCCGGGTTCACAACAGTGGACGGCCTCCACCACTTCCCGAACATCCCGAGCGAGGAGACGTTCACGACACCCGACCCCCTACGCGTTGACGGGCACGTCAGCTCGACGATGCCGCTCGAGCTCTACGGCTCGATTGTGAAAGGGATCCGGATCGAGTTCCAAGCGGGACGCGCCGTGAAGATCGACGCCGACGAGAATGCCGACACGCTCCGTAGCGCCTGCGCAAAGGACGACGGCGGCACGCGCGTCGGAGAGCTCGCTCTCGTGGACGGAGCCGGCCGGATCGGCCCACTCGAAACCGTGTTCTTCGACACCCTCCTCGACGAGAACGCAGCAAGTCACATCGCTCTCGGCTCCGCCTACCGTCAGGGAGTCAGTGACGAGGCCGACAAGCAGCGGGTAAACAGAAGCCAGATCCACATCGACTTCATGATCGGCAGCCCGTCAGTCGCCGTGGACGGCAGCACGCGCGACGGCGAGCACGTGCCGCTCCTCCGCAACGGCACCTGGCAGATCTGAAGTCCGGAAAACCCGGGGCGGCCGACCCGACCACCGGCCCCACACGGGCGGGACAATCTCCGCCGAAACCCAAAGGTCCGTTCCGACACGCCGACAAACCCGGGGCTGCCGAACCGACCACCGGCCCCACGCGGGCGGGACAATCCCCGTCGAAACCCGAAAACCCGTAGGGGCGGGACCTGTCCCGCCCGACCGGCGACCACACCCCGCGGGCCGCTCCTACGAGGCTCGCGCCTCCGCCACCTCGAGCAGACGATCGCAGATCGCTGCCTGATCTGCCCCGATGTCATCAAGACGCGGCAACGCAGCAAGAGACTCCAGGCCGAAGACGCGTTCGAAGAGGGCGGTTACGCGATAGCGCACTGCACCACCGGGGCTGCTCTCGCGGCCGGCCTCCGCAATCAGGCCACGCTCGACGAGTGAGGCGACGGCAGAGTCCGCCGCCACACCTCTGATCTGGGCGATCTCGGGCCGAGACACCGGACCGAGGTAGGCAACGATCGCCACGGTCTCGATTGCAGCCTGCGACAGGCCTCTCTCTACCGGGCGCTCGAACAGGCGAGCGCAGGCTTCGGCTGCCTCTCGCGCGGCACCGAAGGCGTACCCGCCTGCCACGTGCTGCAAGACGATGCCGCTGCGGCCCTCGCTGTAGCGCTCGCGTACCAGCCCGAGCGCCGTCTCGATCCGTTCGATGTCGTCGGCGGTCGCCTCGGCGAGCTCGTCCAGCGTCAGAGGCTGCGAGGCCACGACGAGCAGAGCCTCGATCACTCTTGCAAGCGAATCGACCGGGTTCGAGGTGATCAGGCGGAGCGGGCGATCCACTGCAGCATCCTTTCGTCGTCGGAATCGGACACGGGCTCGTCGGCGCGAGAAATCCTGATCGGGGCAAACGGTGCGGCCTGCGAGATCACGATCTCGCCTTCCTTGCGCAACTCGAGTAGCGCGAGAAATGCCACGGCCTGCTCGACGCGTGAGAGACCCTGCATCTCGGTGTCGAAGTCGAAGCGACGACGACGCGTGAGGAGCGCCCGGAAACGTTCGACGAACTGTGAGACGGGTGGGAACCGGAGCGCCATATGCGAAAGCGAGACGGGCGGTGGCTCAACCGCGAGGCCCCGCATCGCCTCGACGAGCCTCAACGGCTCCTGCGGGGCTAGCCGGCGTTCCGGATTCGGTGCGAGCGGAGCGGGACCCAATCGGAAGTAGAGCTCCCGCTGCCCTTCGAGCTGCTCTCGCAGCCAGATCGCGGCCGATTTCATCCGCCGGTACTCCGCCAGGCGACGCGCGAGCTCCTCGGCGGCCTCCTCCGGCTCCAACTCGGAAAGCTCCGCCTCCTCGTCGGGAAACAGGTGGCGCGCCTTCAGCTCGAGCAACGCGGCGATCAGGACGAGGAACTCACCACAGGCATCGAGGTCGAGCTCGTCGCGCTCGGCGAGACGCTCGACGAACGCCACGACGATTGCGGCCATGTCGATCTCCGAGGGCTGGATCGCATCCTTGAGCAGGAGCGTCAGGAGGAGGTCGAACGGCCCCTCGAAGGCATCGAGGTCTAGCTCGAGGTCACGGACAGCGCTGGCCACGGTCGGACCCTAGCCTCCGGATCGGACGCGGCTCCTTGGCACGTCCATCCTCGGCCCTACCGGCGTTTCCGGCGAACTCCGTCGCCCCCGTCTCTGCGAGAGCACGAACCAGACGATCCCGACGACAAAGACGATCGCCGAAATCCACGTGTTGACCCGGAGGCCGAGAACGTGGTTCGCCGGGTCGATGCGAAGAAGCTCGATCCAGAAACGTCCGAACGAGTAGATCACGATATAGAGGGCGAAGAGGCCCGGCGGTCGGGGGTGGAAGCGCCGCTCGACGACGTAGACGAGGACCACCGCGGCGAGCAGGTTCCAGAGTGCCTCGTAGAGGAATGTCGGGTGGTAGGTGGCCTGGTCGAGTGCGGAGAACGACCTGTGCGCTGTGTCGATCTCCAGTCCCCAGGGAAGGCCGGTTGCCTTGCCGTAGAGCTCCTGGTTCCACCAGTTGCCGATCCGCCCGACGGCCTGTGCGACAAGGAGGCCGGGTGCAAGGCAGTCGGCAAGAAGCCAGACGTTTGCCCCGGAGCGCCTGGCGATCAGGCCTCCGACAAGGCATCCTGCAGCGATCCCACCCCACACGCCGAGGCCGCCCTTCCAGATTGCGAGCGGCCCCCACCACTGATCGGGGACCTGATTCCAGCTCGTGATGACGTGGTAGAGGCGGGCCCCCACGATCCCCGCGCCGACACCCCAGACAGCACAGCGGAAGATGAGATCCCAGTCGCCGCCGCGGTTGACCCACCTCGTGCCGGTGATCCAGATCGCGAAGCCGATGGCAGCGAGCAGGGACAGGCCGTACATATGGATCGTGAACGGGCCGAGCTCGATGGCACCGCTACCGGGTGAGGGGATCGAGGCGAGAAGGTTCATCGTGACCCATTCTCCCCCGGGGGGCGGACGCCTTTGTTCGCGGACGAGTGAGTCCCGACTCGTGGCCGGGATTCGGATGCCGAGAGACCGGCTAGAGGAGAATCTGGAGAGCGAGATCCACGGAGCAGCCGTTCTCGACAAGATGCACCGCGAGGTGCAGGTCTATCTCGTGCGAGGCCGCGAGGACGGCAGCCGATTCGGGGTCATAGCCGACCCGCTCAAGCGACTCGACGCGCCACCGCTCGACGAGTTCGATCTGGGCGTCGGGTCGCTCCTGAATTTCGGTCGTGGCCATGATCGCCTCTCTCAACGTTTTGGGGTCACTCTAGTATTCGGTCGGGAAGCTCGATTGGATCTCCCCCTTTTTAGGTAATCCATTGCAGGAAATTGGAATGCCCCGGTGAGGACTTCGTAAGCGATCCGCTTCTCCCTCCCTCTCACCCTGGATCCAAACCCCCCACGTCAGTGCTCGAGCCACGCGAGCAACTGCCAGAACGGGTCGTTTGACGGAGGAACGAACGGCGGCTGACGGCGGCCCGAGCGGCGCTCCGCCCAGATGGCATATGACCGCAGCCGCTTCCCCAGGCGGCGACGCGTGGCGTCGGTTGGTGTGACGAGCGCCGTTGCCAGGGCGAAACGCCAAGCAGCCTCCTCGCTTTCGAGACGACGCCCGCTGCGGCCCGCCCCGACGAGATGGCCGATCTCGTGGAGCGCGATGAAGTAGCTCACCTGGCCGCGAACCGGAGGGACGCGGATCTCGAGCCGACGCTCGCGACGACCGTCACGGTGGCGAACGCTGATCACGACCGCGCGGCCCCTGCCCCCGACCCGCCGGATGCCGTGAGCCACGCAGAGGTCGTCGATGTGGAGGTCGAGAGTGTAGGGCTGCATCGCGCGAGCGTAGTCCGTCCACTGGAGGTCACAAGCGCGGCGGGAGGGAGCATCCTGACGCTCCCTCCTGTGCGTACACGCGCCCACGTGCGCGCTCCCCGGAGACGCCTCTAGATGACCGATGCCTCACCGAGCAACGCCTTCGCCTCTGCGATGAAGTCCGAATCCGCCTGCACGCGGTAGCCGGGGCCGAGCGCGAGGGTTCGCGCACCCATCGATGTCTCGAGCGCAAGGTAGACGGGTGAGTCGCCCGGGAATTCCCTGACGAGGCGGGCGAATTCAGCGATCACGCCCGCTTCGGCCTGGCGCGCGTCGATCGTGAACCGCACCTCGCGGCGCTCGGCCACGGCCTCGAACGGCGTCAGCTCGAGGGCGATCAGCTTCGTCTCGCCCGCCTGCTTGTGATCCACGCGCCCCTTGACGACGAGGATCCGGTCGGCGACGCACAGCTGCTGCACACTCGAATAGAGCGCAGAGAAGACGACGACCTCGGCCGAGCCGGTGGGATCCTCCAGCTGCAGGAACACCATCGGGTCACCCTTCTTCGTCGTCAGGTGCTTCACCGTCGAGATGATCCCACCCACCGCGACCACCTCGCCGTCACGCCGTCGCTCGAGCTCGCCGAGCGTCGCGTCGGTCTTGCGGCGCAACTGGTCGCGCACCGCGCTCAACGGATGCTCCGAGACGTAGAGACCGAGCGTTTCCTTCTCGAGCCGCAGCAGCTCGGCCTTCTCGAACTCGCTCGTAGCAATCGGCGGATGGTGCTTGCGCGCCACCTCCGCCTCCGGCTCGCCGCCGCCGAAACCGAGGTCGAAGATCGACCCCTGCCCCGCAAGCCGGTCGGCCGCGAGCTTCTGCCCGTAGGAGAGCGCCTGCTCGAGCACCCCGAGCATCCCCATCCGCGAGGCCCCCGTCGAGTCGAGCGCACCGCACTTGACGAGCGATTCGAGCGCACGTTTGTTCACGACCTGTGGATCAACCCGCTCCGTGAACTCCCAGATCGTCGCGAAGGTACCGCCCTCCTTGCGCGCGGTGATGATCGCGCGCGCGGCGTTGTCGCCCACGTTCTTGACCGCGTTGAGGCCGAAGCGGATCTTGCCCTCGACGACGGCGAAGTCGGTGGCCGACTGGTTCACGTCGGGCGGCAGCACCTCGATTCCCATCTCGTCGCACGCATTCACGTAGATCGGCACCCGGTCCTTCGTGCTCATCACCGACGAGATCAACGCCGCCATGTACTCGCACGGATGGTGGGCCTTCAGCCAGGCGGTGCGGTAGGCGATCAGTGCATAACAGACCGAATGGGCCTTGTTGAAGGAGTAGTCCTGCGAGGACTCCATATCCTTCCAGAGCTGATTCGCTACCGAAGGCGTCACGTTGTTGGCAGCGCAGCCGTCGAGGAACTTGCCCTTCAGCGATGCCATCAGCTCGTGCATTTTCTTGCCGATGGCGCGCCGCAGCGTCTCCGACTCGGCCGGAGTGAAGCCGGCCATCTGCTTCGCGATCATCATGTACTGCTCCTGGTAGATGCAGATCCCCTGCGAGTCGCTCGTGATCGCCTTCAGCCGCTCGTCGATGTAGGTGATCGGCTCGCGTCCGTTCTTGCGTGCCGCGTAGCTCGGGATGTACTGCATCGGCCCCGGCCGGTAGAGGGCGACGAGTGCGATCAGATCCTCGAACTCGGTTGGCTTCACCTGCCGCAATGCGTCGCGCATGCCCGAGGACTCGAACTGGAAGACACCGGCCGAGTCGGCCCGCGACAGCATCTCGTACACCTTGCGGTCGTCGAGCGGGATCGTGCCGATGTCGAGATTGCCGCCGATCAGCTCCACGGCCTTGTCGATCACGTCGAGGTTGCGCAGGCCGAGGAAGTCCATCTTCAGCAGGCCGAGCGCCTCGACGTTCTTCATCGAGACCTGCGTGACGATCTCCTGGTCGGCGCCCTTCTGCTGCAGCGGCACGACCTCGATCAGCGGTTGCGCACCGATCACGACGGCCGCTGCGTGGATCGAGTCGGCGCGGGTCAGGCCCTCGAGCGGCCGGGCGAGATCGACGATCTCCTTTGCGACCGGGTCGTCCCTGACTGCGTTGGCAAGTTCCGAGCCCGACTTCAGCGCCTCCTCGAGCGTCTGGCCGGGGCCCTCTGGAATCATCTTGGCCAGCCGGTCAACGGTGCCGTACGGAATGTCCAGCACCCGCCCGGCGTCACGTACAGCAGCCCGCGCCGCCATTGTCGAGAACGTGATGATCTGTGCCACACGGTCGCGCCCGTACTTCTCGGCGACGTAGTTGATCACGCGCTCCCGGCCCTCGACCGCGAAGTCGATGTCCATGTCGGGCATGTCCGTACGGGCCGGGTTGAGAAACCGCTCGAACAGGAGGCCGTAGCGGATCGGATCGACGTCCGTGATCCCGAGGCAGTAGGCGGCGAGCGAGCCGGCGGCGCTGCCGCGGCCCGGCCCGACCGAGACACCGTCGCGCCTGGCAAAGTCGATGAAGTCGGCGACGATCAGGAAGTAGTCGGCGAAGCCCATCTCGCGCACGGTCTTCAGCTCGAACTGGAGGCGCTCGGTCAGCTCGGGCGTAACCCTGTCGTAGCGCTTGGCGAGCCCTGCCTCACACAGCTCGACGAGGTAGTCGAACGCGTCGCGGCCGCCGGGGGTCGGAAACCTCGGCAACAGAACACGCTCGAGGTCGATTTCGACGTTGCAGCGGTCGGCAACCTCGAGCGTGCGGCGCATTGCGTCCTCGTGGCCGGGAAAATCGAGTGCCATCTCCTCGGGCGTCTTGAAGTAGAACTCGTTCGTCCCGAACTTCCAGTGCCCGGGGTTCTTCAACGTGTCGTTCGACTGGATGCAGAGAAGCGCCTCGTGAGGGTAGGCGTCGGTCGGGTCGAGATAGTGGACGTCACCGGTCGCGACGAGCGGCAGGCCCCGCTTGGCAGCGAGGCCGGGCAGCGCCTGGAACACCGGCTGCTGGATATCGAGGTGCCCGTTCTGGATCTCGACATAGGTGTTGTCGTGGCCGAAGATCTGCTCGAGCCGGTCGAGCTCCATCTCGGCATCGCCCATTCGCGCCTCGGAGATCGCCCTGGACACACGACCGGAGAGGCACCCGGAGAGTGCGATCAGGTCCGGCGCGTACTGCGACAGGAGCTCCCAGTCAACGCGCGGGCGGTAGTAGTAGCCCTCGAGGTAGCCGAGCGAGCAGAGCTTGATCAGATTCGCGTAGCCGGCGGTCGTCTCGGCGAGCAGCGTCAGGTGGGTGTTGTTCTTCGTCTGCTTCCACCGGTCGTCGGCCACGTACACCTCACACCCGATGATCGGCTTCACACCCTGTTCGCGAGCGGCCCTGTAGAGGTCGATGGCACCGGCGAGCGAGCCGTGGTCGGTAAGTGAGACGGCCGGCATCTCGAGTCGCGCGGCCTTGTCCACGAGCGCCGGGATCCTGCACGCCCCGTCGAGAATCGAGAACTCGGAGTGAACATGGAGGTGAACGAACGGCGAAGACATCGGGAGAGCCACTGTACCGTCGGCAGGTGACGGCACTCCTTGCTGTCTTTTGTCCGTGGCTCCGGGCGGAGGTGCACGGCCATCGAAGGTGTGTGCAGACACAGGGAAGCACGCGCACCGTGTCCGAACGAGGGATTGCCCCGTCGTACCGACCAACCGATGGCCTCCGGAGAGCATCAAACAAGCAGTGGAGGGAGAGCAAACATGAGACATCTTGCAAGCCTGTGCGGCGTTCTGTTCACGGCCCTCGCCGTGACGGTGCCGGTGAGCCTCGCCGATGACAGCCCGATGACGGGCACAGGAGACAAGCCGGCCGTCAGGTGTGAGCGAACCATGCTTACAGGGAAGATCGTGCGTGTCGAAACGGATGCGCTTGCGGTTGCGACGATTCGCCCCGGACGGGGTCGGTCTCTCGTCGTGCGGCTGACCGACGAGACCGTTGTACAGCAGGCCGGCGCGGTCGTGGATCGATCGGCCCTCGTACCCGGTAAGAGAGCCCGGTTCCTCGTCCGGGTCTGCAGGGGAGAGGGAAAGCGCCGCGTGACCGCCCGAATGATCGTTCTCGCCCGAGAGGACACAGGCCCCGCAGGTACGGGCGGCCCTCCGGAACCGAAGAGCCCCCGAGAGCCAGGCGACCCCACGGCGACACCGAAACCGACCGAGGATGTCTGCGGCCGGACCGAGGGGGATGCCAGGGTTGTGGCGACCTCGCCATCGTCGATCACCGTGCTCACGAAGACGGCCGAGGGTATCCGGGAACGGACGGCTACCGTCGATGGCGACACGGTCGTTCGCAAGAACGACGAGAGCGTGAGCGTCTCGGCCCTCAGGGCCGGCGACTACGTCCACCTGAACGTCGTGATCTGCAAGTCGGGATCGTTGCGCGCCATGCGCATCCTCTTCCTGCGCTCCGCCGCAACACGGGTGTAGCCGAGCCGGCAGCGGAGGTACGGCCCGGGAGCGGGTCGTACCTCGTCGCCGGTACGAGCGTCTCCCGGTCTACAGGCCGAAGTCGGTGAGCGTCGCACGCAGGGCGGCCACCTCGGCCTCGAGTGCTGCGACCCGCTCCTCGAGAGGATCGCGGGCCAGTACCGGCCGCAGCGCGCCGGCCTCTGCCTGGTCGTCCACCTCGTCGCCGAGCAGCTGCGCGTAGCGCTCCTCCTTCTGGCCTGGACGCCGTTCGAGGCGAACGACGAGCGCGCGGACGACCAGCCGCTCGAGGGTCTCCTCCACCTCTGCCAACTCGCCGAATGCGTGCAACCGGTCTGTGCGCTGCTTCAGCTCACCGGGTGTCTGCGGCCCCCGAAGCATGAGCACGCAGAGGATCGAGACCTCGTCGTCGGCAAGCTCAAGGGTCTCCTGTACGAGCTGGCGGTACTTGACCGTGCGACTGCTCTGCCCCGAGGCGACTCGGGTCCACTCCTTGCGCCAGAGCCGTTGCAGCGCGTCCCGGATCTCCTCTTCGCCGAGTTCGACGACGGGGTCGCGGTTCGTCGCCTGATTACACGCGAGTCGCAACGAGTTGAGGGTCAGCGGATACGTATCGGGTGTCGTCCGCTGCTTCTCGATCAAGCAGCCGAGAACCCGTATCTCGACGGAGTCTGCGTCCACGACGCCAGCCTATCGCGACGGTTGAGCAAGCACGCGCGTCAGCCGACCGGCAAAGTGGTGCCATGCAGAAGGATCCAGATCGGAACGTTGTCGGCGGCGTACTCCTCCCGTGTTCGAGCGATCCCGTGACGGGGTTCTTCCGGGACGGGTGCTGCTCGACGGGGCCAGAGGATCTCGGCAGCCATACGGTGTGTGCGGTGATGACGGAGGAGTTCCTGGCGTTCAGCCTGCAGACGGGAAACGATCTCTCCACCCCTCGCCCCGAGTGGGGATTTCCGGGCCTGAAGTCGGGAGATCACTGGTGCGTCTGCGCGCCACGGTGGCTCGAGGCCTACCACGCCGGTGTCGGCGCCCCCGTGGTTCTCGGCGCGACCCACGAGCGAGCGCTCGAGGCGGTGCCGATCGAGGCGCTGATCGAGCGCGCTACTGCTCCGTAGCCGGATCACCATCACCCGGGTGGGGGAGACGGCCGGGTTCCCGCAGAGCCGATGCAAGTCTCATGTTTGTCTATCAAGCAGACTCCGCAGCGCACTGCACCATCGAGACCTCACGTCTCCGTCTCGAGCCGTGGAACGACTCGCACTTCGATCGCTTCGCTTCGATGGCTCGCGATCCGGCCACCGGTCTCTCCACGAGGCGGAAGCGACTCGAGCCGGAGCACGTGACCGCCCTCCACGAGCAGTCACTCGCAACCTGGAAGGCCTACGGGTTCGGGAAGCGAGCCATCATCGAGATCGAGACCGGCCTGTGGCTCGGGTACGTCGAACTGACACCCGGCAGACCGAACAGAGGCTCGCGCAACGAGGAGATCGAGCTCGGCTGCGTCGTCGCACCGTCGCGCGGGAGTGAAGGCATCGCGGTCGAGGCAACCCTGGCCGCCAGAGACGAGGCATTCCATCGCTGCCAGGCCGAGCAGTTGCTCGGCCTGCGCCGTGTCGAGGAAACCGCTACCGGGCGCGTGCTCGAGCGGGCGGGCTTTCGCCCGGTCTGCCTCTTCGAGCTCGAGGACGGGATCGTCGTCGAGGTCCTACGCATCGAGCGCAGCGACTGGCTCGAGACGCCTGAGGGCCGCGTACGCCCGACCTTCGACTCCTACCGGACGGCAGGCACGGGCGGCCACGAGACACGCTAGCCAGGTGGCTGTTGCCGACCGACGGCCGTCATCTGTAGGATGGAAGTTCGGAAGCGGTCTCACCACCGCTCTTCATCGAGAGAGGCCGAGAGTCCCGGCCCCGTGATGCCTCGGCAACCTGCCTCCGCGCAAGGTGCCACATCCGGGGTGATGTCGAGCGAGGAGGAGCGATGACGACGACCGAGGCACGATCGTTCAACAGCCTGCTTGCCGCAGGACGCGTGCTGATAGCCGACGGGGCCACCGGCACGAACTACCAGACGATGGGCATGGAGCCCGGCCTCGCCCCCGAGGAGTGGCTCTTCGAGGCGCCCGAACGGGTCGTCGAACTGCATCGGGCGTTCATTGCCGCCGGCGCCGACATCGTACTCACCTGCACCTTCGGGGCGACGCCTTTGCGACTCACAGAGGGACCGCTCGCCGGGCGAACCCGCGAGGTCAACCTGCGTGCCGCCGAGCTCGCCCGCCAGGGCGCCGGTTCCGACCGGCTCGTTGCCGGGTCACTCGGTCCCACAGGTCAGCTGATCGAGCCGTACGGGCTCCTGAGCCGGGAGACTGCCGTGGCCGCGTATGCCGAGCAGGCACAGGCACTCCACGAAGGCGGCGTTGACCTGCTCGTCGTCGAGACGATCTTCGCCGTCGAGGAGGCAGTATGGGCCGTCGAGGGCGTGCAGAGCGCCTCCGACCTGCCGCTCGTCGTCTCGTTCAGCTTCGACATGGGCACCCGGACGATGATGGGGCTCCGCGCAACCGATGCCGTCGAGGCCGTCATCCCGCTCGGGGTCGCCGCCGTAGGAACGAACTGTGGACGGTCGCTTGCCGACGCAGACCTCGTCGTCACCGAGATCCTTGCGGCCGCAGGAGACGTCCCTGTCTGGGTGAAGCCAAACGCCGGCGTGCCGAAGATCGTCGGTGCCGAGGTCGTGTACGAGGCGGGGCCCGAGATGCTGGCCGAACACGCCGCGCGCTACGTCGATCAGGGTGTGCGTATTGTCGGTGGCTGCTGCGGGTCAACTCCCGCGCACGTGGCAGCGATAGCCGCCGCTCTCGGGCGCTAGAGGCGCATTCGAGAGCCGGAAGCGGGCACGCATTCTCGTCCGCCCGCAGGCGGACGGTCAGCTACCCCCCGAGGCCTCACACTCGGCATTCGCGTAACCCGAGCGAAACGGGCGCGCGGCACCGGTGTGCTCGTCGAAGGTGTGACGCTCGACGCACCCCGTGTCGCTCGCGAGCAGGTGGATCGAGACCGAGGTCTCGGCGGAGGTCGTGCGTATCCGGTGGACATCGTCGGCCGGGGGAACGAGCACGTAGTAGTCGCCGGGAACGAGCGGCCGCCTGCGCGCCAGTTCGATCGCACCGTCCCCCGGCACGTAGAACTCCTCGTCCTGCGTCCCGGCGTACAGGCCGACGAGCCCCCAGGCGAGATGATCGTGAATCGGGGTCATGGAACCGGACGGGACAACGAGGCTGAAGAGACAGAGCGAGCGATCGGCCGAGCGAAAGAGGAGCCACTGGCCGATGCCTCCGCCCATCCTGCTGTCGGGCACATCCCGCTGAAACGTGAGAGGGAGCCAGTCGCGTTCTGTGAGCGCCTCCTCGAAGACGGGCCGCATGACCTCGCACGCGTCGGCAGCACTCGCCGATCGGTCGATCCTCTCCCTGACCGTGGCAACGAACTCGCGCACGAACGGCGTGTCGAGCACGAACTCGTCCGCGGCGAGCGGCGGCAGCCCGTGATGATCGTGCAGGTCACACACACAGTTCCTTGAGGTAGCGGCCGCAGGGCCCGACAGCCTCATCATATCCGTCATCTCCCTGTGGGTGGCCGTCCTGCCGGCGGGTAGGGTCGGCGCATGCCGGCATCGGCTTTTCTCCTCGCTTTCGCGGCGGCCTGGATCCACGGGGTCAGCAACGTCTTCGTCGGTCGGCGGCAGGAGCCCGAGGCTGCTTTCGCGGTCATGATCGCCGTCGGGGTGATCGCTTTTGCCCCGGTGGCCGTGCTGACGTGGGACGTCGAAGCCGCTGCTCTCCCGTACATCGCCGGGTCGGCCGTGCTCGAACTCGGATACTTCGCATTCCTCGCAGCCGCCTACCGCGTCTCGGACGTCAGCCTCGTCTACCCGGTCGCCCGCGGCGTAGCGCCGGTTCTCGTCCTGCTCGGAGCCGCAGTGTTCCTGCGGCACGAAACAACCCTCGCGCAGGTAGCAGGTGTCCTCGGCGTTGCCATCGGGATCATGCTCGTCCGTGGAGTGAGACCACAGGCCCGCAGCGGTAACGGCAACGGCTTCCTGCTCGCGCTCGCGAGCGGCGCCTTCATCGCCGGGTACACGCTCGTGGACAAGCAGGCGCTCGCGCACGCCGCTCCCGTCTCGTTGATCGAGCTCGTGCTGGTCGGGCCCGCAATCATCTACCTGGCAGCGATCTGGCATGTCCGGGGCGCGGCCGCGCTACGACAGGAGGCGACGCCCGGCATCGCCCTCGTCGGCATCGTGCTCTTCGGCACCTACATCCTCGTGCTGTTCGCCCTCCGACTCGCGCCCGCGGCAAGCGTGTCGGCGGTCAGGGAGACGAGCATCGTGATTGCCTCGGCCGTCGCGGCACTCGTGGCCCACGAGCACGTCACCCGGAGTCGCTTTGCCGGCGCCGTCCTCGTCTCCGCCGGCATTGCGGTCGTCGTCCTGAGCTACTAGCCACGCCGGTGCCGCCGGGTCGAGAGCGCGCGGCCACCGGGCAAGCCGACCTCGCCGGTCAGCGTCGGATCAGGTTCCTCGCGATGAAGAGCACGTTGGCGGGCCGCTCTGCCAGGCGCCTCATGAGATAGCGGTACCAATCCGGGCCGTACGGTGTCGCGACGAGCACGTCATAGCCCTTCGCGACGAGATCGAGCTGCAGCTTGCCGCGAACCCCGTAGAGCATCTGGAACTGGAACCGGTCGCTGCCGACGCCGTTCGCTTTCGCGAATGCGATCGCCCGGGCGATCAGTGCGGTGTCGTGCGTCGCGATCGCCGTGAATCCGCCCGCCGACAACGAGTGCTCGACAAGCGCGGAGTACGCAGCATCGACGTCACCCTTCTCGGGGTAGGCGACCGCGGCAGGCTCGAGGTATGCGCCCTTGACGAAGCGGAGGTTCGGGATGAGGTCGAGGAGCGATTCGAGGTCTGCCGGAGAGCGGTAGAGGTACGACTGCAGCACCGTCCCCACGTTCTCGTGTCCCTCCTCGCGAAGGCTCCGATAGACGCGAAGGGTCGCATCGACGAACGTTGACTCCTCCATGTCCAGGCGGACGAAGTTCCCCTGGCCTGCTGCGTGGGAGACCAGTTCGCCGATGTTCGCGCGCGCAAGTTCTTCGTCGAAGCCGAGTCCGAGATGGGTCAGCTTGAGAGCGATATTGACGCGAAGCCCCTCGGCCGCAATCCGGTCGAGGATCGCCGTGTAGCTCTCGACGACAATCCGCGTCTCGGCCTCGTCGTTGACCCCCTCGCCCAGGAGCGTCGTATTGGCGAGAAGCCCCTTCTCGTTGAGGCCGCGTAGAACCACGACGGCCTGATCGAGCGACTCGCCCGCGACGAACCGAGCAGCACCAAGGCGCATACCGTGACGGCGTACACCGCGCCGCAGCCGTGGGCTCTCGGCTGCGGCGAGAATTGCCTTCCTCAGCATCGCAGGTCTCCCGAGCAGCTCGCGTGAATCACCGGCGCCACTCTACGTCGGAGAGGCGCTCTCGTTCACGGTGAAGCGGTCGCTGCCAATTGCTCGAGCGGCGGCGACCACGAGGAAGGCCGTGCTACCGATCTGGATTTCCCCGCACACTCCGGCGAAGAGCAGGGCGCGATTTCCGAACGCGTCAGCGAGCGTACTTGCCATGGCGAGACGTGTAAACACCCGCGAGACCACGAGCACGGCGAGGAGCGACGTCCCTGCCCCACCCCACGTCAGGTCGTCGAGCAGCAGGTGCGAGACCTGTGTGACAGCAAAGACGAGGCCGTAGCAGAGCTCGATGTTTGACGCGTGCGCTTCCTCGGCGGCCGACCTGATGCGAAGGTACCGGCTCTTGGGTGCGCCCACGCTGGCGACCGGCCGACGCGCACCGCATGGCGGGCACACAATCAGCCTCTGGACAATCGTGCGAAATCGGAAATGCTGTGTCCCGTGAGGGAAGACGGAGCAGCGGAAGAGCCAGACCCGATGATCGAACCAGACCCGCGGGAGTGCAGGTTCGAGCTGCCCCCGATCGAGTAGCCGCCAAACGCGAATGCGGCCGAGAAAGCGCGGGCCATCCTCCAGGTCATCGCGCAGACCGAACGAGAGCGGGCGGCCACAGCCGCGCGCAAGAAAAAGGGCTAGTCGGCCTCGCGGGAGAGTTGCTCGCGGAAGACCCGGCGGAGCGCGTCTACCGTGCCGGCCGCGAGCGTCCGGTCGGTCAGCTCCTCCTGCTCTGCACGGTCGAACAGGTTGAGAAACGCAACAACCATCGGCTCGGGCCGTGTGGGACGACTTCCCGGCCGCCACGCGCAGCGCTGCTCGAGGTGCAAGAGGTTGGTGCGCTCGTCGTCACGGAGTGTCGGCTCGTGCTGCAAGAGCAGCCCGGCAAGCTCCGCCTGGATGTCCGAGGCTCGATCGGCCATCAGGCCTGCTCCTTCGCTGCTAGCGGAGCCGGTAGACGATGCGGCCGCGGTCGAGATCGTACGGGGAAAGCTCGACCCTCACGCGGTCGCCGGGGAGCATTCGGATCCGGTACCGCTTCATGCGGCCGGCGGTGTAACCGATCATCTCGTGACCGTTGTCGAGCTTGAGCCGGAACATCCGGTTGCGGAGGGCCTCCGTGATCTCGCCCTCCATCTCGATCTTTTCTTCCTTGACGGCGATAACGCGGCTCCTTTCCTGGCTCGGTGGGGGAAGCGGCGCCCGTGGCCGCCGAGGCGGCCACGGGCATCCAGCGACCGAACTACGAGACGACGACGACGTTCGTCGCCTCGGGGCCCTTCGCGCCCTCGCGGGCCTCGAACGTTACCTTTGCCCCTTCCGGAAGCGACTTGAAGCCGTCACCGGCGATGTTGCTGTGATGCACGAAAAGGTCCTTGGACCCCTCGGCGGGCTCGATAAAACCGAAGCCCTTTGCATCGTTGAACCACTTAACGGTTCCTTCTGCCATGTAAATACACCTCCCACCATTTATTCACGAACGCATTGGGAAGGCGCACACGCGCAAACCTGAGTCGCTCTAACTACCCGGCACGGTAGCAGTTCCACGACAAACGCGCAGGCTCATTTCCGTGCAGAGGCCACGCGGCAGTATTCCACTGGCGATAACGGTGGCGAAGGAGCGGCCCACTATCCGATCAAGACGTCGAGTGCGTCGTAGACCTCCTGCACCTGGGCGCGCGTGAGCGCATCGATGTCAGAGGTTCCCGTAACCCGCTCGACGAGGGAGACGACCTGGGTACGATCGACGCCGCCATCCGGCCGCAGCAGCCCTGCGGAGCGAGCCATCCCCCAGATCCGGCGGATCTGGGGCTCCGTTGCAGGTCGCGTATCGCCACGGGATCGCATCCGCATGAAGGCGGCGGCGTCGAGCTCGACGGTCTCCGGCGCGATCCCCTCCCCGAGCAGCACGCGGAGCAGTGCGACCGTGGCAAGCACGTCGCTCATCGCATCGTGCGCTCCCTCGAGCGGGATTCCACGCCGCTCACAGATCGACTGCAGCCGGTGGTTGTCGGCAAGCGGCTCCACGAACCGGAAAGCCTCCAGCGTGCAGGCGGTCGCCGGCGGAAGGTAGTCGATTCCCGCACCCGCGAATGCGTGTTGGAGCATTGGCAGGTCGAACCCGACGTTGTGCGCGACGAACACCGCTCCGTCGAGAATCGCGAGCACCTCGCCGGCCATCTCTGCGAACCGCGGCGCGCCCACGACATCCTCGTCGGAGATGCCGTGCACGGCGGTCGCCCCGGCAGGAATGGGCCGTGTCGGCCGCACGAGCCACGCCGAACGTGCAGTCTCGGCCCCGTCCGCATCGACCCGCACCACCGCGAGCGAGACGATCTCGTCCACCCGCGGGTTGGTTCCGGTGGTCTCACAGTCGAAAACGGCGTACGCCACCGGTGACTGGACGTCTTCTCTCGCGCTTGCTCTACCGGGTCGCTCGACCAACGCGGCGCTCAGGGCCGGGTGCGTCGTGGGTACGGAGAGCAAAGCATCGTCTCGCGAGAATGTCGGCCGGATCGGACGACATCCGTCGCACGCGCACGGTGAGGCCGGGTATCGGCTGGCCGGAGCGAGCAACTGAGAAGACGTCTCTGGCGCGAGATATCTGGTGCCAGGAGGAGCACCGCCTCTGGGTGCGCCGCTCGTTCGGGATCGGCTGGTCGATCAACCTGGCCTGTTCTCCTCCAATGCACGCCATGCGTAGATGAGCCAGGGTTATCGAATCCCGCTTCGCAAACACCGCGGTGCGGTGCGGTTACGAATCCCACCCGCGGAAATGCCGCCCTCTCCAGCAACTGGCAAAGAAACGGTGTCCCACGCCACACCGAGCAGCATTGCCAATCAGCGTGGGGGTCGGTGAGCACGGTGGTACGACGGTTCATCTCGATGCCGCTCGTGGGGTGCCTCCTTGTTGGTGCTGTCGTCTCGGGACTGGGCTGCTCCGCCGCAACACCTCCATCTCCGACGATCTTCACCGCAGAGGACATCAAGGGCACCTGGAATGCGACCGCGTTCAACTTCGTCGGCTCACACACCGACAAGGGGCAGTTGATCTTCACCCTCGACAGGGTCTTCGGTCGGACGGCCAACGGCACCTACAGGTGTCGGCGGTGCCAGGGCCGTTCCGAGAAGTGTGCACACCAGGACTTCACAGGTGAGGATGGATGGAGCGACGACAAGGTCATCAGCCTCACCGTCATGCCTGACGGCCACATCGTCGGAGCGCACGAGAGGGGAATCTGGGTGGGGAAGCTTCAGCCCAATGACGTGCTCTGGCTTACGTACTCCCAGGTAGCAGACTCTGCGCTGGGTACGGCGGAAGACTGGAGTGGGGGCCCTGCAGCAGGCTGGCTTCGCGTTGATCGAGCGGAAGAGGAGAACGGAGCTTCCCCGTAGCCCATGGGGCGCGAATCAGGATGACGGTTCGTCGCCGGGGCATGACAGGCGGGTGCGTTGCGAGGGCGAAGCAGCCCACCGCCCGGTGCCTTCCGGTGAAACGTGCGTCGGTAGAGCTATAGGCTGAGTTCGATGGGCTCCGCCACCGAAAATCGGCAGAAAAACACCCCACTTGCAATCGTCCTGAACGGCTCGAGCTCCTCCGGTACATCAACGCTGTCCAAAGCACTGCTCGAGCAACTCACGGACGGAGCCGACGGAGACCCCACATCGGCCTTTGCTCGGGTGGCGTTCGACGACGCTGTTCTACTGATCCCGGAAAAGCTGTATCCCATCAGCTTCGTGCGTCTTCAAGGAGGTGACCTCTCTCGGCTCGTTTCCCGTGTCCCACATGATGGGCGTGCAGCCTGGGAGTATGTCGATGAAAGCGATGCCTCAGGGAAGAACGGGGGGAGTCCTCGTGTGCGACTTGTTCTCGGCCCCCTCGGCCGCCGTCTGCTCAGCGGAGTTCACCGGAGTTGGGGTGCTCACCTCCAGTTGGGAACAAACCTGATCATCGACCATTTTCTCCAGGACGCTGACTGGTGCGAAGAGATGTTGGAGGTTCTGCACTCGGCGGGATGCCGCGTGTTCTTCGTCGGTGTCTACTGCTCAGTGGCAGAGCTAGAGCGGCGCGAGTCTTTCCGGAATGACGGTGAGCTCGAGGGCCGGCCGCTCGGCTTGGCACGACGGAGTGACGAACTCTGTCACGGCCACAACCTGGACTATGACGTCACGGTTCACACAGATGTGGAGACCACCGAGGAGTCGGTCGAGTCGATTCTGTCTGCGATGCGGCGCGGCGGCTTGCTGTAAGAACTCGAATCAAAATGAGACTTGTGCCGCCAAAACGCGCTGGGCGGCACGCTGCTTCGTCCTCGGTCGCCCGGATATGTCCCATATCTGCGGCTCCCTGCGTCCTCGCATCGCACTCGCCCATCACGCCCCAGCGACGAACCGTCAT
>SHVL01000011.1 GCA_009694305.1 Thermoleophilia bacterium
GTGCTGTGGGTGCCGATCGTCTATGCCGTGATCGCGCTGGTGCTCATCTTCGGCTTCGGCACGCGCTTCCCGGTGGGCGTCGGTGGAGCCTGGGCGGCGCTGACGGCCGTGCTGGCGTCGGCGGCGCTGGTCCTCGTGTTCGTCGCGCTTGACCGCGGCAAGGCATCGATCGTGGTGCCGGTCACGTCGATCTACCCGATCGTCACGCTCATCGGGTCGGCAGTGTTCCTGGCCGAGGGCGTGACCGTGCCGAAGGTCGTCGGGACGCTGCTCGTCGTCGCCGGCGCCACGCTGGTCACTCGGTAGCCGTAGCCGGGAGCCGGGCGCCGCCGGCCCTCTGACATGTTACGACTGGGCAGTGACGAAGCTGCAGCCTCAGGTCAACCTCAACGAACGCGTCTACGAGCCGCTGCGGCAGCGCATGCTCACACGCCACCCGGGCCCGGGCGCAAAGCTCAGCCTGCACGAGCTGGCCGCCGAGCTCGGCGTGTCGCGCAGCCCCGTTCATCATGCTCTGACCCGCCTCGTCAGCAAGGGGCTACTGTCGGTGAAGGCACGGCGCGGCTACTTTGTCACGCCAGTCACCGCGACCCACCTCGTGGACAGCTACGAGGTGCGGGGCGCGCTCGAGCTGCACGCAGCAGCGAAGGCCCTCCAGCACCCCGACCCGGCCCTGCTCGCCCGGCTGCGTGCGCTGATGGAGCAGTCCGAGCAGGCGATCTCGCACAGCGACTGGGACACCGCCAACGCCGCCTTCCACGAGTGCCGGGTGGACATGGCCGGCAACGCATTGCTCTCGTGCGTCTACCGGCAGCTCTCGGTGAACCTGATGATGCAGGTGATCCGCGGCGGCAAGCTCGAGGGCAGCGAGCACCTCGCGCGCGAGCACCGCGCGATCGTTGAGGCGTTCGAGGCGGACGACCTCCCCGCTGCCGAGGCTGCGATCACCGCGCACATCGCATCCGACAAACAGATCGCGCTCGCCACCGCCACTCAGCTCTCCCAGAACTTCATCGGCAGGCCTGCCAGCGCCACGCCGCCTGACTTCGTCACGAGCCAGGTGTCCTGCATGTAGACGCAGTCCTCGCCGTTCGCCGCGATCCCGTGCGGGTGGATCGAGAGGACCACGTTCTCGCGCAGCACCGTGGCTTCCCGGGGCGTGCGGCGATCGTAACCGCGCCCCGCCGACCGCGCCGGGGGGAAGAGCGACGGCTACCCGCGCGGGCGCTCGCCGCGCTCGAGCGCCGTCACGACCTCGCGGTACGCGCCGCGGCTCAGGAACCAGTCGATCGGGTGCCGGGATTGCGCTGTCCAGTGAGTACGACCGGTCGGCGTGCCCGCGGTGGCTACGGGTGCACCACCCCTACCCGGGCGTGCCGTGGATATAGCGCCGCCCCGCGGGCGCCCGCGCCGAGCTCGAGCACGGCTCCCCTGCCCGCTGCGGTGACATACAGCCGGTCGAGTTCGGCGCCGCCAAAGCAGCAGTTGCTCGGATACGAGCCCTCGCCAAGGTACACCGTCTGGAGCAGGCTCCCTTCCGGCGAGAAGACGAGCACCGCGTCGGCCGGATTGACGCAGACCCAGACGGTGCCGTCGTCCGCCACCGCCATGCCGTCGCCTCCCGCCGGAGTCGTGCAGAACTGCTCCCTGGCGCCGAGCCGACCGTCAGCCCACGGGTACCGGACGACACGGCACGGCTGGGTCTCACAGACGTAGAGCACCGTTCCCGCCGGATCGAACGCAAGCCCGTTGGGGAAGAGCAGGCCGTCGTCGAGGAGGTCGAGCGCGCCCCGCGTGAGGTCGTAGGCGAACAGCCGGCCGGGCTCGGGCCGCGCGAGGGCGGACTCGCCCATCGGGTCAGTGAAGTAGAGGCGGCCATCCGGCCCGAAGCAGAGGTCGTTCGGGGCCGAGAGCCCCGCGGTGACGACGGGCACGACCGCATCGCCCTCGAGCCGGTAGATACCCGCAGGCGCCGCGGATGGCGCGCCCCACAGCCCCGAGCACTGGGCCAAGAAGACCTCCCCGCCCGCGCCGCGGGCCAGGCCGGTGGGGCCGCCGCCCGTCGCCACCCGCCGCTCCACCTGGCCGTCACCGAGCGTGATGACGTCGCCCGCAAGCGACGTGAACGCGAGGCGACCGTCGCCCAGCCATAACGGGCCTTCGGTGAAGCCGAGTCCCTCGACGAGCGCGCGCACCTCAGGCCACGAGGTCGACGAGCCTGCCATTGTCGAGGATCATGTCGCCGTCGACCCTGACGGTACAGCCGCGCAGCGGGATGTCGATGTGTGATTGCACCCACCGCCCGATGTTCCGGTTGGGACCGGTCGAGAAGATGAAGCCGCCACGCGTGGAGCGGGCGTCCATCCCGAGCGTCTCGTGCGACTCGTAGAAGGCGAGCGCCGTCCACTGCGCGTTCGGGTGCATGCCGAACCCGACGTGCGAGACCGCGTAGACGTCTGGGTCGTCCCAGCTCTCGAGGTAGTCGCGCAGCAGCGCTGCGTCGAGCCCGCCTTCGATCGCCGTGATCACATTGTCCTCGACCGTCAACTGGATCGGCGCCTGGACGTACCGCTTCCAGTGGAGGATCACATCGCCAACATCGACGACGACCGTGCCGCTCGCGGTCCGTGGATACGCCGAGATGAGGGCGCTCGGCCAGTGATCCCACTTCCCGGGCTGATCGACGAAGCCGATCTGGCCGTTGGCGTGCGAATTCTCCGGGAACTCGTACAGGAGATCGGTGCCGGCCCCCGACGTCAGCTGGAGCTCGCGAATCCCGGTCAGGCGCGACGTGGCTGCTACCACGCTCCGGCGGATCTCCTCGGTCGGGAACATCCGCTCGAGCGCGTCCGGTGGCTCGACGATCGTGAGGATGCGCGCGCCGGAGCGCTTCAGCTCTTCCCGGATGGGCAGATGGAGGATCGTGTCCGGCACCAGGTCGACGACAAAGGTCGAGTTCACGAGCGCAGCTCCGACAGCGGTCAGCAGCGGTGACTCCCTGGAGAGGGCAGGAATGCCGCCGACGATTCCGCGAGTCACGGTCGAGATGTCCGAGCCGAGCGTCCCGACCCGAATCTCGTAGGCGGACGCGCCGAGGACGCGCGCCGCTGCGAGTGACGACTCGACATATTCAGGGCGCGTACGTGACTCCGACAACACTGCGACGACATCGCTCGGCCCGACGCGGCAGAGCTCGAACTCCCTGACGAAGAGCGGGACGAGATCGGCGGGCGACTTCATGAGCTTCTCCTTTTGATAAGTACCAGGGACGAATCGCTGCATGTGGACACGTCAAGAGTCGAGGAAACCGACTGTCCTTTGCTTGATGTGTCCATAAAGGGAATGTCCAACACCGACGTGGCCGTGTCCGAGGTCACGCCACCACAGGCGCCGAGGAAGCTCCCGCGTCGACGACCACGTCGCCCTTGAAACGCGACATGACCTCGCGGGCGAAGAGCTCCATGCTGCGCATCGCCTTCTCGTGCGGGATGCCGCCGAATGACGTGAAGTTCATGATGTAGTCGCACCCACCCTCGTCGCGCATCCAACGCATCTTCTCGGCGACCCGATCGGGCGTCCCGAACATGCTCACGCTGCCGAAGACCTCGTCGAACGTGATCGTATCGAACCTTTCGAGCACGTCGGTGTAGTTCGCGTACTGCGGCGAGACATTGCTACGGATCCGCTCACCCCAGATCTTCGCCGCCTTGCGGACGTACCACATCACGGCGTCCTCAACGTCGCGCTTAACCTCGTCATCCGTCTCGCCGACGTAGACGAACTCGTTGTGGCACATCTGCAGGTCCGTGCGGCCCATCGCGGCGGTCGCGGTGTGCCAGACATCGAAGTAGTCGCGCTTCAGGAGGTCGTACGGCATGAGGTAGGGCCCGATGAGCCCGTTGATCCCGTGGTCTACGACCATCTGGGTCGTGTACGCGCTGACGGCCGCCTGCCAGAGCGGCGGATGCGGCTGCTGGTACGGCTTCGGCAAGACCTCGATCTCCGGGATCTTCAAGAAGCGCCCGTCGTGGGACACGGTCTCCTGCGTCCAGCATTTCCGGATGATCTCGAGCGACTCGTCGAACCGCTCCCGGGCCTCGTCCAGCGAGACCCCGAAGCCGGCGAACTCGTTCGGCTGGCTCCCGCGGCCGACGCCGACGTCGACGCGACCCTTCGAAAGGTGGTCGAGGGTCGCCCAGTCCTCCGCGACCCTGATCGGATGATGGAACGGGAGTACGACAACGGCAGTGCCGACGCGAATCCGCCTCGTGCGCGCAATTGCATATGCAGTGAGCGCGGGGACGGCGGCCCTGCCGTACTCGCTGAAGTGGTGCTCGGTCAGCCACACAGAGTCGTAGCCGAGCTCCTCCGCGAACTCGATCTGCTCGATCATGTCGTGAAAGGGCTCCGGCTGACCCTTGAGCACCTGTGGAACAAGCAACAACCCGAACTTCATACGCCCCTCCCTGATCGACGGGTTAGCTGCTCGCAGGCCGGCGGCCGTAGCGTAACCGCGATAAGAGTACCAACGACCGGCTCGAAGCTCAAGTCGCCCTGGTCTACTTTTCCGCACTGCGATCTCGGGAATTGAGATCGTTCCCCCCTCCCTCGAAGCAACCGTTCACCCTCGTAGCGTGGGTCGAGCGTGCCAGATGGCGCAGCCGCTCGAGCGGGCCTGCTGCGTTGCTGCTACCGCCCGCTGGGTGTTGCTCGAGACGGGTGGCAAGCCGGCAAGAGTTCGAGTAGACGCAAGCGCTGCAGCTCCGGCGATCGGTGCACGGCAGCGCTCGCCGGGAATGACAGCGCCCGCCCGCCTGAGAGAACGCGCCGAATTGTGCTGGCGGCGCGAATGGTGTAATAAAGGCGACACTGTCTTCGAAGATGTCCTGCGAATCGATCTCGGAAAGGAAGACTCCGACCATGGCAACCCGGATCGGCATCGATATCGGCGGAACGTTCACCGACCTGATCTACTACGATGACGAGACCGGCAGGGTCGAGATCGCGAAGACCGCCACGACTCCCGGGGCGCTCGAAAGAGGAGTCCTCCAGGCGGTCCGAATCGCTGTGCCCCCCGCGCTCGTGCGCAGCACGCGCTACTTCATGCACGGTACGACGATCGGCCTGAACGCACTGCTCACGCGCTCCGGTGCGTCGACGGGTCTGCTCTGCACGGAGGGCTTTCGAGATGTGCTCGAGATCGGCCGCGGCGATCGAGCTGTGATGTACGACATCTTCTGGAAGCGCCCGATGATGCTCGTTCCCCGACGTCATCGCCTCACGGTACGCGAGCGCATCCGCGCCGATGGTGAGATCCTGACTGCGCTCCTCGAGGAAGACGTCACCGTGGCGCTCGCCACGTTCGCGGACGCCGGCATCGAGTCGATCGCCGTCTGCCTGATGAACGCCTATGTGAATCCCGTGCACGAGCTCGAGATCGAGCGCATTCTCCGCGTCCATGGCTTCGACGGTGAGATCTCGCTCTCCCACCGGCTATCCCGCGAGTACCGGGAGTACGAGCGCTCGTCGACGACCGTGATCGACGCGTACATCCGGCCTGCCACCGGCCGTTACCTGGAGGGCCTGCTACGCGGCTTGGCGGAGATCGGATTTGCCGGTGACGTGCTCGTGACCCGCTCCGGCGGTGGCGCGCTCAGCGCTGCCGAGCTGGCGATTCGTCCATTCGAGGCCATCCAGTCAGGGCCGGTAGCCGGCGTGGAGGGCGCGGCTGAGCTGTGTCGCGCTCACGGCTGGAAGCTGGCGATCACCGCAGACGTCGGCGGCACGAGCTTCGACACCGCCCTCATTGTCGATGGCCGTCCACACGTCAAGCACGAAGGCGAGATCGTCGGTTGGCCGCTCCAGACCTCGTGGGTCGACGTCGTGTCGATCGGAGCCGGCGGCGGCAGTATCGCGTACGCAGACGGCGGCCTTCTGCGCGTCGGACCCCGCTCCGCCGGGGCGGAACCGGGGCCGGCGTGCTACGGGCGCGGCGGCACGGAGCCCACTGTCACCGATGCCGCGCTGGTCCTCGGCATGTTCGGAGACGGAACTCTCAGTAGCGACTTCCGCCTCGACCGGGACGCGTCGGAACGTGCTCTCAAACCACTCGCAGACGAGCTCGGGATGGCCGTCGATGAGGCGGCACGCGGTGTGCTGACAGTCGCGGCAGCAGCGATGGCGGAGGCAATCCGCGAAATCACCGTGGGGCAGGGGGAGGATCCACGCCAGGCGAAGGTGATCACGTTCGGAGGCGCAGGTCCGCTATTCGGGACGATGCTCGCCACTGAGCTGGGCGTGCCGGAGATCGCGGTGCCGCCGTACGCCGGCAACTTCTCTGCGTGGGGGCTGCTGGGCCAGGATGTGACGAAGGAAGCAGCTCAGACGATCTTCCGCGTTCTCTCGTCGAGCCTGATCGACGATCTGAACCGGATCCTCGGCGAGATGTTCGAGCGAACCGAGCACCAAGAGCAGCCTGGCAGCGCGCCATCCGAGCGAGTCGTCGGGCTCGACCTCCGCTATGTCGGTCAGGAGCACACGCTTACTGTCGAGCGACCGGCGCCGGATGGGCAGCTCCTGCCGGAGCACATTGAGGCGATCAAGCAGAGCTTCGCCGGCGAGTACGAACGGCGTTTCGGAACGACGCTCGATGAGCAGCTCGAGGTCGTCACGGTGCGCGCCACGGCAAGACAGAGCTTGCCGCGCAAGGCGCACCAACATCTCTTCGCGGGCGCGGCGACCGGAGTCGAGCGACCTCCGACCGTTCGCGCCTACTCGTTCGCAAGGCGCGATTGGCTCGAGTTCGCTGTACTCGAGCGCGCGTCGATCGAGAGCGATCGCCCGGTTGACGGTCCGGCCATCGTCTTCGAGCCGACGGCGACCACATACCTCGACGCAGGCTTTCACGCAGTGCTCGATGCGAGCGGGGCCTTGTTGATCACGCGCATCGCCGCAGGAGGTGTGGCATGAAGGCGATGACCCCTCGCGCTGTCTCTGTCGCCGATCCCGTCACGACCGAGGTGATCCGCCACGCACTGCGCTCCGCAGCGGGTCAGATGAAGCGAACGCTGCTGCGTACCGCCTTCTCTCCGATCATCTACGAGGTGGTCGACTTTGCCGTCGGCCTCTACGACCGCGAATTCCGGCTGCTCGCACAGGCGCCCACACTGGCGCTCAAGCTTGGAACTCTCGACTCCTGCATCCGACATGCGGTCGCAGCGGTTGGCGGCGAGGACAGTCTCGAGGACGGCGATCTGATCCTCTACAACATTCCCTACTTCACGGGCGCCCACCCACAGGACATCGCGCTCATCGCGCCGGTCTTCATCGACGGTGTACTCGTCGGCTACTCCCCTTGCAAGACTCATATGGTCGACCTCGCCGGGAAGGACCCGTACTCCACGGACACCATCGACGTCCACCAGGAGGCGACGATCTTCCCGGGCGTCAAGCTCTACCGGGCCGGAGTGCGCAACGAGGAGCTCTGGAACCTCGTACTCGCGAACTCACGCGCGCCGCGCGTCGTCGGCGGTGACTTGAATGCGGTCGTCGGCTGCGTACGCACCGGCGCACGTGCCCTACGCGCGATCATCGAGAAGCATGGGCACGAGGAGTTCCGGGCTGCGGTTGAACGCATCTTCGATCACGGTGAAGCCCAATCACGGGCCTTCATCGAGCAGATCCCCGACGGCCGCTACTCGACCGAGTGCTGCATCGACAACAACGGACGCGACGACACGCCGATCACGTTCAACCTGACCATCGAGGTGAGTGGCAGCGAGCTGATGGTTGACCTCACCGATGCGCCCGACCAGCAACCGGGACCGGTCAACTCCCCCGGGCCCGGGACGGTGTCGATGATGAAACTGGCCCTTGCCAGCCTTGCAGCGGTCGGCGAGGATGCCAACGAAGGTCAGTTCCGACCACTTACGGTGAAGACACGCCCGAGCTCGCTGTTCGAACCGACGTACCCGGCGCCGGTGTTCGTCTACTGGGCGGCATCCCTGCAGCTGATCGACGGCTTCTACCGCGCCCTCGCAGCGGCGCTGCCCGAGGCAGTGGCCGCCGAGTCTGGCTCCGACATGATGGTCTTCATGTGGTGGGGCCATCAGCGGATGAGCTACCAACGGCGGGGCACGCAGTGGAAGGAGCCGTGGATCGACGGCGGTTCGACGCCCATCGGCCAAGGAGGCCATTCCGGTGGTGACGGATCGAATGCGCTCATCCACATCACGGAGTCGGTGCTGCGGATCGGCCCCGCGGAGAAGTGGGAAGCCCAGAACCCATGGCTCGTCGAGAAGCGCGAGCTCGCCCCCGATTCCTGTGGACCAGGCCGGCACCGCGGCGGGCTGGGCGTCGACTTCCATCTCCGCGTGCTGGCCGAATGCTTTGTGACGAGCACCGTGGAGCGCACCAAGACGCCGCCGCGAGGACTCTTCGGAGGAGGCGAGGCCCGCCCCAATAGTATGGCCATCCACCGAACGGACGGCTCGGTCACGCAGTACGGAAAGCGGACCGCCATCCTCGTCGAGGCTGACAGCCGTTTTGAGGCGCATTCCGGGGGTGGTGGCGGGTATGGCCCGCCGGGTGAGCGGGATGTGCAGTTGATCGCAAGTGATCTCACGGACGGCTACGTCACCGCAGAGCACGTCCGCAAGTACTACCCGCACTACGTCTTCCCGCATGAGCCTCCCCGGCAGGAGCCGTGAACGAAGAGCGAGATCGCGCCGCGAGCGCCAGCCGAGGAGACAACCCCCATGAACACCGAGGGAGGTAGGAACATGAGTACGATCGCAGCCTCGAAGGCCGAGCAGGCGAAAGGCAAGACCGGCTTTAGCCTGATCGACTGTGACGTCCATCCGTATATGCGCGACGGACTTTTCGACCTTGCTCCGTATATGACCACGGAGTGGCGCCATCGCCTCGGTCTCGCGGATGTGTCGGGCTGGGCGAAGCACATCAACGGCGGCACCGTCGGTATGCCGAAGAACGAGTTCTATCGCATCTCCTCTGGCGCCCTGCGGTCGGATACGGCCCCACCCAACGGCGGGGTACCGGGCTCCGACCCAGCCTTCGTCGCACAGCAGCTGTTGGACGAGTACGAGATCGACCGGGCGATCCTGATCGGCGGCCCGAACTCCGGTCACGGGGCGTTCCCGCACGCTCCATCGCTCGCCGCCGTGTGCTCCGCATACAATGACTGGATCCTGGACACTTGGTGTTCCACTGACAAGCGGTACCTTGCCGCCATCCTCGTGCCACCGACGGATGCAGAACTTGCCGTCCAGGAGATCGAGCGCCTCGCCGATCGCCCTGGCGTCGCGGCAATCCACATGCCTGTCTCGGACATCGCGCCGGGCGAGAAGCACTTCTATCCGGTCTACGAGGCCGCGCAGCACTATGGCCTCCCGATCATGATCCACCCCGGCGCGACCGAGAGCATCTATGTGAAGGCTCCCCGCCTCTCGTTCGTGCCCACCTTCTACCTAGAGTTTCACACCCTGCTCACGCAGCCCGCCATGTCGAGCGTCGTCAGCCTCATCTGTCACGGCGTGTTCGAGCGCTTCCCTCGGCTGAAGTACGTCTTCGCCGAGTGCGGCTTTGCCTGGGCGGTCGACGTCATGTGGCGGCTCGAGCGCGACTGGAAGGCCCAGCGTGTCGAGGTGCCCTGGGTGAAGAAGCATCCCTTCGAGTACCTCGAGTCGAACGTCCGCTTCACGACGCAACCGTTCTACGAGGCCGAGAAGCGTGAGCAGATCCACGCCGTGCTCGACGTGATCCGTGCCGAGAAGACGCTGCTGTTCAGTTCCGACTACCCACACTGGGACTTCGACGACCCGCGCAGAGCACTCGCCGACCTACCGAAGCCGATGCGGGAGCGGGTGTTCTCACAGAACGCCATCGAGACGTTCGGGGATCGGCTCAGCTGATGCCGACGGGCAAGACCTCCGACGGGTCGATGCGGCACGTCGTCTGCACGGTCGATGAGCTCCCGCCAGGATCGCGCAAGATCATCGACGTCGATGGCCGCTCGATCGGCATCTTCAACATCGGCGGTGAGCTGAAGGCGATCCGCAACATCTGCCCGCACCACGGGGCGCCGCTGTGCATCGGCGACCTCTCGGGGACGATGCTTCCCTCGGATCCCGGCGTCTACATCTACGGCATGGAGAATCGCGTGTTGCGCTGCCCGTGGCACGGCTACGAGTTCAACATCGACACCGGGCGCACACTCTACGATCCGAACGACCTCCGGGTGAAGATGTACCCCGTCGAAATAGAGGAGGGTCGGGTCGTAATCGTCGCCTAGGACTAAGGAGAACCCGCATGTTTGAACTGCTCGGCTCGCCAGGCGAGATCAGTGGCCTGAGGACGAAGAACCGCTTCATCCACTCGCCGCTGCATTCGATGCTCGTCGACGCGAACGGGCATGTGACGCCCGAGCTGCTCGCGTACCAGAGAGAGCGCGCACTCGGTGGCGCAGGGCTCTGCTTCACCGAGTACGCGTTCATCGACCACGATGCCAGCCGTGCGAATCTCGCGCAGCTCTCTTGTGCCGACGACCACGCCATTCCCGGCCTTGCCCGCCTGGCGGAGACGATTCGCTTCGCCGGGGCGCTCGCGGGCATGCAGCTCAATCATGCCGGTCGCCAGCGCTTTCTCGCGACTGCTCCGATCGTGGCCCCCTCCCGTGTTCCCTGGGAGTGGTTGCACTCGATCGGCGCCCCGGTGCCGACCCAGTTGTCCGCGGAGGGAATCGCCGAGATCGTCGCCTCATTCGGGCGCGCCGCCTCGCGCGTGCGCATGGCCGGTTTCGACCTCGTCGAGCTGCACGCGGGGCACGGGTACCTTGTCGGGCAATTTCTCTCGGGGATCACGAATCGCCGAGACGACCTCTACGGCGGCGACCTCGTCGCGCGACAGCGCTTCCTGCTCGAGATCGTGGCCGCAATGCGGCGGGCTGTGGGGGACGACTTCCCGATCACCGTGCGGCTGTCCGGCACCGAAGGACAGCCGGAGGGGATCACCCTCGAGGAGACGGTCGAGACCGCACGCGCCCTGGAGAAGGCCGGGGTGGCCTTGATCGACATCTCCGCCGGCAACCACCACACGATGGATATCCAGGTACAGCCGATGTACGCGCCAGTCGCGGTAAACGCGAGCGCTGCCGCGGCTGTCAGGCGCGCCGTAAGGATCCCGGTCTCGGTGGTCGGCTCGGTCGTGATCCCATTGGCAGCGGAGGAGCTGCTCGAACGCGGCGACGCTGACTTCGTCCGCCTCGGGCGGCCGTTGCTCGCGGACCCCCACTACCCGCGCAAGGTCCTCAGCGGGCGGCCCGAGACTGTGCGCCCGTGCATCCGCTGCAACGAGTGCCTCGACCGTGGAGTTGGACGCAAGCGCCACGTCGTCTGTGCTGTGAACTTCGCGTGCGGCCGAGAGGCGGCGCTTACAAGCGAGAAGCCGCGCTCCCAGCTTCGAGTCGTGATCGTTGGCGGCGGCATCGCCGGCCTCGAGGCGGCCGCGGTAGCGGCGGAGAATGGTCATTCTGTGACGCTCTTCGAGCGGAACCGGCTCGGTGGCAGCCTCAACGACATCGCAGCCAGCGAGATCAAGGTCGACCTACGCAGGTACCTCGACTGGCTGCTGCAGCGGGCCGAAGGGAGGTTCGAGCATCTCCAGGCAGAGGCGACGGCAGACGACGTCCGTCAGCTCGAGCCGGACGCGGTCATCCTTGCGACCGGTGCTCGACCCGCCGAGCACGGTGACGGCATCGTCGACATTCGCACTGCGCTTGCCCGTCCCGACTCGGTTGGCGCGAGGGTTGTCGTCGTGGGCGGCGGGCAGTTTGCGGTCGAGGCAGCCTGGGAGTTCGCCCGGGCAGCGAAACGCGTTGCCGTCGTCGCCCGCGAGGCGACGCTGGCCTCCGACGTCGGACCGCACACGTCGATCCCGCTGCTCAAGGCCATCGACGAGCTCGGTGTCGATACTCGGCTCGGCTGCTCCCACATCTCTGCTTCGGTCGGCGCGTGCCGCCTCCTCCGCAGTGACGGAACGGAAGAGGAGATCGCCTATGACACGCTCGTGACCTCCTCGTACGTGCCGGCCGGCGAGCTGGCTGCGTCACTCGCCGACGAGTCCTTTGCCGTCGTCTCGATTGGCGACTGCGTGTCGCCCCGCCGGATTCTCGATGCGGTCTGGGACGCCAACGTGGCGATCAGGCAACTATCGTGACCGGGTGATGGACTACTCCTGCGGCCTGGCGCCGGGGCGCGATGCTCCGGAACTCGCGGCGCTTGCCGAGTCGGTCGGCTTCAGGCGCATCTGGCTTTGGGATTCGCCGGCGCTGCACGGCGACATCTGGATGTGGCTCGCGCTTGTCGCGCGCAGCACACACTCGGTCGGTATCGGCCCCGGACTGACAGTGCCGAGCTTGCGGCACGTCATGGTCACTGCTACGGCTGCTGCAACGCTCGAGCAACTTGCCCCCGGCCGAACGGCGATTGCTGTTGGGACAGGGTTCTCGGCACGTTTGCTGCTGGGTCAGGAGCCGATGACTTGGGCCGACCTCAAGCGACACATACGACAGCTCAAGGGCCTCTTGCGAGGCGATGAGGTCGAAGTTGGCGACCGCGTGACGCAGATGCTGCACATGCCGCAATACGCTCCGCCACGGCCGCTCGAGATACCGGTCGTCGTAGCCGCCAACGGCCCGAAAGGGCTCCGAGTGGCCCACGAGCTGGGCGACGGTGTGATGTCCGTCAAGACTGCAATTCCGGGCTTCGACTGGTCGATTGTTGCCGGAAGCGGCACTGTGCTCGACGAGGGCGAGAGCGCAGCCTCGCCGCGGGTGCTCCAGACGGTCGGGCCGTACCTCACCATGCTCTACCACTACTTCTACGAACTCCCGACTGCTGTCGACCTCGACGCGCTTCCGGGGGGGCGCGAGTGGCGCAAGGAGGTCGACGCAGTGCCCGAGAGCGTGCGCCACCTCCGTCTCCACGCTACCCACATGGTTGCGGTCGACGAGCGCGACCGCTCGCTCGTGACCGCCGAGGCCGTGCGCGCCCTGACCTGGACAGACACGCCCGTCGAGTTGCGACGGCGGTTCGCAGAGTTCGAAGCCGGCGGCGCGACCGAGATCTACTACCAGCCAAGTGGGCCGGATCTCAGACGCGAGATCGTCGCCTTCGCGCGGGCCGTCGGAATCGGCGGCTGACGGAGAGCTCCAGCCACGTCGCTGCCGCCGGGGTCGCCCGCACCAGTGCGTCGTTCCTGGAGTTCCGCGCTCAGAACGGAGTGTGCGATGCAGGGGTGCCGACTGGCGCGTGCCGCAGTCGTACCACGTTGCCACCGCTCCTCGACACGCCGGGTTGACACACTCTCCCCAGGTAGGTAGAAACTGCAGCACCCCTGTTCGCACGAGGCAAAGTCCGTAGTCCTAAATCGTCAGGAGACTTGATGAGGCGTATCGTTGTGCTGCTGGTAATACTCAGTGCCGCAGTGTTCGTCGGCACGGCCACCTCCGCCGGAGCAAAAGCGGGTGGAGCGCCGTTGCAGGTGCGGGTGATCACTGCGACCGCGACGACAGCCGGAACGTGGGATCCGTCTCAGTTCGCGGCATACAGCGCAGTCTCCAAGCAGATGGGCTGGAAGCTGCAGATCGGTGAAGCCGTGCCGTACGGCGAGGCCGATCAGATGCTCGATCGCTGGGGTGCCGGCAAGGCCGACATCGTCTTCTCGACCGACAATGGCTTCGAAACTCACATGCTCGCTGCGGCAAAGAAGTACCCCGGCACCCTCTGGGTCACGATGTCGGACCTCTCGACCACGAATGGCCTTGCGAACGTCGCCGCGTACTCGGTGAACTGGTGCGAGGTTGGGTTCGTTGAGGGAGTTGCAGGGGCGCTCGTGAGCAAGACGCACATGATCAGCGCGGTCGAGTCGATCCCGATCCTGCCGACCTCAAAGACACTCGCGGGCATGAAGATCGGTGCAGAGGTTGCCGTTCCCGGCACCAAGGTCACCGGACAGATCGTGGGCGGCTTCGACGGCGGGCCATCCGCAGAGGTGGCTTCGAACCTCATCTCCAAGGGCGCTGACGTTCTCTTCGCGGTTGCCACGGGTGGTGCCTCACCTGCGATCGCAGCACGGGCCCAGCAGCTCGGCAAGTTGTACGTCGGCTCCTACGGCGACGAGTCGAGGTTCGCGCCGAAAGCGACGGTAACAAGTGCCGTACTCAAGTTCGGACTTGGCTATGTGGCCGTGGCCAAGCAGCGGCAGAGTGGAACGTTCAAGCCGGGCATTATCCGCAAGGGCGTCGCGGACGGCTACATCAGCCTCACCGCGTTCCGCCTCGGCAAGACGGCGCAGGAAGCGCAGGCCGCGGCGATCCTGAAAAACCTCGTGGCCGGCAAGTATGCAGCCCAGATGGCAAAGTGCCAGGCGGCGACGAAGTAGCGATTGCCGCTCGGTAGCTGGATGAGACGAGAGTCCCGACCACGGGACTCTCGTCTCATCGCACGTCCCAGCGGATATACCTGGACCTCTATCCCGTGAACATGAGGGAAACGCCCGTGGCCACTGTTAACGAGATCTCTCCGTTATCCACTGCAGTACGGGCTGGCGTCGACGCAGTCGGCGAAGAGTTGACCGATCTCTTCCAGGACTACCTCGCGCTTTGCGACCTGAACGAGTCGGAAACGCTTGCCCTCGCCTACACGACTGACAGCCGGCCCGAGTACGTGCTCGCCGTGCGAGGAGCGGTGGCACGGATCGGGGCTCGCCTGATCGAATTGCCGATCGCCAGCCAGATGACCGTGCGAGCACCGTCGATCCTGCGCGGCATGGGTGGAACGGCGACACTCGATGGAGCTTCGCTCGAGCGGATCAAAGCGGCCGACATACTCTTCGACATCACCGCAGAAGGCCTGCTCTGGTCCCCCGCGCTCGGTGAGGTGCTAGCGAGCGGTACCCGCACGGTGATGGCGATCGACCCCCCTGAGGCGCTGCAACGCATGTTCCCCTCTCAGGAACTTAAGCTCCGGGCATTGGCGAACGGCGAACGACTCGGGCGCGCCAAGACGCTTCGGGTTGTCAGCGACGCCGGTACCGACCTGACCTGCGAACTCGGGCAGTACGCCGCCCGAGCGCGCTACGGTTTCTCAGATGAGGCCGGCCACTGGGATCACTGGCCCAGCGGGATGGTCGCAACGTTCCCGAATGACGGGACGCCAGAGGGCGTTATTGTCGCGAACGAGGGCGACGTGCCGTTGCCGTTCAGTCGCTACCTGTCGGCGCCGGTCCGCTTCGTCTTCGAAAAGGGCATCCTGACTTCGATCGAGGGCGGCTTCGATGCGAGGCTCATTCGCGATTTCATCGACAGCTGGCACGACCCCCGCGGCTACGATTTCTCCCACCTGGGCTGGGGCCTACAGCGCCGCGCCAATTGGGCAGCGATTGCGCTGTTCGAAGGAGAGCGGATGATGTGCCAGGACATCCGGACGTTCGAAGGCAACTTCCTCTTCAGCACGGGCCCCAACGAGGTGGCGGGCCGCTTTACGCCCTGCCACCTCGACATCGCCTGTCGTGACGTCACACTCCTGCTCGATGACGAGGTAATCGTCGAGAACGGCGTGGTGAAACCCGAGTCGTTGCAGTAACGGCCCGCGTACGTCTAGCTGCAGCGGGCATCTGATCGTCGAGAGCGACGATGCAGTTCCTCGGGAGCGGATGTACGGAGAATCGCCTATCTCACAAGATCGATGAACGGCTCGAGTGCCGTCGCCCCCTGATGCTCCGGGCGGTCGAGCAGGGATCCGGAACGCAGGTAACTTTCGGAAAACGCCACCCCACCCTCAATATCGCGGAGCTCAACCCCGAGCGCCCGGTTGCTGTGCACGAACGCAAGCGCCCCGAACCGAGAGGCAAGCGGCCCGTGCCACCAGCCCGGGGGATTGCCAAGATAACTTCCGGCCGCAACCTGGCCTCGCTCGAGTGTCAGCCAATCGCCGTGAAGGAAGATCAGTTCCTCCCAGACCTCGTGCCGGTGCTCGTTCGGCGCCACATATCCCGGCAGCCACTGGTTCAGTCGCAAGAAGCCCGCTTCTCCGCCCTGCACCGGCCCCTCCAGTACGTCGTTTGCTCGCAGCACCTTGAATAGTCGACCGTAGGGAAGCCCCTTCAGCCGCCCCTCCTGCCATGGCTCAGCCCAGATGCTCGTCACTCGGAGAGCAGCCTCGGGCGCGACGGGAAGTCGATGCGAATGCCATACGAGCACCTGGGCCCCGCATCGCGACTCGAGGGCGTTCGCGACGCCTATCGGCGGAAGGCTGATGTAGCCACCACACCCGACGGCTTCGCCGTTGACGACGAGGTCTCCTTCGAGGACGAAGATCTCCGTCGTCGCCTCGTCACCGAGGTCAACGCTCTTCCAGGCTGGCGGGATCCTCACCATCAGGGTCGCAGAGTCGCTCTCGGCGTCCCGACTCAGCTCACGCCGCTCGAGGGCCGCAAACGTGCGCGGCCCGGGGCCGACCTCCCACTCCAAGCCGAAGATATTGAAGAATTGGGGCTCATCTCGGCGCCGCGACTTGGCCATTCGTGCACACCCTCCTCGACCAGAGTGATCCGCCGAAACCACGCGGACTGATTTCCAGATCAATCAGCATCGCCGACTGCGGCCCGCCAAGTCAAATGCGACGGCGTAGCTGTTTCTGCAGCCAGGCGCTGCGCCCGCTAGTTTGGTGGGCGACCTGACCTGCTCCAGCGGTCACGTGATACTGAAGAAGGCTTGTGGAGAGGAGTTCGATGAACGGCGGGCAGGACATGGGCGGCACGCACGGCTTCGGCCCAGTCGTGGTCGAGAAGGACGAAGCGGTCTTTCAGGCCGACTGGGAGCGCCGCATCTTCGGAACCCAGATCTGCACGCGGCTACGCGGGATCGACACCCTGGACGAGGTGCGGGAAGGGCTCGAGTCCATGAGCCCGGCCCAGTACCTGTCGGCGAGCTACTACGAGAAGTGGATCCTCGCCCTCGAACGGCTACTCGTGGAGAAGCAGGTGCTGACCGAGGATGAGCTACTCGCGCGGTACAGCGAGTTCGCCGCGAACCCCTCCGCCGACCTGCCGAGCCACCCCGAGCCGAGCTTCGTGGAGTTCGCCGACCGGGTCGTCAGGACCGGCGGATCGGCGAGCCGAGAAGTGGTGAAGCCGCCTAGCTTCCGCGCGGGAGACATCGTCATCACACGCAACGTCCACCCGTGCAGGCACACGCGGATGCCGCGCTACGTCCGTGGACGTAGGGGTGTCATCGAACGCGTCTACGACGCCTTTCTCCTCCCCGACCTGAACGTCACGGGCGTCGAGCAGCCGGAGTACGTCTACGCAGTCGCACTCGAGGGCCGGGAGCTCTGGGGAGAGTCGGCCGAGGCCCGGTCGCGCGTCTACATCGATCTCTGGGAGAGCTACCTCCTGCCAGGCGAGGAGGCCGCATGAGCGAGGTCGAACATGTCCAGCCTGGCCATCTTCTGAGCGAGCGTGAGGCGACGCTGCGAACCAGGGCCCTCGAGTCGCTGCTGCTCGAGAAAGGCGTCCTCGCGGACGGTGCGGTCGACGCTGTCGCGGGTATCTACGAGAACGACGTCGGACCACTCATCGGCGCGAGGGTCATTGCGCACGCCTGGGTCGACCCGGCCTTCAAGGCGCGGCTACTTGCGGACGGGGGACGGGCGGTGAAAGAGCTCGGAATCACGGGCATCGAGGGCGACCACCTTGTCGTGCTGGAGAACACGCGAGACGTTCACAACGTCGTCGTCTGCACCCTCTGCTCGTGCTATCCGTGGGCGCTGCTCGGCTTGCCGCCACGCTGGTACAAGAGCTACGCGTATCGGTCGCGGGTCGTGATCGAACCACGGACCGTGCTCCGCGAGCTGGGCCTCGACGTGCCCGAGTCGGTCGAGATCCGGGTCTGGGATTCGAGCTCCGACATGCGCTACATGGTCCTGCCGGAACGACCAGCGAGAACCGAAGCGCTGGGGGAGGCCGAGCTCGCGGAACTTGTGACCCGCGAGGCGATGATCGGCATCGCTACCGTGTCAACTTGAGCGGGCGGGCGATCGAGGGCGTCATCGCCGACATGGCCGGAAGCTCAGCCCTGCCGCGCCGCAATGGCGAGCTCGTCTTCTCCGCCCCATGGGAGAGCCGTGCCTTCGGCGTCGCGGTATCGCTCTGCCAGGAGGGAGTGTACGAGTGGGACGACTTTCGCAGCCTGCTGATCGACGAGATCGCTGCCCACGAGCCCGAAGACGGGGAGCACTACTACCAACGCTGGTTCGCATCGCTCGAACGCCTGTTGCTCGATCGGGAAGTCGTCACGGAGGCCGAGCTGACGGCGCGTTACGCCGAGTTCGAGGCCGACGTTGAGGCCGAGCATGGGCACGAGCACGAGCACGACCATACCGACGAGCGGCGCTCGACCTAGCGGATCGCGAACGGAGGAGACCCGACGTGCTACGCAGGATCCAGCGAAGCGAGCTTCAGGCCTACGCGCGACAGGCGATGTTCACGATCAGCGACGACGAGCTGGACGAATTCCTCGAGCTGACCGATCGCATGTGCGGGCTGATGGACGCGTTCGTCGACGAGCCGTTGCCCGCGCCCGTCAACATTGCGGCGCGACGCGACGTGGGCCGTCGACCGGAGGCTGGCGAGGACCCGCTCAACGCCGTCATCCGCTGGTGCTCCGTTAAGGCCGACGTCGAGGGGCCGCTCTCCGGCAAGCGCATCGGCCTCAAGGACAACATGGCCCTGGCGGGCGTTCCGATGACGTACGCGTCTCGGATTCTCGGCGACTACGTGCCCGAGCAGGACTGCGTCCTCGCGGAGCGTGTCCTCCGGGCAGGCGGCGAGATCGTGGCGAAGCTGAACATGGATAGCTTCGCCTGGTCGGGTGGCGCCGAGACGAGCGACTTCGGGCCGACCCTCAACCCGTTCGACCCGACGCGGACGGCTTCCGGCTCGTCCGGTGGGTCGGCGGCCGCTCTCTTCTACGAGGGCATCGACATGACCTTCGGCACCGACCAGGCGGGATCGATCAGGCTGCCCGCGTCCTGGTGTGGCGTTCTCGGCCTCAAGCCGACGCACGGTCTCATCCCCTACACGGGCATATCGGCAATCGACCACACGTACGACCATGTCGGCCCGCTTGCACGCACCGTCGAAGAGCTTGCGCTCGTGCTCGCCGCGGTCGCCGGCAAGGACGAGTCCGACCCGCGCCAGCACGAGGTCGAGGTAGCCGACTACGTAGGAGCCGTCAGGGAGGCTCCCGACGATCTCAGGGGAATCACGATCGGTGTGCTCGTCGAAGGTTTCAGCCACGGCGGGCCGTCGGCGCCACCCGGGACACGGGAGAGTGCGGAGGCGACCCGCGCTGTGGTCGAAGAGCTGGGGCGGATAGGGGCAATGGTGCGTGAGGTCTCGGTCCCTGAGCATCTCTACGGCGCGGGCCTGATGTTCGCGGCGATCGCCGAGGGACAGACGGCGATGACGATGAGTTTCGGCAACGGCTACCATTGGCGTGGCCGCTACGCACCCGATCTCTCGGTCGCGCTCGGCCAGGGGCTGCGTTCGCGCGGCGACGAGCTGCCGCCCTCGCTGAAGATGGTGCTCCTGCTTGGCACCCACTTCCGCGAGCACTACTTCGGCTCGCTCTACGCGAAGGCGCAGAACATGACGCCAGCACTGCGTGAGGCCTACGACAGGGCACTCGCGGAGGTCGACGTGCTGGTGCTGCCGACGGCGACCCATTATGCGCACGTCTACAAGCCGGAAGCCTCCTTCTCGGAGCGAGTATTTCGCGGCGACTCGATGATCGGCAACACCGGCCCGTTCGACGCCACCGGGCACCCGGCGCTCAGCATGCCTGCAGGCGAGGCCGACGGGCTCCCCGTAGGAGTCATGCTCGTCGGTCGGCACTTTGCCGACGCTCAGCTGCTCTCCTTCGCCCGAACGTACGAGCGCAGCCTGGGCTGGCGGCCGAGGCGCCAATAGCGGATGGACTCCACCGGCTGGCCGGAAACCGGCACGCCCGACCTGTCGCGGACGCTCTCGCGTTGGCACGTCGTTCGCTACTGTGATACCACTGTTATTGATGGCGGACGCTGCTCAGCGAGATCGCAGGCTGCGTCGTTGAGCCCATATCCGCTCTCGAGTGCAACTGGGCGAATCGGGACGGTTGTGCTTGCAAACCGCTTCACGCTATCCCCGATCCACACGATGCTGGCCGACGCCGCCGGGTACGTCACGCCTTCGCTGCTCGAGTTCTATCGCGAGCGCGCACGCGGGGGTGCCGGGCTGGTGACGGTCGAGTATGCCTTCGTCGACAACTGGGCCAGCCAGTCCAACGTCTCCCAGGTCTCGATTGCGAGCGACGCCTGCATACCGGGGCTCGCGCGCCTGGCGGAGACGATCTGGCAGGGCGGATCGCTAGCCGCCATCCAGCTCTCTCACGCCGGACGCCAACGCTTTCTCGGCGTCGACCCGATCGTCGCGCCCTCTCGCATTCCGTGGAAGGCTCTTGCCGAGGCTGGCGCACCGATACCCAAAGCGCTGACAGCCGAGGAGATCGCCACGATCATCGAGTCGTTCGCCGCCGCGGCTCGGAGAGCGAAAGAGGCGGGCTTCGATGTCCTCGAGCTCCACGCAGGGCACGGTGGGCTGATCAACCAGTTCCTCTCGCCGCTAGCCAATCGACGTAGCGACCTCTACGGCGGGTCACTTGACCAGCGCCAGCGCTTCCTGCTCGAGATTGTCCGCTCTATCCGCGCTGCTACAAGCGGCTCGCTCCCTGTGATCGCCCGGTTGAGCGCTGCGGAGGCGGGCCCCGGGGGCATCACCCTTGACGAGACGATCGCAACTGCCCGCCTGCTCGAAACCGAGGGTATCGCGGCGATCGATGTCTCGGCAGGCGACGTCCAGACCGTCCACTTGCAGGTCCAGCCGATGAATAGCCCGACTGCGGCCAATGCCCCGGCTGCCCGGATCGTCAAGGCCGCGATCGGGATTCCCGTTCTCTCCGCTGGCTCGATCACGACTCCAGAATTGGCGGAGGGAATCCTCGAGCGCGGCGACTGCGACTTCATCCGGCTCGGGCGCCCTCTGCTCGCCGATCCGGCGTTTCCCCGCAAGGTCACGTCCGGACGATCGGAGACGATCGTGCCGTGCATCCGCTGCAACGAGTGCCTCGACAGTGGAACGTCGATCCGGCACTTCGTGCGGTGTGCAGTCAACTTTCGTTGCGGCCGCGAGGCCTACGTCGGCGATGTCACCCCTGTTCGCTGCCCACGCTCGGTCGCCGTCATCGGGGGCGGCCCCGCCGGTCTGGAGGCCGCATACCTGGCGGCAGCTTCTGGCCACCGCGTCACGCTGTTCGAGCGGGAGCGGCTCGGCGGTAGCCTGAACAAGATCGCCCGCCCCGACTTCAAGGAGGAGCTCCTTCGGTTCCGGGACTTCCTGATCAACCGGATCGACGGGATCGTCGACGTGCGTGGCGCCGCGACGGCTGTGGACATCAGCTCGCTCGACCCGGAGATCGTCATTCTCGCGACCGGGGCAAGGCCGCTCCTGACACCGCAGTCTGACACGCTACGACGGATAGACATCCGAAGTGCGACGGCGGAGTTGCCCGAGCTCGGGACAGCTCTGGTAGTCGAGGGCGGCGGCCGTTTTGCAGTCGAGGCGGCGCTGCACCTGGCGCGAGGCGGCAGAACCGTCAGCATCGTGCTCCAGAAGAACGAGCTCGCCACGGACGTCGGCGCCCACACACGGGTGCCGCTCGTAGCCGACCTTGCAACTTTGAATGTCAACTGCTGGTACGGGTCGAGCGTGGTTGGGGGTGGTGATGGTTACTGTCACGTCCTTCGTCCGGGAGGCGAAGTGGAGCTACTCCGCTGCGACACCCTGCTGACGACAGGCTATGAGCCCGATCGTGCGGCCGACGCGGCGCTCGACGCAGGACCGTGGCAAACCATCTCGATCGGAGACTGTATTGCCCCGAGGCGAATCATCCACGCGATCGAGGACGCCAACGTCGCGGTGCGGAACCTTGCTCGAGTGGACAACTGAGAATCCTGTGCGACGCAAAGGAGGAGCATGATCACCAACATCCGGATGGCGACGATGGACGTCACCGACCAAGAGGCGGCACTCGACTTCTACACCCGCAAGCTCGGGCTCGAGAAGTGGTTCGACATGACCCACGAAGGCTCGCGGTTCCTCGTCGTGCGGCCGGTCGGCACGACGTGCGGGATCATCCTCTCACACGCCCCCAGCAGGGCCGGCTCAGCCAAATGCGTGCTCGCGACAGATGACATGGAGTCCACCGCCCGCGAGTTTCTCGCTGCAGGCGGTACGTTCGTCCATGCGCCGGTAATGCAGCCCTGGGGGATTATCGAAGGAGAGCTTCGCGATCCGGACGAAAACGAGATCGTGCTTGTTCAGCCCCCCGGCTGACCGCAGGGCCTCTGACGACATCAGGAGAACGCGAGCGTCGCGAACGCGCTGATCGTCGCGCGCCGCTCAGGGCCGAGCGGGAACATCGAGACAGCGTCGATGCCGGTCCCACGAAGCCAGTCGAGTTTCGCAGCGAGTATGGCCGGCGACCCGGAGAAGGCGAGCTTTCGGACGACCTCGGACGGGAGCAGGCGTCCCGCCTCGACGGCGCCCTGAAACTCGCCACCGCCGAAGTTCGCCGCGACGGCCGCGATGAGCTCTTCCGAGAGGCCAGCCTTCCGGGCTATGTCCGGAACGACCGACGCATACCAAGCGGCAAGCGGCCGCGCGGCGTCCAGCGCCTCATCCTCGTTCGGCCCGATCCGCCCGTGCAGGAAGCAGCAGGTGGCGAATTCGGCACGCACACTGCGGGCGCGACCAGCCTCGAGGGACTGGGTTGCGGCAGCGAGGGCATCTGGGAATAGGCCAGCCAGGAGCACGACTCCGTCGCCACATTCGCCGGCCAGCTCGGTCGTCCGTGGGCCGCTCGCAGCGAGGTAGATCGGCGGCGGCTCGACGGGCGTCAGCAGCCCTCCACCCCAGAACCGCTGGGCCCCGACAACCTCGTCGGCGAGCGTCTCCCCACTCCACAGGCGGCGCATGGCCGTCATCGTATCCCTGAGCGTCTGCAGCTTCGCGGGGCGGAAGCCGAGCTCGAACACGGGACTGTCTCCGGCACCGAGACCGCAGATGTATCGGCCGGGCGCGAGCTGGCTGAGCGAACGGCCGAGGTTCGCGGTCACGCCAACGTGACGCGTCAGCGGGTTCGTAACGCCCACCCCGACCTTGAGGATTGTCGTCGCCTGCAACGCGATAGTCGCATAGACGTAGGCATCACCCGCATGCAGCGAGGAGTCGGTAATCCAGAGGTGATCAAAGCCGAGCGACTCGATCCAGGCGGCGAAATCGCCGAACCGCCGCGGATCTTCCAGGCCCTGAGTCACAATTCCGTAGCGCATCGGGAGCGCATCATACGGTGTCCCGGTCGCACCCGCCACCGTCGGGGCCGACGATATCTTCGTGCTTGACCTCCGAGTCGAGACTAAGATAGACTTGAATACCCGGACAGTTCGGGTGGTTAGCACGCTAGTTTCCTTCACGATCACAACTACACCAACGCATTGAGAGAGGAGTATCATGCAGAAGCAGATCTTCGCCATTGTCGGTATCGCTGCAGCCTTCGCGTTCGCCGCGACGAGTGTCAGCGCAGGCCAGACGCGAACGAACGCAGATACGTTGCGCATCGGTTTCCTTGGCTCCCTGAGCGGAGCCGGGTCGTCGCTCGGCCAGCCAAACCAGCTCGGCGCACTCGCGGCCATCAAGAGAATCAACGATGCGGGCGGAGTGAGCGGGAGACTACTCGAACTCGTCTCTCGCGACACGAAGGGTGATCCGACCCTCGCGATCGATGTCGCTCGCGAGCTGAGTTCGGATTCGTCAATCCTCGCGATCTTCGGCCCAGACTTTTCGTCGAACGTGCGCGCAGCGCTACCTGTCTTGAACGCGGCAAAGATCGCATCGTACTGGAGCACGCCGGTTCTCACACCCGTGGCAGGCCGGGACAGCTTCGAGTTTGCCGGCTTCAATGCCCAGGAGGACACGTATCGCATCGGTCTTTCCTGGGCTGCACAGCGGAAGGGCATCAAGAAGATCGGCATTCTCGCCGCGAACGACACCACCGGCGAGGCGGGACTGGGTTCGCTGCGGAAAGTTGCCCCGGACTACGGGATTGAGATCGTCGCTGTTGAGCGATTCGACCTCACGGCGGTCGACGTGACGCCACAGATCCAGAAGATCGTGAGCGCTAGCGCTCAGCTGATGGCAACGGTCGTCACCGGATCGGCCTTCGGTGTCGTCCTGCGTGGCGTCAACCAGCTCGGCCTTCGCTACAAGCTGCCGATCTTCGGCTCCACCGGTACGTGCACTCTCGCTCTGAAGGACATTGTCAAGGGCGTCGAGCCGGGCCTCTATGTCTGCCCGACGCAGAAGGCACCCCTCTGGCAATCGCTGCCGGCAAACGACCCGCAGCTGCCCGAACTGACGAAACTCGCCGCGGCTATCGGGGGCGACAAGATCTCGATCAACTCCGCCCTCGGGTGGGACGTCATGCATCTGTACGCCCAGGCCATGACCCTGGCGGCAAAGGGCGGCTCGATCACACGCCAGTCGATCCGCGATGCGCTCGCGTCCGGGACGATCAAGTTCAACGGAGCCGACAACAACTACCGCCTCACCGAGGCTGACCACCGAGGCATCGCCTACTCCGACCTGGCACTCGTGCAGTCGACCAAGGAAGGCACAGTGCTGAAAGCGATCGCCACGGGTGAGTTCCGCTTGGTTTCGACTCCGTTCCTAGGTCCGGCGGGCTCGGCACCGCTTGGCAGCTTCGTCGCCTCCCTCGCGCGTACGGGCGGGTTCACCGAAGCACAGGGCGGAGATCTGAAGTGGACGCTAACGTTCAAGGGCCTGACGGGAAGTGCCCTGACAGCCGAGTTGCGCGTCGGTACCGCTGCCGGCGCCGCCGGGCCGGTGCTCGTACCGTTGTGCAAGCCCTGCAAGGACGGCCAGTCGGGCACCACCAAGATACCCGGTAAGGCGGTGCTGCAACTCCTCAGCGGTGGTCGATCCCAGGTCTATGTGGCAATCAACACACAGACCGCCCCGACCGGCGCGCTCCGCGGCCAGATAGTACTCGCGAAGTAGTCATTCTCGTGCGGGCGGGGGCGTCCCTGAGCCCCCGCCCGCTCTGATAAGTCAACGCGAGCTGACCACAATGCACGAGTTCCTCACGATCATCGCTGGGGCATTGACCACGGGTGCGATCTACGCGCCAACAGCGCTTGCGCTGACCCTAGTGTTCAACGTCACCGGAATCTTGAACCTCGCGCAGGGCGAGTTCTACGTCATCGCACCCTTCGTCTCGCTCTACGTGATGAAGGCGTGGGGCCTGTCCGTGGGCTGGTCGTCTGTGATCGGCGTGATAACGGTCGTCGGCGTCGCCGGGCTGGTCTACCTCCTCGCCCTTGCGCCGCTGCGGAAGACGACGGAGGAGAACCTCATCGTGATCACCCTCGCGCTCGCGTTCGTGCTCTCGGGCGCAGGCTTGCTCCTGTTCGGCCCAGATCCGCGCTTCGTGCCGACGTTCACCGGACTCGACCCGATCAAGCTGCTCGGCGTCCCAGTGTCCAAGCAGTCGCTCTGGGTCGTCGGCGCGACCTTCGTTCTGCTCGTGGTGGTCTGGCTCTTCTTCATCCGGACGCGCTACGGAATCGCGATGCGCGCCGCCTCGGACAACTTGAAGGCCGCGCAGTACCTCGGGCTCGACGCTCGGAGGATGGGAATGCTGGCATTCATGATGGGCGGCCTGCTCGGTGGGGTTTCGGGGGTCATCTCGACACCGCTCACGCTTCTCGACGTTGCGATGGGCCTCGGCATCCTGCTCAAGGCGTTCATCGCGGCCGTCATCGGTGGCTGGGGCAGCTATCTCGGCGCCGTGGTTGGGGCCTTCACGCTCGGGCTTGCCCAGGTCGTATCGGCCACATACCTGCCGACGCTGTACGGCGACGCCTTCACCCTCGGGCTGCTGCTCGTCATTCTCTTCTTGCGACCCTCCGGGATGATTCCCTCAAGGGTCGCGCGCACCGCGTGAGCACTATGCGAGGGGTTTCTCTCCGCAGCAGGTCAGGGGTGCCGGGTGTCGTTCTGGGCCTGGTCGCCGGCGCGGCCGGCCTTGTGATCATCTATTACGAGACACGCGGTTCGTTCTGGATCTACCGCATGAACCTCGTCGCGATCTACGCGATCGTGATCATCGGCTGGAATCTGCTGCTCGGCCTCTCAGGGCAGTTCTCACTCGGCCAGGCCGCGTTCTTCGGCATCGCGGGCTACACGTCCGCTAGCCTGGCGTCCGACCACGGCGTCCCGGTCATGGTCGCTGTCCTCGCCGGGACGCTGGCCGCGGTGGTCATTGCCGCTGCCGTCGCCGTCCCGCTACTGCGCTTTCGCGGTCTCTACCTCGCACTCGTTACGCTCGCGCTCGCGGTCGTAACTCAGAGCATTGCCGTCGGGTGGAAATCGTTCACCGGCGGTACGTCGGGCCGCATCGGCATTCCGGGTTGGCACTTCTGGATCATCAACTCGCGCTCGACGACCTCGTCCTTCGTCTTTCTCTGGATCCTTGTCGGCATCGCGTGGATCAGCGCCCGGGCCATCCGGCGCTCGCCCTTCGGCAAGACTGTCATCGCACAACGCGAGGATGAGACGCTCGCGAAGGCCCTTGGCCTTGCTGTCCCCAGGCTGCGCGCGAAGATCTTCCTCACAAGCGTCGTCTACGCCGGCATCTCGGGGGGGCTCTTCGCTCACTACCAGAACTTTCTCGACCCCTCCCAGGTGGGCATGTTTGCGTCGTTCGATATCGTCGTTGCCGGACTCGTCGGCGGTGCCTACATCCCGATCGGCGGAATCTTTGGCAGCTTCGTCCACGTTGTCCTGCCCGCGAGCCTTGGCGAGTACGCCGAGTGGCGCCCCTTGATCTTCGGTTGCCTGCTGCTGGCCGTGATGATGGTCTTCCCCGGCGGCATCGCCGGTGGCATGGCGAGGATCGTGTCGACTGTGACGCACTTGGCCACGGGCCGAGCCAAGGCTCGACCGGTGATGCAGCAGACCACTGCAAGGGCGCCCCGGGAAGCGGCAGCACGCGAGCCCCTCGGCTCGGTTGCCGGAACGACGGTGTCGGAGCAGGAGACCGTGCTTAGCGCCGTCGACATCGCGCGACACTTCGGGGGTGTCTTTGCTGTGGATGGAGTCTCGCTAGAGGTGACGTCGCGCGAAGTGCTCGCCGTGATCGGGCCGAACGGAGCCGGTAAGACGACGCTATTCAACTTGCTCTGTGGGCTCGTGGCGCCCGACAGAGGGCTGGTCGAGGTGAACGGCACGAATACGACGGGGCTGCCCCCCTGGGAGATCGCGCGTCTGGGTCTCGCTCGCACGTTCCAGACACCACACGTCCTGGGGATGCTGTCGGTACGTGACAACGTTGCGCTCGGCGCGTACGGCAAGACGAGCGTCCGACTGACAGACGGGCTCCTCGGTCGCCAGCGGTTGCAGCGCGAAATCGAGCCGGAGGTTGTCCGGGCGGCTGAATTGTGCGGCGTCGTCGACTTTCTCGACCATCCGGCCAGCGAGCTCTCGCTCGTACAGCAACGGTTCGTCGAGCTCGCGCGTGCCCTGGCCTCCAACCCGCGCGTCATCCTCTGCGACGAATCGGGAGCCGGCCTCACTGATGCCGAGCTGAACAGGCTGGCGGATCTGCTGTTGACGATCAATCGATCGCTCGGGATCGCACTCGTCGTGGTCGATCACCGCATGTCACTGATCCTGGACATTGCCGACCGAGTCATCGTCCTCGACCAGGGGAAGCAGCTCGCCATGGGCACCGGCGACGAGATCGTAGAAAACCCCGATGTCCTGGCGGTGTACCTCGGTAGCGACTTCGCGGTGAGCCGATGACGATCCTCAAGATCACGGACGTGGGGGCGCGGTATGGAGCGATCGAGGTTCTGCACGGCATCTCGCTCGAGGTCCGTGAGGGCGAGATCGTGTCTCTGATCGGGCCAAACGGCGCAGGAAAGTCCACCTTGATGAAGACCCTGATCGGTGCTCATAGCGCCAGCGCGGGCACCATCGAGTTCCTGGGCGAAGACATCACTCGGCTTGCCACAAAGCGCCGGGTGCGGCGCGGTCTTGCACTCGTGCCGGAGGGGCGCCAGATCTTTCCCACCCTGACGATCGCTAACAACCTGATGCTCGGCGCATACCCCCTGGGCCGTCGGTTCGACAAGCAGAGTGGTCAGCTGCTCGAGGAGATCTACGAGCTGTTCCCGATCTTGAAGGTGCGCCGCCGCGATACCGCAGGCAGTCTCTCGGGCGGGCAGCAGCAGATGCTCGCAATTGCCCGTGCGCTGATGGCGAATCCGAAGCTCATCCTGATCGACGAGCTGTCTCAAGGCCTCTCGCCATTGCTCGTCACGGAGATCTACGAGCGTCTGCTCAAGATCGTGGCGGAGCGATCACTTGCCGCCTGTATCGTCGAGCAGGAGGTGAATCTCGCACTTCGGATCGCGAGCCGGGCGTACGTTTTGGCGAGCGGTCGCATCGTTCTCTCCGGGGCCGGGAAGGACCTGCTCGATGATCCGCAGGTGAAGAGCCTTTACCTCCGCGGACGCCCGTCGGCAGATCGCCCGGCGTCGAGTCAGGCGCCGATATGAGGTCGGCGCCTCTCACGGCCGGCCGGCCGGCCGGCCTCAACGAGGTGCTTGCCTTCGCCGCCGCTGAGGGGGACCCCGACGAGGTCGCCCGGGGTCAGCGTCCGATGTCGCCCGTCAGCAACTGGATTGCGTGGCCCGATCGCCTCGCCCACGTCAACCCGTCCACGTTGCCGGCCCTGCGTGAACCGGCGGCAGAGGGAATCGCGTGACGCGGCGGATCGCGATCAAGGTAAACGGAAGCTGGTACGAAGGGGACGTTGAGCCGCGTCTTCTGCTCTCCGATTTCATCCGCGACGTCGCCGGCCTGACCGGTACACACGTCGGCTGCGAACATGGCGTCTGCGGGGCGTGCACCGTCCAGCTCGACGGCGCCCCAGTGCGTTCGTGTTTGCTGCTGTCCGTCCAGGCCGATGGCAGGGAGGTCACGACAGTTGAGGGGCTGCAGAACGCCGGCGGCGCACTGCATGTGCTGCAGCAAGCGTTTCGTGAGACGCACGCGCTGCAGTGCGGCTTCTGCTCGCCTGGGTTCCTGATGTCGCTCGAGCCCTTGCTGCGCGCCGACGGCCCGGCAGAGCTGACCGACGCCGCTATTCGTGAGGCGCTCTCGGGCAACCTCTGCCGCTGTACCGGGTACCAGAACATCGTTGCGGCTGTGCAGCTTGCGCTGGCGCGTCGTCGGGGGGCAGCGTGACCAAGCAGGCCACCCCAACGTTAGCGGCGTCGCTGGTCGGGATGTCCGTGCTCCGGGTCGACGACATCCCGCTGCTTACAGGCGCCGGCGCCTACGTTGGCGATGTGAATCGACCGGGGCAGGTCTGGGCGCGGATCGTCCGCAGCGAGATCGCGCACGGTCGGCTCTTACGGGTCGACGTCGAGGCTGCTCGGCGGTCAGCGGGGGTCGTGGGCGTCTTCTCGGGCAGCGATACCCCCGACGTGCGGATCCCACTCCGACTCGAGTGGGCCGCGACGGAGGCGACACGCGCTGCGCTCCAGCCGCCGCTCGCCCGCGATCGCGTCCGCTACGTGGGAGAGCCCGTCGCAGTCATCGTGGCGACGTCGCAGTATGCGGCCGAAGACGCGGCCGAACTGGTCGTCGTCGAGATCGAGGAGCTTCCGCCGCTGGTCGAGACGCGCGCCGCTGCAGAGAATGCTCACACAGTGCTCCACCAGACGGTGGGCGGAAATATCGTGAATCGCCTCGTCTTCGGCTACGGCGATGCCGAGGCTGCAACCCGTTCGGCAGCCGTGGTCATACGGGAGAGGATGGACATCCACCGGCATACCGGCGTCCCACTCGAGACGCGTGGCCTCGTCGCCGAGTACGAGCCGGAGAGCGGTCGGCTCACGGTCTGGGGCCCGACGAAGGTCAAGCATTTCAACCGGTCGGCGCTCAGCGGCCTGCTCGACATCGACGAAGGCCGGATTCGCTATGTCGAGACAGATGTCGGAGGCGGCTTCGGCGTGCGCGGGGAGTTCTACCCCGAGGATTTCGTGATTCCGTGGCTCGCGATCAGGCTGGAACGGCCAGTCAAGTGGATCGAGGACCGCCACGAGCACTTCGTCGCGACTAACCACTCGCGCGAGCAGAGTCACGACATCGAGCTCGCGGTCGCCGAAGACGGACGCTTTCTCGCCCTGCGCGACCGCAATTGGATCGATCTCGGCGCCTACGTCCGGACACATGGCCTGACGCTCCCCGTCTCGACTGCGTTGCACATGTCCGGCCCGTACGCCTGGCAGGCGCTTGAGATCGATAGCTCGGCCGTGATGACGAACAAGACGCCGTCGGGGACCTACCGGGGACCCGGCATCGTGGAGGCGACGTTCGTCCGTGAGCGCCTTATCGACCGGGCTGCGGCGGAGCTCGGCCTCGACCCCGCTGAGCTGCGGCGCCGGAACATGGTTCCCGTCGAGGCCTTGCCGCAGCGGATCGAGTTGGGTCACGGAGTGGTGCGTTTCCTCGACAGCGGCGATTTCCCCGACGCATGGGACACCTTCCTCGAACAGGCCGGCTACGACGACCTCTGCGCCGAGCGAGACGCAGCTCGCGTACGCGGTGAGCACGTCGGCGTTGGGCTCGCGGCATATGTCGAGCACGGCGCAGTGGGCCCGTACGAGCAGGCCCGCATCGTCCCGGAGCCCGGTGGGCACTTCGCTGTCAGCGTCGGCGTCTCTGGTGTTGGGCAAGGGGTACGGACAGTGCTGGCCCAGGTCGCGGCCCAGGAGCTCGGCGTTCCGCTCGAGGACGTGACAGTCAGCCATCACGACACCGACACGATCCCTGGTGGCTTTGGCGCGTTCGCGAGCCGCGGCACCGTTTTCGGAGGAAGCGCCATCATGCTCGCTGCGCGTGACCTGCACAAGCGCGCCGCCGCTGCCGCCGCGAGCCAGCTCGGTGTACCGGCGGACGAGGTCACGATCGAGGGCGCGAGGGCCTCGGCCAAGGGGCGGAGCGTACCTCTTCTCGAGTTGGGCTGTGCCGGCGAAGGGCGCTTCGAGAAGGCGACCACCGAGGCGTCGTTCGGAGCAAGCCTCGCGCTCGTTGCGCTCGACCCTGGCACCGGCAAGATCGATGTCCGGCGTTTCATCGTTGCCTACGATGTCGGGCGGGCCGTCAACCCTGAGCTCGTCATCGGGCAACTCGTCGGCGCCGCAGCTCAGGGGATCGCGGGCGCGTTGATGGAAGAGCTCCCGTTCGATGAGACCGGCCAACCACTGTGCACGTCGTTCGTCGACTACCTGATGCCAACAGCCGCCGATCTGCCGTACATCGACGCACTCATCCTCGAGTACCCCGCGCTCGGAAATCCGCTGGGCGCACGAGGCGCCGGCGAAGGCGGCATCGACGGCACGGGCGGGTCGATCGCGAATGCGGTCGCCGACGCGCTCGGAGCGGCAGGTGTCGAGGTCCGCGCGCTGCCGCTTCGCCCGGAGGATGTCAAGCGACTGATTCGGCTGGCGGCAGGTGAGTGACGCAGTGGCAATGCCGCTGCGCGAGCTCGGCCGGGATGGCCCGATGGTCGGAGCGATCGGCTTCGGCTGCCTCAGCCTGAGTGGTTACTACGGTGGCGGCGCGCTGGACGAAACCGCCGCGATCAGACTGATCCATGGCGCGATCGACCTCGGAGTAACGCTACTCGACACCGCGGACATGTACGGGATGGGCGATAACGAGCGTGTCCTGGGCAAGGCGATCGCGCACCGACGGGATGCCGTCTTTGTCGCGACAAAGTTCGGCAACATCCTCGACTCGACTGGCAAGATCATCGGGATCTCCGGTCGGCCAGACTTCGTTCGCAGGAGCTGCGAGCAGAGCCTGCGTCGACTGGGAATCGAAGCGATCGACCTCTATCAACAGCATCGCATTGACCGTGAGACGCCGATCGAGGAGACCGTCGGTGCGATGCAGGAACTCGTCGACGAGGGAAAGGTGCGGTTCATCGGTGTCGGCGAGGCGCGTCCGAGCGACCTTCGCCGTGCCGTGGCGACAGCGACCATCACGACGTTACAGAGCGAGTACTCGCTCTTCGTGCGTGCGCCCGAGAGCGACGACGTGCTCTCGGTCTGCGAGGAGCTCGGAGTCGGCTTTCTCGCCTACGCGCCGCTTGGTCGCGGGCTGCTCGCCGGCCGTTTCCCCGGCCCCGACGAATTCGTGGAGGGCGACAGCCGAGCGAAGGGCCTCTACCCGTGGCTGACCGGTGACGACCTGGAGCACAACCGCGCCCTTGTCCACGAGCTCGGTAACGTGGCCGCGGAGCTGGGCGCTACCACTGCGCAGGCCTCGCTCGCCTGGCTCCTCTCCGAGCGCGAGTGGATCGTACCGATCCCGGGGACCCGACACGCCGAGTACGTCGAGCAGAACATCAGTGCAGCGTTCCTGGAGCTCCCGGAATCCTCTCGCCGACGCCTGGACGCGCTCGGGCGCAACGCGCTCGGGGACCGGTACAACGCGCATCACATGCCGACGTGGACGTCGTCTCCGTCGGAGTCGTCGCCTCCACCCGCTCCGGAAGCGCGAAGACACGTCTGAGAGGTCTCTACCAGGGCATGCGGCCCACACCAATCGAAGGAGAGGGCATGACGGAAGTGATCGACACCCACACGCACTGGACTCCGTCTGCGCTCATCGAGGTGCTCGAGCGCCGCGAGGAGTTCCCCCGGATCATCAAGCAGGCAGACGGCTCACGGCTCATCGAGTACTCGCCGGGAAACCCGCATCCGTTCGGCGACGAGATGTGGGACGAGCGCGTGAAGCTCGCGAAGATGGACGCGGGGGGGATCGACCTCTCCGTGATCAGCGTCGTCGGTGGCATCTCGGTCGTCGACATGGTCGACGCCGCCGACGCTGTTGCTGTGGCGCGGGCCGCGAATGACGAGCTTGTCGACCTCTGCCACCGTCACCCGACGCGGTTTGCAGCCCTGGCTGCCCTGCCGTTGCGCACTGGTCCCGACGCTGCCATCGCCGAGCTCGAGCGGGCGATGTCGCTTGGCTTGAAGGGTGCGATGGTGTATTCGAACGTCCGCGGCCGGATGCTGGACGATGCCGAGTTCATGCCCGTCTGGGAGGCCGCCGCGAAGTTGGGTGCGGCCATCCAGATCCACCCGACGCATCCGCTGGCCGCGGATTGGCTGAGGACCGACATCCTCATCACCGGCATCGGCTTCCTGTTCGACACGACCACGGCCGCACTGCGGCTGATCCTGGCAGGGGTGTACGAAAAGAGCCCGGACCTGAAGCTACAGCTCTGCCATATCGGCAGCCTGCTGCCCTATATCCTCGGGCGGCTCGACTATCAGGCGCACATGTTCCCGCACGAGGTGAGTCACCTCTCGGCGCCGCCCAGCGAGTACGCCCGGAAGCTGTACACCGACTCGGTCTGCCTCTACCCTCCGGCCCTGCGCCTGTGCCTCGACGTCTATGGTCCCGATCACCTCATGTGGGGGACGGACGATCCCTTCTGGCCGGTTGACGGCGCCTTCGCTACGCTCGCGGCGCTGAACCTCCCAGCCGAGGAGTACGAGCTGATCACCGCAGGGACCGCACGACACGTCTTCGGCCTTTGAGTCCTCCATCCCAAACCGACTGAAGGAGACGGGTTTGAGCTATGTCATCGACACCCACACACACTGGACCCCTTCAACGCTGATTGATGTGCTCGAGCGGCGCGTGGAGTACCCGCGCATCGCCCGCGAGAACGGCACGCCGCACTTCGAGTTCGGTCCAGGCCGGCCATTCAAGCTGCCCGACGACATGTGGAACCCGGACGCGAAGATCGCCAAGATGGACGCGGCCGGGATCGATCTCAGCGTCATCAGCGTCGTCGGGGGCGTCGCAGTCGTGGATCTCGTCGACAACCCGAGCGACGCGATCGCGGTCGCACGGGCGGCCAACGACGAGCTGGCCGATCTCTGTCGCAGCCATCCGACGCGGTTCGCCGGCCTCGCCGCGCTGCCGCTCCTGGCGGGGACGGACAATGCGATCGCCGAGCTCGAGCGAGCTGCAACGGTGGGCCTCAAGGGCGCGATGGTGTACTCCAACGTGCACGGTCGGCATCTCGACGATCCCGAGTTCCTGCCGGTGTTCGACGCCGCCGCGAAGCTCGGAATGGTGATCCAGATCCACCCGACGCATCCGCTCGCGGCGGCCTGGCTGCCGAACGACGCCCTCATCACGGCGGTCGGCTACCTGTTCGACACGACAACCGCGGCTCTGCGCCTCATCTTCTCCGGCGTCTACGACCGGAACCCGGGCTTCAAGCTCATGCTCTGTCACGCCGGAAGCCTGCTGCCTTTCGTCACGGCTCGGATCGACTACCAGGCGGTCCTGTTCCCGAACGACGTCAAGCAACTCTCGGCGCCGCCGAGCGAGTACATCAAGAAGCTCTACACGGACATCGTGTGCCGCCATCCGGGAGTCGCACGGCTCGCGCTCGACACCCACGGCCCCGAACGCACGATGTTCGGGACGGACGACCCGTACTGGCCGATCGACGGCGCCTTCGAGACGCTCGAGGCGTTGAGCCTCCCGCCCGCCGTACGCGAACAGGTCGAGTCGGGCACCGCGCGCAACGTGTTCGGCCTCGGAGTCGCTTGAGCGGCCTCGGCGAAGGAGATGATCGGACACACTTGCAGTCCAAACTCCGAGCACCAAGCCACAAACGAGAACGGTACTCCTTGGCCTGAAAGGCCGGAGTTGCCTCAGGGATTCGGCGTGCAATAGAGTTTGTCGATAATCAGCACTCGGTCGACCGGGAGCGTTGCTCACGGCTGCCGAGAAACGCGAAAGGTGGGAAGGCTTCATGGTGCTACGAAAATTCGCACGGCCGATCGTTGCGGCCGCTCTGGGGACGTTGCTCATGGCGACCCTCGGTATTATGGTCGGGAGCGCGAGTGCAAAGTCCGATGCTGCACCGGTGACGGTTCGCGTGATCACCGCGACCCCGACGACTGCGGGAATCTGGGACCCGACGCACAAGGCGGCCTATGCCGGAGTCGCGAAACAGAACAACTGGAAGCTCGTGATCGCCGAAACGATCCCCTACGGCAGCGCGGCGCAGGTCCTCAACCGTTGGGGCGACGAAAAGGTCAACGTGGTCATCTCGACCGACTCAGGCTTCTCGTCGAGCTTCGTTCCCGCGGCACGCAAATACCCCAACACACTCTGGGTGCTGATGGGCCAGCCGTCTGGTGAGTGGAAGGATCTGAAGAACTTCGCCGCCTTGACCTACGATCAGTGCGGCTTCGGCTTTGCGCAGGGCGTCATCGCTGCCCTCCTGAGCAGGTCGCACAACGTCGCCTACGTCGGAGCCATCCCGATCCTGCCGGCCCTGAACGTGCTCAAGGCAGCGAAGTACGGCGCCTCCGTCGCCGTGCCCGGCACGAAGGTCAGCGTTCAGTACACGGGCGGCTTCACCGATTCGCAGAAGTCCCAGGAGGTCGCATCGACGCTCATCGCCGGTGGCGCGGACGTCATCCTCGCGTTGACGAACGGTGGCGTCTCGGGCTCGATTGCAGGGCGCGTGCAGCAGCTTGGCAAGACCTACATCGGTTCGTACGGGGACGAGTCGAAGTTTGCTCCGAAAGCGACCGTGACCAGCGTCGCAGCGAACCTCTCCGACGCCTACGGAACGATTGCGCAGCAGGTGGCTTCCGGCACGTTCAAGCCAGGCCTGTTCGTGACGGGGATCAAGCAGAACGGGATCCTTATCTACCCCTTCGCGCCCGGAAACGAGGCGACGGCGGCGCAGGTGAAGTCGATCATGGCGAAGTACGTGGCGGGGAAGTACGCCGTCCCGAACTGCAGCACGTAGGAAGCTGCTCGCTCGAGGGCGGAGCCGACTCGGGTCGGCTCCGCCCCGTTCAATCAACGTCCGTGCCTGCCCGTCCCGCCTTCAGCCGATGACCGGCGTGTCAGGCGTGTAGAGCGGGTCGATCTGACGGCAACCGTCCTCGGTTACGAGGATCGCACTGCCGATCGAGACGCCTCGCTTGCCGTTCTGCGTCACCGGATGCGGCTCGAACTCGAGCACCATCCCTGTATCGACCCGTTCGCTGAGGTCTGGATACCAGCCGACCCGGGGGTACGTGCCCATCGGGAGTTCGAGCGAGAGGCCGAGCCCGTGGAACGCCGGGTTCGCGAAGACGAACCCAGCGCGCCCGATGGGCAAGGTGAGGGCTTCCTCGAGCTCCTTGAGCTGGATGCCGGGCCGAAGCACCTCGAGGCCGGCACGGTAGGCCTCGGCGGCGCAGGCAAGCAGGCGCTGCCACTCCTCATCCGGCTCGCCGATCGCGAACGCGACGTTGTACTGCGCCTTGTAACCGCGGTAGGTCGCATCGATCTCCATAAGGATGATGTCTCCGAGCTCGAGCCTCTTGTGCTGCGTAGGCCCGAAGAGCCCACCGCTCTGGCCGCCGTGGAGGATGTCCTTGCCCTGGCAGTACAGGATCATCGAGCCCTGGTCGCAGTCGTTGCGGAAGAGCGCGTCCTGGATCGCCGCCCGGACCTCGGTATCCTCGACGCCCACGCCCGCTGTCTCGCGCATCGCCGCGAACACCTGCTGTGCCGCCTGGCAGCCGATCTCGAGGCAGCGCACTTCCTCGGCGCTCTTGATTCGCCGCGCATTCTCGACGAGATCGGTCGCGTCCACCACCTCCGCGCTCGGCAGGTGCTTCTGCAGGCTGACGTAGGTCGCCCAGGGAAAGCCGCCGTACTCTCCCCAGAGGCCGGAGACGCCGCTGACGCCGATGCGGCCACGGGAGAGGCCGAGTTCATCGACTCGGCCCGCGATCGTCTTGCCGAAGAACGGGATCGCCCCGCGCCAGTCGTCGACCCACGTCGGGTCGAGCCGGTTCTCGAACGTGTAGAGGGTCGGCTCGTGCTCGAGCGGGAAGAGGAGGTAGCCCTCATCGTTCACGTTCGTCATGTACTGGAGGTTTGCGTTCGAGTCGCGATAGCACGCGTACGAGCCGTGGACGATCAGAGCCTGCAGGCCGCGGCGCCCCATCTCATGCCGCACTGCACTCCACCGTCGATCGCGCTCGGTCGTCGATAGTTCGAACGGCGTTATCCTCTTCATCGTCTTCGCCTCCTGGTCAGGGGATGTCTCGATTGATTTCTCTCAAGCGCCGCGGAGCGTACCAACCACGGTCGAGCCGGCGCGCCGCTCAACGTGCTTCGCGATGTTCGTTCAGGAACGCCAGGGCCACGTCGAGAAACTCGTCGAGCTGTTCCAGCGCGAGGCCGTGACTCGAGGCCGGTCCGCTGAACCGGTGGTAGCGAGCACCTGGTATCGCGGCCGCCACCTCGTCGGCGTAGCACGCGGGGATGAGACGATCGTGCCCGCCGGCCACTACGAGCGTCGGCACGTCGAGCGTGCCGAGGCGGCCCAGCACGTCGTGCCCGATGCCGGCGTCGATGTGGCCGAGCATGGCGTGAAGCGGCGGCTGTGGCTCTGCCACGCCGAGGCTCGCGAGCTGTTCGAACTGCTCCGGTTCGGAGTTCAGGTACGACGGCGAGAAGACCAGCCAGCCGATTCCGCGCTCCCGTGCGATCGGTGGCGCGTACTCGGTCAGCGCGCGGATCAGCTCGAAGGCACCGCGGAGGTTGTTGTCAGTACGCGCCCACGGCGTATAGAGCGAGAGCGAGCGAATCCGCTCGGGCGCCCGCAGCGCCGCTTCCATGGCAACCGCCGATCCCATGGAGGAGCCGGCGATGTGCGCGCTGTCGACCTCCAGGACGTCGAGGAGCGAGAGCGCGTCGACAGCGAACTGCCCGACGTGGTAGCCAGCGTCCGTCCAGTCGCTTCCTCCCGTGCCACGATAGTCGGGCGCGATGCAGCGGAATTCGCCCGCAAGGCGCGGGATGTGCTGGCCCCAGGAGGCGCTCGATCGCCCCATCGGCGCGAGCAGGAGCAGGGGCTCGTCGCCACGGCCTCCCTCATCCAGGTATGCGACCGTGATCCCTGGCTCTATCGCTGTCCTCAGCAAGCGGTCGGGAGATGGACGCGACCGGCTACGAGAGAACCGGGGTGCCAGGGGAGTAGGGCGCGTCGAGCGGGCGGCAACCGTCCTCCGTGAGGAGGATCGGGCAGCCGATGCCGACGCCGCGTTTGCCGTTCTCGGTAACCGGGTGCGGTTCGAACTCGAGCACCATGCCTGCGTCGACCAGTTCGCTGAGATCCGGGTACCTGCCGACGCGCGGGCAGGTTCCCATCGGCAGCTCGAGCGAGAGGTCGAGGCCGTGAAATACGGGATTTGCGAACGTGAACCCCGCGTCCTTGATCGGCTGCACGAGTGCCTGCTTGAGCTTCTGCAGCGTGATCCCCGCCCTGAGCGCCGCCAACCCGCTGCGGAACGCACGGGCTCCGCATTCGAACAGACGACGCCACCTCTCGTCGGGCTCGCGGATCGCGAAGGCCAGGTTGTACTGGGCCTCGTAACCCCGGTACGTGGCGTCCAGCTCGATCAGACTGATGTCGCCCTCCTCCAGCAGCGTGCGCTTGGCCGGCCCCACAAAGCCTCCGCTCTGGCCACCGTGGAGGATGCCCTTGCCCTGGCAATACAGGACCATCGAGCCCTGGTCGCAGTCGTTGCGGAACGGGGTGTCGGTGACCTCCGCTCGCACGTCTATGTCCTCGACCCCGACGCGGGCGGTCCTGATCACCGCCTCGATCGCCTTGCGCGCGCCAGCGCACGCGATCTCGAGACAGCGAATCTCCTCATGGCTCTTGATCTGGCGCACGCCCTCGACGATGTCCGTCGCCTCCTCGATCGTCGCCGACGGCAGGTGCTCGCGAAGCGACGCGTAGGTCGCGTGCGGGAATCCCCCGTACTCACCCCGGAGCCCGGAGCTGTTGACGAGCCCGAGCCGGTCCGAGCCGAGCCCCTGTCCGACGAGCCGTCGAGCGATCGACTTGCCGAAGAAGGGAATACCTCCTCGCCAGTCTGCGACCCAGGTCGGGTCGAGCCGATTCTCAAACGTATACAGCGTTGGCGCCGCATCGATGGGGAATACGAGGAACCCTTCGTCGTTCACATTCGTCATGTGCTGGAGGCTCGTGTTCGCATCGCGAAACGCAGCGTATGAACCCTGGATGATCAGACAGTCCAGATTCCGCCGCGCCATCTCCGACTGCACCAGCGTCCAACGCCGGTCGCGCTCGACTATCGAGAGCTCGAAAGGCATGAGACGACCGACCCCTCCTATCATGATCCGCCCATGGGAGCGGCGAGCACCTCGCGCCGGACATTCGGCCGTGCCCGATACTGTACCGACGGAGGGTGTCATGTAATCAGGCGAAGCGGACGTCAGCTGGTGGCGGTTCCGACCGGAGCAGCCACCATCGCCGCCTCGTGGCCGGACCCGAAAACGTCGAGAATCGCCAAGCTCGTCATCACCCGCCCGAAGTGCAGGTCGATGCGATCACACGCCTGGACATGCATCTCGTTGGTGAACGACGCCATCGCATCGCTGACGACGACGACCTTCAAATCACGGAAGAAGCCCGCGCGCGCCGTGGACTCGCAGCAGCATTCCGTGGTCACTCCCGTGATCACAATCGTGCCTTTCCCGAGGTTCCGCAGGATCATCTCGAGATCCGTCCCGTGAAACGCGTCGTACTTGTGCTTCGTCACAGAGCTCTCACCCTGGACCGGCTGCACAACGTCGGGGAAGAGGTCAAAGCTCGGGTGGCCACGCCACAACTCCTGCCGGTACTTGACAAGCGGGGAGCGATCGAGAATCAGTCCGCCTGCGGGCGGGCTGTGGTCCGATTGCGTCCAGATGACCGGGACGCCGTGCTCACGGGCGCCGTTGACCAGGCGGTTGATCGCCGGGATGATCTCCTGCCCTCCGGGGACGTTGAACAGCCCGTCTGTGGCGATGAAGCTGTTCTGCATGTCGATCACGATCAGCGCTGCATCGCTCGGATCGACGAGGAAGTACTCCTTCCCGAAGACGATCTTCGGAATGTCGTCTACGGCCATCGTCTCGCTCCTTCTCGCTAGATTTGGTGGCCCGGTCGCCTCCACCTTTGCGCCTGCGTCCACCATGCGACACACTCTACGGCGTTCGAACGGGCAGAGCCAGGCCGGCCGGGCGGGCTACCCGACAGCCCCGACGATGGCGCCACCGACTACCACGAGGGTTGCCGAGACGAAGATCCGCGGTCCGATCGCCTCCCTCTGTCGACCGATCAGTAATATCGCGAAGGCGACGGTCCAGAGCGACTGCGTCGCGGTCAAGGGAGCGACGATGATCACACGTCCGAAGCGATAGGCGAGCATGAAGCCGATGTAAGCGAGGCCGAAGAGAATGCCGGCTGGCAAGAATGCGACAACCGCCGGCCAGATCTCCCGCAGCGACGCACGGCGAGGTGTCACGAGGATGTAGCCGACCAGGACAAGTGTCCCCGTTCCGAGCACGGCGAGCGCTGCAAAGAGCGGTGAGACACCCGTGCCATTCGAGGCCCAGCGCGTGACGATCGCCTGCACTGCGACACAGACCGACGCCAGGGCGCCGAAGACGAGACCGATCAGCTTGAAGTCCTTCGGCCGCTCTCCTCCCACGGCGAGCGCGATCCCGCCGACCACGATCATCAGTGTGGCAACCACGATACCCGGACGGAACGGCTCCTCCAGCACCGTGATCGCGAGCACCGCCGACAACACCGGCGCCATCCCGATCAGGATCCCGACCCGCGCTGAGCCGGCATCCCGCACCGCGTGCGTGAAGACGATCTGCGAGAGGCCCGGGGAGATCAGGCCGGCGAGCGCGAATCGCCAGAGGTTCCCGGTGTCCCCGGCATCCCCGAACGGGAGCGAGCAGAGTGTAATCGTCATTGCGACGAGGAGCGCGATCGCAGTCGGCGCCATGGCACCGAGTGTCGGGCTCACACCACGGAACAAGCCGCGCTGGACGGCCACCGTCAGGGCCCCGAAGAGTACTGCGACGATGAGAGAGAAGAGTACGTCCATCAGCGTGACTGCCCGCCGGACGCGCGGTTGCGACAAAGACCGCACCTCGACCGGCTCGGCAGCGACACGTTTCGGCCACGGTGCACTGGCACGTCGCAATCACACTAGAGCATCGCATCGGACGCCCCGGGGCAGCCGTGCCCCCCCGCCGAGATGGCTCGCTCTTGCGACAACCGTGTTGCGCGAGGCGTGCCCCGCGTGCAGGATCTAGAGCATGCTCAGAATCGGCCTGATTGGCTTCGGCGCGATCTCGCAACTGGTCGCCGCCGAGCTTGCCCACTCGACGGAGATCGAGCTCGCCGGCGTCCTCGTCCGGTCCGGGCGCGCGCACGAGGTGGCAAGCGTACTCGCGGCCACCGAGTCGCTTGCCGACCTGCTCGACCGTCGCCTCGACATCGTCGTTGAATGCGCCGGACAGGAGGCTGTCCGTGAAGTCGGAGTAGCATCGCTGCGAAGCGGCGCCGACCTCATGCTGGTCTCGACGGGCGCTCTTGGTGATCCAGAGCTTCGGGAGCGCCTGATCGCTGCGGCTCGCTCTGTAGCGAAGCGCGTGCTCGTGCCTGCGGGGGCAATCGCGGGCCTCGACGGGCTCGTCGCGCTCCGGCGCTCGACCCTCAGGAGCGTCCGCTACACCTCGGCGAAGCCGCCCGCGGCCTGGAAGGGAACGCCGGCCGAGCGCGAGTTCGATCTCGACGGAATCTCCGAGGCAACGGAGATCTTCGCGGGGTCTGCAGCCGACGCGGCGCGGCTCTACCCGAAGAACGCGAACCTCGCTGTCACGATCGCCCTCGCCGGCGTGGGCCTCGAGAAGACCGGGATCCGCTTGATCGCGGACCCGGGGTTGCGGGAGAACGTCGGCCGCATCGAGGCGATCGGGCGGCTCGGGAGCCTCGACGTAGAGGTACGAGGGCCGGCGGCAGCGGGGAATCCGAAGACGTCCGCGATCACCGCCTACAGTGTGATCGCTGCACTGGAGGGTCTGCAGGCACCACTCGTGTTGCCTGTCTGACCGGTCAACGTGCGGATCGTCGGCGCATCGCGCGCCGTCGCGGACGACCGCTGCCGCCAACAACCCTCTCCTCCGCAGTCGTATCGTGGGTCAGCCGGTCGAACGGCCGACGCCCTGATGAAGCCGCGATGCTAGTCGCCGACGTACGCGATCACGTCGATCTGCACGAGCATGCGAGGAACATGGCTCAGGTCGACGCCGACCGTCGTCCGGACGGGTCGCGGCTCGGGGAAGTACTCCGCGTACACCTCGTTGAAGCCCGCAAACAGGCTCATGTCCGTCAAGTAGACATTGCTCTTCACCACATCCTCGAAACCCGCGCCGCCCGCCTGCAGGATGTTCCCGATGTTCTCGAGCACGAGCCTGGTCTGGGAACGGATGTCGTCCCCCTCGACCTCTCCGCGCGAGTTGACAGGGCCGGTGCCGGTGACGAAGGTGAAGCCCCCCGCGGCAATGCCCTGGGAGTAGGCGCCGAGAGGTGGCTGCGCCTGTTCGGAGAAAAGCGCCCGCTTGGGCACTTCGCCCTCCTTTCTCAGTGAGTCGAATCGTCGCTGAACAGCCGAACGGCTGCGAGGAAGTCAGCAAGGCTAGCCCACGGCACCCTGTGCTCGCCATTCGCAACCCTCGCGGAGCTGGTACCCGGATTGATAGCCGAGACATCGCGCGGCCCGGCAGCCGTCACGACCGGGTTGTCCCGTCCGCCGAGACGACCAGGCGCGACACACACTGGGTCTTGTCGTTTCATCACGACGTACCTGGCGCCCGCGTCGCCGATCGCGGCGATCCCCGGCCGCTGAAGCGGGAATGGAGCGGTCACAGGGGAGGAGCGTCCACCAATCAAGTGTCACCGGCTGGATCGCGGCAAAAACCGTGGTCAGGGCCCGATCGTCGTCGCTGCCTCGAGGAGCGCGCGCTTCACCATCTCCTGCACAAGCCCGCGTCGGAATTCGCTGCCCCCGTGGGTGTCGCCCGACGGATGGATGTCGGCAACGCACCGCTCCGCGGCCTCGACTCGAGTCGCCGTGTCTAGCCGGCGGCCCACGAGCCACTGCTCGACCTCCACTCGACGCAGCGGCACGGAGCCGGCGGAGAGGAGAGCGATCGCAATCTGCGTGCAGGTTCCGGTGGGTCCGATCTGGGCGACCACGGCCGCACCGCCCAGTGCGAAATCGCCATGCCTCCGAGCGAACTCGACGAACGCCGATCGAGTCCCGAACACGGGCACAGGCACCTCGATCTCAACGAGTAGCTCGTCCGGTCGCAGCGCAGTGGTCAGATGGGTTTTGAACAGCTCGTCCGCCGTGAATGAGCGCACACCGGCTGTCGAGCGGGCATGGAAGCGAGCGCCGAGCGCTGCAAACGCGACCGGCAACTCCGCGGCCGGATCCGCGTGAGCGACCGACCCGCCCACCGTGCCACGATTACGAATCTGGGGATGTCCGACGAAGCTAACGGCCTGTGCAAGGAGTCTCACCCGGTGCGCTACCTCGACGGATCGCTCGAGGGTTGACTGCCTCGTGAGTGCGCCGATGCGCAAACTACCGTTCTCGAACCGGAGATAGTCTAACTCCGTGATGCGGTTGATGTCGATCAGACGCTCGGGGCGCGCCAAGCGGAAGTTCAGCAGCGGTACGAGGCTCTGCCCACCCGCGAGCACCTTCGCGTCCTCGCCGTACTCGGCGAGGAGCGACAGGGCCTCGTCCAGCGACTTAGGATCGTCGTACTCGAACGGTGTCGGCTTCACGAATGGCCTCCTTTCACTAGAGCGTCGCACTGACCACCGCGTCCACAGGGATTGCTGCACGGGGCCCACAGACAGCGGCAGGGAGTACGTGCGCGTCGCCGCGACTCTGGCGGGGTCAACGAGGTCAGGAGGTCGCGGCCGCAGCAGGCGAGCTGATGCCGTATTGCGCGAACGCCTCCTCGCCCCCATGCTGCGGCAGCGTCAGCCATGACCCGCGCTCGAGGTACGTGCGGCAGAACTCCTCGCCTCCTTCACAGTGGCGCTGGATCAGATCGAGCGGCCGATTGGAGTGCACGAGCGCGAGAGCGCCGTCGCGCGTCGCAACGGGTGCATGCCACGACTCACCCGGATTCCCGAGGAAGCTTCCAGGCACGATGATTCCGCGCTCGGCAACCCAGTCGCCTTGCAGGAAGATCAGCTCCTCCCACGTTGAATGGAGGTGCTCCATCGGCGCGATGAATCCGGGCTGCCACTGCATCACCCGAAGCAGGCCGGCGGCACTGCCGTGGGCGCCCTCGACGAAATCCGGGAGACGGAGCGACTTCCACCGCTGCGGCAGCTTGCGATCGAGCAGCCCCTCCTGCCACGGCTCGTCCCAAAAGCTCATGACGCGAACATCGTCCTGTCCGCTGATCTCCATACCGGGCGTCAGGAAGAGGTACATCTGCACGTCCTCGCAGGCGACAAGGCGCTCTGCGCCCTTACCGTGAGGCAGGAAGGCATAGCTGCCAACACCCAATGAGCGGCCGTCGAGCGAGAGCGAACCCTCGACGACGAAGAGTTCGGCCGTGATGTCGCTCTCGCCGGGGCTCCCACGCCAGCCCGCAGGGATGCGGATCATCGACGTCGAGGCGCCAGTCGTCGCATCTTCGCTGATCAGCCGCTGATCGAGCCCGGAGACGATGTCCCGCTCCGGCGCCGTTCGCCAGGGAAGGTCGAAGACGCTGAAGAAACCGGGGTTGTTGTCACGCTTCCAGTGGCCTGTCATGAGAATGCTCCCTTCGACCTGTGCGATCACCCAGGCAGTTCTGTCATTACGCGGCGCCCGCCAGTCTATCCAGCGGACGGTGCTGCCCCGGTGTGGATTGAGCGGCGACGGTCTCGCGAGACGCCGGTGCGGAAACCTGCGTCTGTCTAGCTCTCGGGTGAGCCGAGCAGCGACGGTCGAAGGTGCGCCCAGGGCCGCACCGCTTCAACTGCTGCGCAAACTCGCAAGACGGTTGCGTCGTCGTGGCGGCGGCCGATGACGTGCAAGCCGACGGGCAACCCGTCACTGGCGAGACCGCTCGGCACTGATGCCGCCGGTTGGCCGGTGAGGTTCATCCCGTAGGTGAACGGAGTCCATCTCATGCGCAGGGTCGGAACACCAGCGATGCTTGGCGGGCCGTCGATGCCGGCGGCGAACGCGGTCGACGGCATAGTCGGGGTGAGCAGCACGTCGTAGGACTCGAGGAACCGCACCATCTTCTCGCTCCAGCGGGCTCGCTTGATCAGTGCATCGCCAATGTCGGCGGCGCCTAGGCGGAAGCCCTCCTCGATCATCTCGACGCGCCCGAAGTCGACCAGGTTACGGACTTGCTCCCAGTCGTCACGGTGCCCTGCCGCATTCGCGGCCGCGAAGAACGCGTAGACGAGGTCGTGGGGATCGGAGAAGTCGAGCTCGACTTCCTCGACCGTCGCGCCGGCCTCGCCGAGCGCGAACGCCGCCTCCCGTGCGATCGCCGCGACCTCCGTCTCTACGGGCGCGTAGCCGAGGTTGGGACTCCAGGCTACGCGGAGACCGCGTACGCCGCCGTCGACCGCCGCGACCCAGTCCACTTTCGGGGTGTTCAAGGACAGCCGGTCGCGAGGGTCGGCGCCGGCGATGGCCGAGAGGAGCAGCGCGGCATCCCTGACCGAGCGTGAAAGCACGGCAGTATGCCCGAGGGACTCGAGCGCGCTGTTCGGTGCGTACGGCACGAGACCGAAGGTCGCCTTGAATCCGAAGATGCCGCAGTAGGCCGCTGGGATGCGGATCGAGCCGCCACCGTCGGTTCCGAGCGCGAAGGGACCGATTCCCGACGCAACACAGGCCGCTCCACCACCGCTCGAGCCGCCGGGCGTCCGCTCGAGATTCCATGGGCTCCGCGTTGTTCCGAACACGCGGTTCGTCGTCTCGCCCTTCCAGCCGAACTCCGGCGTGTTCGTTTTACCGAGCATCACCGAGCCGGCTGCGAACGCCCGCTCCGCGGCCGGAGCATCCGCTTCCGGAACGAAGTCCTTCAGAAGCAGCGATCCGGCCGTCGTGCGGATCCCCTTCGTCTGGATGTTGTCCTTCACGGTGATCGGCAGGCCGAGCAACGGCCGCTTCTCGACATCGACGCCCGTTGCGTAGGCAGCCTCCGCCGCTGCTGCCTCCGCATGTGCGCGCTCGAGCGTCGGTGTGACGAGCGCGTTCAAGGCACCGTTGACGCGCTCGATCCGCTCGATGGTTGAGCTGAGCAGCTCTCTGGGCGAGAGAGTTCGCGCCAGGAACTGTGCGCGCAGTTCGCGAGCGGAGAGCGTGAGGATGTCGTCGTCGGTCATCGAGTTTCGCTCCTTTGCTGGGCGTTTCGGCCTTCGCGCGGTAGACGGGACGGCTGATGTGGTAAATATATCTCGTGGGTCACGGATTCAGGGCACTCTAGTGTCCGGAGCGGCGCTGGCCGCACTCTCCGGGGTGTGCTTCGGCTTTCTCGTTGTCATCGTCGGCTTCGGCCTTCGAGCCGGGGTCGACTCGGACATCGGCGCACTCGTGATGAACTCCGTAGCGCTCCTCGCAGCCGGGGTTGCGGTGGTGATTGCCGGAGACCATCCACTCGCGCACCTGGGCTCGCTCTGGCCGTACGTGCTCGTTGGCGTTCTGGTTCCGGGCGCCTCGCAGCCATTCTACGTCCGCGCCGTGGGCTCAGCGGGTGCCTCCCGCACCGCGATGGTCGTCTCGGTCTCGCCGCTGCTCTCGGCGATCGGCGCACTTGCGTTCCTCGGGGAACCGCTCAAGGTGGGGCTTGCCGTCGGCACGGTGCTGATCGTGCTCGCCGGCATCACATTCTCGGCGGAGCGTGTCCGGCCGAAGGATTTCCGCGGCCTCGGCGTAGTGTTTGCACTCATGGCTGCCGCGCTGTACGCCGCGCGCGACAACATCGTCCGGTGGAGCACCAGCGGTACAGCCGTGCCGGCATTCGTCGGCATGCTCACGGCTCTCGTCGCTGCCGTCGTGGTGCTCTCTCTGTATACGGTAGTCGCCCACCGCGCAAAGCCGGTACGGCTATCGCGTCGCGGCATTGCGTACTTCAGCCTCGCCGGGATCGCGCTCGGATTCGCATATGTCACCCTGTTTCTAGCCTTCAACCACAGCCGGGTGACGGTCGTCGCGCCGCTGATGGCCACATCGTCGCTCTGGACGCTGGTGCTTGCCGGGGCAGTGGCGAGGACAAGCGAAGCGATCAACCCTCGCCTGATCGCGGCCATCTTGCTCGTCGCGGCCGGGGGCGTGCTGATCGGCATAACCCGCTAGCCTGGGGATCGTTCAAGAAGTACGCGGGGCCGCGTTGTAGTGGCGCTCCTGGACAGTCGAGGGTATTGCTCGCTCTCCTTGCACCGAGTCGCCCACCCTAGCTAGCCTCACCCGCGGAGATGCGCACTTACACCGTGCTGATGCGATCGGATGAGTCGACGGTCCCCATACGAATCGAGCACCGCTCGGAGGGGGACATCCGGATTGGCGACATGCTGTTGATCGCCGGACGTCAGATGCTCGTCGACAATGTCGACCGCGGTGCGGAAGAGACTCCGATCGTCGAGTGCCGGGCCCTGTGGCGGCTGCGGCTGCGCGATACGAACCACCGGGCCGTGGGCGCTGGGTGGATTCTCAATGAGCAGCGTCACTTCGGAGAGGTCGAGACACTTATCTTCGAGGAAGGGAACCGCTACCGGCTTGTGCTTGCCGAACCCGAATGGCCGACGAGCTTCGACGGCTCGCTGATCGTCGAGCCTCACCCATTGGACATCGCCTGACAGGGGTGAGGTGTTGCGCTAGGCTTCGCCCCCAAGGGGCGCGCAGACGAGCTGCATGGAGGACGGGTGTTCGCAGTTCCGCGACGGTCGCATTCGTTGAGGGAGGACCAGATGAGGGAAGATAGTTCCGAGGCGGTCCAGCTGTTCCGCGAGGAGCTCGAGCTCTGCGGCGTCGAGGACGGGCAGACGGTGGCCATCCTGGCTCCCACGGGTTCACGACACGAGCGCGCGAACGGGTTCGCCGCTGCCGCTGCGGCGCTAGGGGCGGAGACCTTCGTGCTCGGGATACCGCCTCAGAAGGATTTGCGCGGCACGCTCGGGATCGGCCACACGACGCTCGCCGGCCGCACTGACCTCCTCGACCTCCTCAAGCGCGCCGATCTCGTCGTCGACCTCGCGTTCATCCACTTCTCACTGGAACAGCTCGAGCTGCTTGCGGCCGGCACTCGAGTTCTAGCCTGCGTCGAGCCGCTGGACATGCTGGCGAGGCTGCTCCCCACGCGAGGATTGCGCTCCCAGGTCGAAGCGGGGGCTGAGCTGATGGCTGCCGCGACCGAGCTCCGGGTGACATCACGGGCGGGGACGGACGCGACCTTCAGCCTGACCGGGGGCTTCCCGATCCTGACCGAGTACGGGTTCACCGACACACCCGGGAGATGGGACCACTGGCCGGCCGGATTCCTCGCGACACATGCCAGCGACAACGGTGTCGACGGCATGGTCGTGCTCGCCCCGGGCGACGTCGTCCTGCTGCCGGCGCCGCGAATCGTCAGCAGCCCGGTCAGCTTCAGGATCGAGGCTGGGTACATCGTCGAGATCGCCGGGGACGGAGTCGACGCGATGCTCGTTCGCGACTACTTTCCCGATCCTCACGACGACCGCGATGCCTTCGGCGTCTCGCATATCGGCTGGGGCGTCAACGAGACGGCGCGGTGGGAGCTCCATCCCGATCCAACCGCCCTCCAGATGGATTTGCGCTCGTTTGCGGGCAACGTCTTGTTCTCCACTGGTCCCAACACCGACATGGGTGGCCCGCGCGACACGCCCTACCACCTCGACATCCCGATGCGTAACTGCTCGCTCTTCCTGGACGGCCGCGTGATCGTCGAAGACGGCCGAGTCGTCGCTGGCCAGCTGCACTAAGAGAGTCGGCGGAAGGCGAGTGGAGCCGGGAACGTACGGGCGCGCCCTGGTGACCGGGGCGGCATCGGGAATCGGTGCGGCAACCGTCGCGCGCCTCCTCGCCGACGGCATGAAGGTCGCGGCGCTCGATCTCGACGCCCGCGGGCTTGCCTCGCTCGACGCTACCTGCCGGGTCGTCGCCGACGTCTCGTCCGAGGACGACGTACGCCGCGCCGTCGACGAGGCGGCAGCGGCGCTCGGAGGACTGGACACGATTGTGACGTGCGCGGGCGTCGCGTTGCTCGGGACGGTCGAGGCTTCTTTCGAGGAGTGGCAACGGACATTTGCGGTCAACGTGAGCGGGGTCTACCTCGTCGCCAGGGCCGCACTGCCGTACCTCCGCGCAGCGGGCGGCGGGGCGATCGTCAATGTCGCGTCGAACCTGGGCCTCGTTGCGACCGAGGGAGCGGCAGCGTACTGCGCGTCGAAGGGAGCAGTGATCCAGCTGACGCGCGCGATGGCGCTCGACCATGGGCGGGAAGGCATCCGAGTCAACGCCGTCTGCCCTGGCCCGACGGAGACGCCGATGGTGAAAGGCTGGCTTGGCACCTACCCGGACCCGGATGCCGCACGGGCGTTTCTCGAGCAGAACCACCTTCACGGACGACTGATCCGGCCCGATGAGATCGCCGCCGCGATCGCGTACCTCATCTCACCCGGAGCAAGCTCGGTGTTCGGCGTTGTCCTCACCGTCGACGCCGGCTTCACGATCCGCTGAGCTCTCCGCCAGGTGTCCAGCCCGCCGCGGCGCGCCATATCGACAAGCGGCCAGGCCTCTACTGGACGTCTACTTCGAGTCGTTAGGGAGACCGAGCCCTTCCTCCGCCGGCCCCTGGGTGCGTCCCCAGAAGAGCGCGATCGCCAGCAGTGTGACGACATAGGGCAGCAGTTGCATCCACTGCCCCGCCGCGCCGACGCGGAACTGCACTGCGTATGCGATTCCGAAGAGCAACGAAGCGGCGAGTACGGCGAGTGGTCGCCAGGCTCCAAGGATCACGCAGGCAAGTGCAATGAAGCCTCGTCCGCTGGCGATGCTGGTATCGAAGGTGCCGATGATCGCGAGCCCGATCGTCACCCCCGCAAGGCCAAGGAGTGTTCCGGCGGCTGCAAGGACGCAATACCGGAGCCTCACCAGCTTGATGCCGAGTGTCTGCGCCACGCTTACGGACTCACCACTGGAGCGGACGACGAGGCCCAGCCGGGTTCGCAGGAAGATCGCGACCGAGATCGCTCCGATGACTGTGAAGTACGTCAACGGCTGCTGGTGGGCGACGATGTCCAGCCAGTGATTCCCCGTCGAGCCCCAGCTGGGCCCAAGGGACAGTGCCCCGATCGTCGCACCGGCGCTGAACCACTGCTCGACGAGGAACGCCGTAAGGCCGATCGACAGAACATGAACTACCAGCCCGCCGACGACGTCGCCCATGCGCAGCGTCATCGAGAGGAAGCCGAAGAAGAGGCTCGTGACAACACCTGCGACGATCGCGAACACGACGCCCAGGGCGATCGAGCCGGTCCAGACCACCCCGGCGATCGAGAAGAAGGCGGAGATCAGCATGACGCCCTCGACCCCGACGAACAGCACGCCGGCGCGGGAGGTGAGGATGCAGGCGACGGCCGCCAGGGCGATCGGGCAGGTCACTCGGACGGTGGAATTCCAGAAATCCGAGGTTCCGAAGAACACTGTCAACAGGAGGCTACACACCGACGGCTCCTGGCCGCGCGATCTCTGCGGTCTCCCCGGCCGGCGGTTCGACCGGAGAGCTTGATTTCGGCCGGCCGAACGCCGCGAGCAGCCCTCCGCTGCGCCGTGCGACGACACACAGGAGGAAGAGGACGATCACGGGCAAGGTCTGCATGATCGTGACGATCGAGTCTGGCACTGACGCCTCGCCCTTGAGTACAGGACCCGCGGAACCGAGCATGCCGAAGAGAACGCCCCAGAGCGGGATCAGGTAGGGACTGCGTGTCGCGAGAAAGGCGATGAGAATTCCGGTGTAGCCCCACGGCGAGGCCCATCCGGGCGCGATGTAGTACCGGAGCCCGAGCAGGACGAGTCCGCCGGCCAGACCGCAGATCGCACCGCTGATGAGCATCGAACTGAGCCAGTAGCGCTCGATCGCAATGCCCGAGTACCTGGCTGCCTCCCGATTGAGGCCGATGGCTCGTAGGCGTAGACCAACCGTCGTGTTCTTCACGAAAACAATGGTGCCGAATGCGAGGACGAGCGCGACGATGATGCCCCAAGTGAGTTGCGTCCCGCTGAGCAACGCATTGATCTTCGCACCGCTGGGAATTGGCTTCGACTGAGGCGTGTAGGGGTTTGCCGCGTCCTGGAGCACGCCGCGGATGAGCTGGCTAATGATGATGAACGCGACGAAGTTCAACATCAAGGTCGAGATGATCTCGTTTGCCCCGCGGTACACCTTGATCACGGCGACGATCCCAGCCCAGAGGAGGCCGGCGACGGTGGCCGCGAGCAGGCCGAGCGGGATCAGCACCCAGGACGTGGACGGCAAGCCGGCGTAGAGCGTCGTCACGACTGCAGCTAGGCCGCCCATCTGGAGCTGCCCGTCGGCGCCGATGTTGAAGAGTCCCGTTTGTGCAGCCAACCAGACGGCAACGGCTGTCAGAATTATGGGCGTCGCCTCGCTCGCGGAAACGCCGAGCGAGGGTCTCGAGCCGACGGATCCGTTCCATAGCGCCCAGAGAATCTGGGCCGGATCGTAGTGGAGTGCGGTGAGGATGCCGATCAGGACGCCGAGCGAGAGCAGGAATGCGAGTACCTGCGTGCCGACTTCGCGCCATGCCCCGCCCCGGCCGCGCAGGAGGCCGCGCCGCGGCGGCTCGAGAGCGGGAGCTGGAACGGCAGGAGCGCTGCTCACGCCGCGTTGCCCCTGGTCTCGTCGTCGCTCGCGGTAAACCACTCCGCGAGCTGCTGGTGGTCGATCGCTTCGCGGTGCTGCGTGCCGACGATACGGCCACGGTTCATGACGACGATTCGGTGCGAGATTGACAAGAGCTCCTCGAGGTCGCTCGACGTGATGAGTATGGTGACGCCGCGTCGGGCGTGGCTGACGAGCACCTCCCTCAACTTGAGGCTCGCCTGTACGTCGAGGCCGCGCGTCGGGTAGGCCAACAGGAGAAGCTTCGGATCTTGCTCGCAGGCTGCTGCGACGATCATCTTCTGCTGGTTGCCGCCCGAGAGCTGATCTCCGCGGTGCCTCGGGTGTGATGGCCGGACGTCGTAGTCGCTCAGGACAGACGGCAGCCGCGTGAGTGTCTCGCGCCCGAGCGCGTACTCGAAGTGATCGGAGATCGAGAACGTCGGGATGATCCCGTGACGCTGGCGGTCGCCTGAGACGAGCTTCACGCCACGTTCGAAGCGCTCCCGGTATGAGAGCGCGGTCAGATCTGTGCCCTCGAGTTCGACACGGCCAGCGCCCGTGTGGCGGAGACCTGCGATCGCCTCGAGGAGTTCGAACTGCCCATTGCCGTCCACGCCTGCAATGCCGACAATCTCCCCTGCCCTGACCTCGAATGAGACGTTATTGATGACTGTCTGCTTGGACTCGTTGACAGCGGAGAGGTCAGCCACGACGAGCATCCGCTGATCCTGTGGCTCAGAGACCTCGATCTCGTCAACGAGCCGCACACCGAGCATCTCCATCGCAAGATCGCTGTTCGATGGCACCGTCGACCGATCGTGGCTGGCGACGTTCCGTCCATGCCGGAGCACCGTCAGACGGTCAGCGATCGTCCGTGCTTCGTCGAGCCGATGGGTGATCAGGAGGATGGCGATCCCGCTCTCGGCGAGTTCGCGTACCTTCTCCAGAAACCCCGCGACCGCAGTGGGGCTCAGCAAGCTGGTCGGCTCGTCCAGCAACAACACGCGCGGCTTCTGCGCCAGCGCACGGGTAAGTGCGATCCGCTGACGCTGCGGCATTTCGAGGTTCCGCACCGGGATGTCGAGCGGCGCGGCGAGTGTGTACTCCGTTTGGACGGCTTCGATGCGCTTGCGAAGGGTGCGATTCGCCGACTCGCGAAGCGCGAGGCCGATGTTCTCGAGGCCGGTCATCGACGGCACAAGCATCAGCTCCTGGAAGACGGTTGCGATTCCGTGTTCCACGGACGCATGTGGATCTCCCGTCGGGATATCGCGGCCGTCGATAACGATCCGGCCCTCGTCGGGGGCGAAGCGTCCGGTAATAATGCTGACGAGTGTGCTCTTCCCCGCGCCGTTCTGCCCGAGCAAGGCGTGCACCTCGCCTCCGCGCAGCTCCAGGTTGATCCGATCGTTCGCCTGCAGCGTGCCGAAGCGCTTGCTGACGTTCTCGGCGACCAGCAGTGTCGGTGTCATGCGTCGATGGTCTGACCGCCGTCGACGACGAGCGCGTGGCCCGTCACGAACGACGATTCGTCGGACGCGAGGAAGACCACGGAGGCTGCGACCTCTTCCGGCTGCGCAAGACGCGACATGACCCGGTTCAGCGCCCCGAGGGACGCCTCGGTTGCCGCCGGATCGGCGGAAGAGTCGATGAAGCGCCTGATCCGGGGTGCCTCAGTGGCTCCCGGACAGACGCAGTTGACCCGGATCGCTGGGCCGTAGTCGAGCGCCATCTGCTTGGTTAGCGCGATCACTGCGCCCTTCGAGGCGCAGTAGGCAGCGTAGGCTGGGAAGGCGAGAATGCCGAAGGTCGAGGCGATGTTCACGATGTTCCCGTGCCCGCGCTCGAGAAAGTGCGGGATGCACTCACGCGAGGTGTAGTAGATGCTCTTGAGGTTCGTCGCGATCACGTCATCCCAGTCGGACTCGACGATCTCGTGGATTCTGCCGTGGATGCCGATGCCGGCGTTGTTGACGATGATGTCGACGCCGCCGTAGCGTGCGATCGCTGTCGCAACCATCGCGGCGACGTCGCCCGCGACGCGGACGTCGGCCCGGACGAATACGGACTCCCCGCCTGCGGCTCGGATCGACCCGACCGTCGCCTCGTTGAGCGACTCGTCGATGCCGCAGCAGACGACGTTCGCCCCTTCCGCAGCGAACGCCAGGGCGATGGAGCGTCCGATCCCCGTTCCGCTGCCGGTGACGATCGCGACGCGACCGTCGAGCCGACCGACGTCAACCGACGTGTCAGTCACGCCGTTGCCAGGAATCAGGATCGAGCCTGACCGATGAGCGCGCACTATCCCCGTAGTCGTGGCTCCGGTACTCATCGAGCGCGGTGACGATGCCGGTCACCGCAGCCTCGAACAGGCGAGCGCCGAGCTTCGCATCGGCGAGCGTGGCGTCACCCATCACCCCTGTCGGGAAGAGCTTCTCGATGTCGTAGCCCAGCGAGACGTTGCCGGCGTCGTTGAGGTCCCGGCCCGCGCTCGAGATGCCGAAGTGGCGCTTCGGGTCGACGTAGTCGGCGACGGCAAGGTCCATCTTGACCAGCTCCGGATGGAGGTGGAGCTGGATCGAGGTCTCGAACTCGCCGCCATGCATCTCGCCGCCGATACCGGTGACGCGCTCGTCCGCGAACACCTTGCGGCAGAAATCGATGTAGTGCAGGTAGAGGATCGGGACGCCGTGCCGGGCGGCGCACTCGCGGACTGCGAGCTGGCCCACCGGGCGGTTCGTCGCGTGACTCGACACGATCGCAATCTTGCGGAAGCCGTGCGAGATGAGACTGCCGATGATGTCGTCGAGCAGTGCGAGCAACGTCTGAGGTCGGAGCGAGATTGTGCTCGGGAAGCTCATGTGGCTCGAGCTGTAGCCCCACCAGATCGGTGGTGCGACGACGGTGGAGTCCAGGCGTCGCGCAACGTCTTGGGCAACCGCCCAGGCAATCGCGACGTCCGTATCGACAGGCAGGTGAGGTCCGTGCTGCTCCATTGCCCCGAGCGGGATCAGCACGAGGTAGTCGGAGTCGCGGGCCTCCTCCAGCTCCGTGTTCGTCAGTTCCTGCCAGAGCAGGCTCTGCTTCTTTCCACCTGCGCCCACACGTTCGGACTGCGGTTTCATCAGCCATCCTTTCGAACTGCGTTTCGTCGGGACTTCAGTCGCCTCTACCCTCCGGCCGCGACGACATCCTTGTCCGCCTCCTACTTGAACGCAGGAATGACGCGCTCTCCAAAAAGCTCCAGCGAGCTCATCAACTTGGCTTGGTCGAGCTGAGGGCCCATACCAGCGAAGAGGATCAGCTCCTCGACGCCACATCGATCGAAGAACTTGATCTTTTCAATTGCCGTCTCAGGGCTACCGATAATGGCGTGACTCTCGACGATGTCGTCGTACGTCAGCTGCTTGAACTGCTTGATGATCGGCGCGAGGTACGCGTAGTCGGGAGTAGCTTCGGCCGCGTTCTGCTTGCCCCAGACATTCGACGCCTTACGGACGTACCACATCACGGCGTCCTGGGCTTCAGCGTACGCTTGTTCGTCGGTCGGGGCGATGTGAACCACTTCGTTGTGCGCAAGGCGCAAGTCGGGACTGCCGAAGTCGCTCTTCGCCTGGTGCCAGACATCGAAGTACCGTTCCTTCAGTACCTCGTATGGGGTCAGGTACGGGCCGATCAGACCGTTGATCCCCTTCTGCGCGATCTTCCGGATCGAGGCCTCGCTCACCGCCGGCTGCCAGAATTGCGGCAACGGCTTCGTGAACGGCTTCGGCACGAGCTCGATCTCCGGGATCTGCCAGAACTGGCCGTCGTACGAGAACCTCTCGTTCGTCAACAGACCGTTGATGATCGTGTACGACTCCTCGAAGCGCAGGTTGGCCTCGGTGAGTGGGATGCCGAAGCCGGCGAACTCGTGCGGCTGGTTCCCGCGCCCGACTCCGACTCGGAAGCGGCCCTGGCCGAGGTGATCGAGGGTGGCGATCTGTTCTGCGACTTCGATCGGGTTGTGCCAGGGGAGGACGACTATGGCAATCCCGATGTCGATGCGCTTGGTCATCGCAAGCGCTGTGGCAGCGAGCAGCTCAGGACACGGCCGCCCATACTCCTCGAAATGGTGCTCCGTGAACCAGTAGCAATCGAAACCGAGCCTCTCGCAGGCGACAACCTGCTCGAGAATTTCGTGGTGGCGCTCTGGTTTTCCGCGCTCCTGACTGATAACGGTTGCAACAGAGAAATCCACGGTCGTCCTCCTGGTCGAGTATAAACGGCGAGCATGCGGCACCTTCGCAAGGGCCCCCCACAGCGACGTCATCGTCCGCACAGACTATTATATTCAACCCCGCCGTCACTCACAAGATTGTCGGCTACATCGGTACGGTGCGCGACGCCGCGTCAACTTGACCTCGGGAGTGGAGTGGGTGGACGGGTTGTCCAAGACGACGAGCACGTACATCGATCCGTCTGCCGACGAGCGGCGGCCTGCGCCGAAGGCGGTCGCAACGAGCGGCGTGATCGACTTCAGCGAGATCTACGCGGCGGTCGGGCAGCAGCGGGTGCAGGGCCGGTTCCTGCACGGGATCTTCCGCGCGCAATGGCCAGGCAGGGCAAGCCGGTGCCGAAGTGCCGGACGATCGGGGTGACGGCGCGCGGTCGCGCAGCGTAGACGACAAAGCGAACGAGGAGGCAACGTGGATTTTTCAATGCTCTGGGCTACCAGCGCGCTGCACGACCAGCCGGAAACGATCAACGAGACGATCGAGCACGCGGTCGCGCTCGAGGAGTTGGGATATGATTGCGTTTGGTTCGCGGAGCATCATTTCGGGGAGTACGGTCGCCCGTGCCCCGAGATGATGGCAGCGACGGTGGCCGCGAGGACCTCGCGGATCGACATCGGGATCGGTGTCATCGTCCTGCCGTGGCATCACCCGATCGACGTCGCGGAGCGCGTCGCGCTGCTCGACCACCTCTCGAACGGTCGCGTGCGCTTCGGCGTCGGCCGCGGTATGCAGCCGGCCGAGTTCGAGGGCTACAACATCTCGTTGTGGGAGGCGAAGGAGCGGTTCGAGGAGTCGCTCGAGGCGATCATCAACCTCTGGACGAACGACACGTACGCCCACAACGGGAAGTACTGGCAGTTCCCGGGGATCCGCCTACTGCCGAAGCCGCTGCAGAAGCCGTACCCGCCGCTCTACCAGCCGGCCCTCAGCGACACCACCGTGCGGAAGATCGTCGACCGCGGGATCAACGGCCTGATCGGGCCATTCCTGACGCCGTGGCAGCTGCTGAAGGAGAACTACTTCGAGCCGTGGAACGAGATCACCGCCGAGAAGGGGCGCACCGACCTGAAGCTCGTACACAACGAGTTCGTGTACGTCGCGGAGACCGACGAGCAGGCGTACAGAGAGGCGAAGGAGGCGGCGATCTGGTACCCGCGTAAGGCTGGCGAGCTGTGGGCCTCGCATGACGCGAGCACGGCACCCCCGGACTACGCCTGGCTCACGCCGGTCATCGAGAAGTTCAGCAAGCTCGAGTACGACGAGATCTACAACGACCTCTCGCTCATCGGCAGCCCCGAGACGGTGATCCGCAAGCTGAAGTTCTTCGAGGACTGCGGCGTCGACGAGCTGATCTGCTTCACGCGGTTCGGGCCGCCGATGTCCCACGAGTTGGCGCTCAGGTCGAGCGAACTCTTCGCGAAGCACGTGATGCCGGAGTTCAAGCGGACACGGACTGCGAAGTAGCACGACGGCGACCATCCACGACACCGTCGGCGTGATCGCGCTCGGAGAGGAGCTGAATGACCTCTTCCGCGACTACCTCGAGCTCTGCAAGCCGCGCTCGGACGAGACGTTTGCGATCATCTACACCGCAGACAGCTGGCCCGAACAAGCCCGCCGGCCGCTACACGAACTGCCACTTCGGCCTCGCCCGAGGCGCCTCCCAGGGAAGTGCGCTTCCTCGCGGTCAGGTCGAGCGCGGCCGGCAAGCACGTCGTCTACGAGAGGCCGCTCGCTCGGCCGGGCGTTCGAGCTGGGCGCGAGCAAGGACGGCGCGCGCGTGGCCGGGCTCACCCACCCGCAGCGCTTCGAGAACTACCCCGACTTCACGCTGAAGCCGCTCGCCGGCTACCGTCACTTCACCGGCAGCTCCGAGGTGT